>NZ_JAMPKG010000030.1:0-78116 GCF_039962015.1 Trichocoleus sp. AS-A1 | reverse complement strand
TTCTTTTTGCCTGCTTATTGCTCCCAGATGAACCCCATCGAAGGACAGTGGCATCAACTCAAAACCCATGAAATTTCAGGACGAATGTTCGACAATGAATATGATTTAGCCCTGGCTGTAATGGACGGCATGGAATCACGGAGTGAACAAGGGGGATATACGTTAGAGCGTTTTAGGTTTAAATCATCCTAGCTACTTAAACCCCACAATATCCTGATAAATTCTAAAAATGGTCAAGTTAAAATTATAGATTTTAGTATTTCATCGCGTCTTTCTAGAGAAACTCAGACACAAGGTAATCCCACTTTACTAGAAGGCACCCTTGCCTATATGTCGCCCGAACAAACAGGGAGAATGAATCGGTCGATTGACTACCGTACCGACTTTTACTCCTTAGGTGTCACCTTTTATCAAATGCTGACGGGAAATTTACCTTTCTCTTCTACTGACCCGCTGGAACTCGTTCATTTTCACATTTCTAAACAACCTGCTTCTCCCGATCAGCTCAATCTAAAAATTCCCGCATCAATTTCAGCGATTGTGATGAAATTATTAGCTAAAAACGCTGAAGCTCGATATCAAAGCGCCCAAGGATTAAAGGTAAATTTAGAAGAATGTCTCGTTCAATTGCAAAGATATGGCAAAAGTGAATACTTCCTTCCAGGTCAGCGAGATAAATCTGGGCAATTGTTCATCCCCCAAAAACTGTACGGTCGTGAAACTGAAGTAACCACCCTAATGGATGCCTTTGACCGAGTCAGTGCTGGAACTACCGAGATGATGCTAGTTTCTGGTTATTCAGGCATCGGTAAATCTTGCTTAGTTCAGGAAGTTCATAAACCCGTTGTGCGTCAGCATGGATATTTTATTGCGGGTAAGTTTGACCAGTTTAAGCGAAATATTCCTTATGCTGCTTTGATTCAAGCTTTGCAAGAATTAATCCGACAACTATTAACGGAAAGTCAGGAACAAATAGTTTTTTGGAAGGAAAAGCTAGAAAAGGCTTTGGGAGCGCAAGGTAAGATCTTTATTGATGTTATACCCGAAGTCGAGCTAATTATTGGAGTTCAGCCAGAAGTTCCGCAACTAGAACCCAGTGAATCTCAAAATCGCTTCAACCGGGTGTTTCAACAGTTTATTCATGTTTTTACAAAGCCAGAACATCCGTTAGTTATTTTCTTAGATGACTTACAGTGGGTAGATTCAGCTTCTTTAAAATTAATCCAACTGCTGATGACTGAACCCGACAGTCAATATCTGTTAATGATTGGAGCCTATCGAGATAATGAAGTTAGCCAAACTCATCCGTTGATGCTAGCTTTGGACGAACTTCAAAAAACAGAAGCAGTTGTCAATAACATTCTTCTTTGTCATTTAAACATTGAAAATGTCTATCAATTAGTAGCTAATACCCTTCAAGAAACCGAAAGAGCGAAGGAAATCGCTGACCTTGTCTTTCATAAAACTCAAGGAAATCCCTTCTTTCTAACACAACTGCTTCAGACGCTTCACTCCGAACGTTTTTTACATTTTTACTTTGTTGAAAGTCGCTGGCTCTGGAATCTAGATCGAATCCAAAGGATTGGGATTACAGATTATAACGTCGTCGAACTGGTTGCCAGAAATATTCAAAAATTGTCGAAAAAAACCCAGGAAGTCCTAAAATTAGCTGCATGCATTGGAAACCAATTTACCTTAGAGGCTCTATCTATTGTCAATAAGCAATCTTTAATCAATACTGCTGATGATTTGTGGGAGGCGCTTCAAGCTGGTTTAGTTTTACCTTTGAGCAATACTTATAAAATCCCTCTATTTTTTGACCAATCAGAAAAAGGAGATTTACTGATAGAGGATATCAGGATTAGTTATAAATTTTTACATGACCGGGTGCAGCAAGCAGCTTATTCCTTGATTACGGAAGATCGGAAAAAATGAACTCACCTAAAAATTGGTCAGCAGTTGTTACATAAAACAGCTAAATATGCGCTGGAAGAGAATGTTTTTGATATTGTCAACCAGCTCAATATTGGGGTGGAGTTGCTTGCTAACCAAGCAGACAAAGATGAACTTGTCCAACTCAATCTGATGGCTGGGAAAAAAGCCAAAGCAGCATCAGCTTATGAAGCATCTGCCAGATACTTAACCGCAGGGCTAAGACTGCTTACTGAAAATAGCTGGCAAAGCCACTATGATTTAACGCTCACACTTCATCTTGAGTCGGCGGAAGCAGAATACTTAAATATCAACTTTGAGCAGGCAGCTACTTTAGCTGAAGTTGCCCTAGAACAAGCTACAAGTTTAATCGACGAAGTAAAGGTAAACGAGCTACAAATCCAGATTTATAGCTGTCAATTTCAGATGGTTAAAGCCGTCGATACAGGGCTACAAGTTTTGGAACGGCTGGGAATTACTCTCGTAACGTTAACAAGTGCTTCTCGCGGGTTGACGAAGCAATCGGAAAGCCTGCGGACGTTCATGCTGGTTTAGAAAGCACGTTGATAATTCTACAGCATCGTCTAAAAGCGAGCGCGGAGCGTCCGGCAATTGAGCTGGTGAAAGAGTATGGTGAGTTGCCGTTAGTGGAATGTTACGCCGGACAACTTAACCAGGTGTTTATGAATATTATGGCGAATGTAATTGATGCAATCGATGAGGTAATGAGTAAGAAGATACGGGGAATCGATAATCGACCCGAAAGTGCGAATTACCCCTTGCCAAAGATTCGGATTCACACGGAAGTAATTAATGGTGAGAAAGTAGCGATTCAGATTGCTGACAATGGACCGGGAATGCCGGAAAAAGTTCGGCAACGTCTGTTTGAACCCTTCTTTACAACGAAGCCGGTAGGCAAGGGGACGGGGCTAGGTTTATCCATTACCTATCAGATTGTCGTAGATAAACATGGTGGGCAATTGAGCTGTATCTCAGCGCCAGGAGAAGGGACGAAGTTTATGATTGAGATTCCGCTCAGGACAGCCCTTTCAAAAGTGTTATAGGGGCAGGAAACGCCCAAAGCTTGAGTGTCTAGAAGCGTCACCCAAGATTCTTGTTTTGTGGCGTAGATGAAAAATGGTGATTGGCGCGATCGCTCACGCGAGGAGTCCATCTTTGGCGGAGCTTTTTGCCATTAAGGACGGTAAACTCCTGAAAGACTATCCAAAAGCTTATGATTTTAAAGGTTTACCCTGGGTTTCTGATTGCTGTGCTTTTAGGACTCATCGGGTTAGGACTGGGACTGCTTCAGGAGCGGGTGGAACTCAATTGGGCAAAGTTAGATGCTTCGTTGCTCTCAAAAACGAATGCTTCACTGCGGGAAAATCCTCCCGGCGCGGGAAAGTTGCCGAACTCTACACCAGTTGCCTCACCCACAGACGATCGACAAATCCCGCTCATTACGACTCGTCAAGGGCCTTTACGGGTGACGAATCAAACGGAGTATCCCCTGCGGCTGGCGTTGCTGACTTATCAGCCACCAACGACATCTTATGGAGAGCCAGCACACTGGGATTTTGCCCCAGGAGAAGGGGGGAGCCAGGGCGTGACCTTATCTTTGCCTGGAGGGGATTTGCAGCTAAAAAAGGGGGATATTTTGGTGGCATTTGCCCAAGATGGTTCCCGCCGGTATTGGGGACCGTATGTTGTGGGTGAGACGCCTCTGCCTGTCTGGAATGCTCAGGTGTCGGAATGGCAACTGGTTTTGCAATCTTAGGTCGTAGATCGTCGGGGGTCATTCGTTTATAGTCAGCAGTTAGGAGTCAGTTGTTTTTTCTCCTCTACGGACGAATTACCTATGACTTCTTATCAAGTACCCATTCTCCGCTGACAATTTAGGGAACACATAGGTTTTGCCAGAGTCAGGAAGTGCTGCTGGGTAGGCGGGAGTCATGACATCTTGCAATGGGTGCGCTGGCGTCACATTTCCAGCTAGATTAAGGTCTGGGAAAATGCCTTTTGAGGTTGCCCATTACTGACGGACGGTTCGGGGGTTCATGAAATTTAGGGTTGAGCGAACGGTTAGAAGTTGGTGGAAATCTTGGGAGAAGCATCCCAGCAGGCTGGCGGGTCTATCGATTCTGTGGGTGCTGGTGGTTTGCTGGCTGGCTTTTGTGTGGAATTTAGGGAATATCGGTCTGGTTGATGAAACTGAGCCGCTGTTTGCTGAAGCTGCCCGCCAGATGACGGTGACGGGAGATTGGATTACACCGTATTTTAATGGGGAGACGCGCTTTGATAAGCCGCCGTTAGTTTACTGGCTGATGGCGATCGCTTATAAACTGATTGGCGTCAATGAATGGGCGGTGCGATTGCCTTCGGCGCTGTCTGCGATCGCTGTGACGGGATTAGGCTTCTATACGTTGCGCTACTATGGGCTTCCTTCTCCGAGTGCGGTGACGGGGCAAGCTAGGGATGGGATGATAACGCAGCGTCAGTTGTGGCTATCGGCTTTGCTGGGTGCAGCGGCGATCGCTCTGAATCCAGAAATGATTGTCTGGGGACGCACAGGCGTCTCTGATATGCTGCTAACCGGCTGCGTGGGTTGTGCGCTACTTTCTTTTTTTCTTGGCTATGTCAACACCAACCAACCCGCGATCCAAACTCGTTGGTATCTCGCTTTCTACGTGCTAGTTGCCTTGGCAATCTTGACGAAAGGGCCGGTCGGCATTGTCTTACCCGTTCTGATTATTGGGGCTTTTCTACTTTACCTGGGCAAGACTCAGGAAGTGTTGCGGGAGATGTTCCCGATTCGGGGCTTAGCACTGGTGTTGGTTTTGGCAGTGCCTTGGTATGTTTTGGTGATTTTGCGGAACGGCGAAAACTACGTTAATAAGTTTTTTGGTTATCACAACTTGGAACGCTTCACAGGCGTTGTCAATCACCACTGGGCACCCTGGTATTTTTACTTCCTGGTGGTGCTGCTGGGTTTTGCGCCTTGGTCGATTTATTTGCCGGTCGCGATCGCCCGTCTCCGCTTTTGGCAGCGCAGCAAATGGCGGAACTCCCCCCGTTCCACTCATTTAGGTTTATTTGCTCTATTTTGGTTTGCCGGGATCTTTGGCTTCTTCACCGTTGCGGTGACAAAACTCCCCAGCTATGTGCTGCCTTTAATGCCAGCAGCAGGAATTTTGGTGGCACTTTTGTTCAGCGACCAATTAAGGACTGGGGTGAAAGGATTGAGAACTGAGGAAGAAGTCGGTAGTTCAGAATTAGCAGTTAACCAGCCGGAAGGAGAATTCCCCACTCAGTCCTCAGTCCTTAGTCCTCAGCCCTCATTCCTCCGTCCTTTGTTTTGGAGTGGCGTTGTCAATGTGGTGTTTTTATCAGTTCTGGCAGGTGCGCTTCTATACAGCCCAAACTTCTTAGGATATGACCCTGCCGTGCCCGATCTGCGCCAAATGGTTCAACGATCTGGTTTGACGGTGTGGGGAGGCATCATCTGGGGAGCAACCGCTATTTGGACAGGGTGGTTGCTGCTGAAACGACGGCGGTGGCGTTGGCTGTGGACTTCAAATCTAATCGGATTTATGGCTTTTATCATCTTTGTGGTAACGCCTGCCTACTTCATGATGGATCGAGCACGTCAGATGCCGTTGCGGGAATTATCGGCACGGATCGCCCAAGTCCAGCAGCCAGGGGAAGCCATATTAATGATTGGTTTCAAAAAACCGAGTGTCGTATTTTACACGCAGCGCCCGGTGAATTACTTTGCCAAAGTTAGCTCGGCAATGGAATACATTGAAGCGATCGCGGCGACTCAACCCAAGCCACCTTCGGTATTGATTTTGACTGAGCCTAAATATTTAGAGAACACAAAAATACAGCCCAAGGAGTACCAAAATTTAGGCAAAGCCGGTGCTTATCAACTCATTCGGTTGTCAAAACAAATCGTCGCCAGTGTCCAGCATCGACACTCTAGCTAAATGCTAAATTGTTAAACTGCCGCAGCTTGCAGTCATATCAAGCCTGGATAATTGCCCGTGATTAGAACACCTCACGCGCAATCCCTCTGTCTTTTCGCTTAGGGGTTGGGGGTGGAGAGGGCAGGAAATGCAGTGGTTCGGCAATGCTTGTTCGGCAAGCCGACTGGAATATTAGGTGAATAAAATTTCTGGTGGCATCATGATGAAATTCGGCGTTTTGGCACGACTGAGTTTGAAAGGATGAAAGCACCATCTTCAGGAAAAAGGAAAAATTTTTGGCATCAGTGCCGATTGCCGGTTGTTGGTAGCCTAATTTGTAGCCTAATTTTCCTTTGGCTTTTGCTAGCGATGCCGGTGCTCGCTGAAGATTTACCATCGCCGTCACCCGTCACAATAGAAACGCTGCGACAGATGCAGCAACAACTAGATCGGCAGCGGTCTAATTATTCTAAAGAACGCGATCGCTTATCAAAACTCCAAAAAGCCGCGAAGGGGCAACTCAGTGGCTTGCAGCAAAACCTGGAATTAACGGGTACCCAGCTTAATGACTACCAGTACCAATTACAAAGAGCCACTCAGGAATTAAAGACGTTACAAGAGGATCTGGCGATCGCGGAACGCTCTTATCAACAAAAGCAAGCCGCCACAGTTGCCCGTTTGCGTTTCCTGCAACGCCAGCAACTCTCTCACCAAGGATGGGGAATCCTGCTTTCTAGCCAAAATCTCAGTCAATTTTCCGACCGGCGTCGCCAGATCAAATTGGTGTTTCAAGCCGACCAACAAATCTTGAAAAACTTGAAGGCGGAAGCTGACCAAATCGATCGCCAAAAAACCGAGATCGAACAGCAGAAAAACCAAATTGCTCTGATTACCCAGCAATTGCTGGCACAAAAAGCCGAATTTGAAGCTCAGACACAGGCTCAGCAGCAGCTCATTCAACGCTTGAATACTAACCGGCAAGCCTTAGAAGCAGCCGAGAACGTTTTAGCCGAGGATTCCGCAGGGATTAGCACTCTCATTCAAAAACGAGTTGCAGAAGCGAAGGCAAAAAGAGAAAGAGAAGCGGCAGCGAGCAAAGCCATTCTTCGCGGGAGGGACATTATTCGCGGCACGGGTATTTTCAGCTACCCCAGCGATGCGGGAATTACGAGTAACTTTGGTTGGCGAGTTCACCCGATTCTGGGCTACCGCCGTTTCCATTCTGGTCTTGACTTTGGGGGAAGTTATGGCAGCACAATCCGCGCCGCCAACAGCGGAGAGGTCATTTTTGCTGGATGGTATGGAGGTTACGGGAAGGCGGTAATTATCGACCACGGCAATGGCATTACTACCTTATATGGTCACGCCAGCGAAATCTATGTTTCGGAAGGACAATCTGTAAACCGAGCCGATGCGATCGCGGCGGTTGGTTCTACTGGCTTTTCTACTGGACCCCATCTTCACTTTGAAGTCCGTAAAAATGGCACACCTGTAGACCCGATTACCTTCCTTTAGGCTCATGAAAACTGACTCGTATCAGCCCTAAACTGGACAATTATCCGGGAATTTAAGGGCAAACAATCAGATATTCTTAGTTTTATTGCGCGAGTAGTCTATTTCAACCAAACAAGTGTCAATCTCTTTCTCTAATCCTTCTAAAATCAGCAATTTTCAGAAAGCACTGAATGTCATCGTCGTCGCCATGCCTGTGGTGGGATTTATCGCTGCGACCCTGGCTATCATCTTCTGGGAACGTGGGGTCCAGCCGCTGGATCTAAGCCTACTCGTAGGAATGTATGCCCTGACTTTCTTTGGCATCACTGTGGGGTATCACAGGTTTTTCACCCATCGTGCTTTTCAGGCAGGGGCATTTGTGCGTGCTTTTTTAGCGATCGCTGGCTGCATGGCAGGTCAAGGCCCAGTCGCCAGCTGGGTGAGCCACCATCGCTGTCATCACCTCTACTCAGATACTCAACAAGACTTCCACTCACCAAATATTCACGGAGAAGGGTTTTGGGGAGTTGTTCAAGGCTTTTGGCACGCCCATACTGGCTGGCTGCTAAACGTCGATTGGACGCCCCCATACCCCTATGTCTCGGATCTCAATCGTGACAAAGTTGTCCAAAAAATCGACCAGCTCTACATCCTTTGGGTGCTACTTTCTCTGTTAATTCCGACGCTTCTGGGTGGAGTCTTAACTGGGTCGTGGTCGGGAGCATTGAGAGGCTTAATCTGGGGCGGAGGTATTCGGATTTTCCTCTTGCACCAGTTTACTTTTAGCGTCAACTCAGTCTGCCACCTTTGGGGAAAACGCCAATTTCCCACAGAAGATCAAAGTAAGAACAATCTTTTCGTCGCCATCATGACCCTCGGTGAAGGATGGCACAATAACCACCATGCTTTCCAGCACTCGGCAAGGTTTGGACTCAGATGGTGGCAACTTGATTTCGGTTGGTTGGGTATCCTCGCCCTCAATCGCTTAGGGCTTGTCTGGAATGTCAAAGTTCCATCCTCAAGCGAAATCGAACTGAAAAGCATCACTTCTTCAGTTGGATAGTGAGTGAATTTGATCCATTAGCCGCTGAAAGCATCTCATTTTGATATAAAACGCCTGGACTAACTCAAAAATGTTGTTAGGCGTTGTTAGAAAGCGTTACACCCTGATATCCGAAAATTTCCTAGGGGCACGGCATTGCCGTGCCCCTACTTTTAGTGGAGATTACCTGCCTCTACAAATTAGGTTTATAGGAGTTTTCACTCTTAGTGCAATATAAAGAACCTTACCCGCAACCCCTCTCCGTTCACGGAGAGGGAATATTGAATCCCTCCCGGAAAAGCGGGCAGGAGTTGGGGTGGGGTTAAACCATACTGTATCCAATAGAGAATTGCTAGATTTTCTACCGCCATGTTTATGCAACTTTGGCGAATCTGCGATCGCGCAGTCGTCTCGCCTGCGATTAGACAGGTGTAGAAAAATTTCACGCGCTGTTAGTGATTAATGGTTATTCCTCTGTAGATATGAATGGTGCTGAGTTGAAAACTCATCATTAGTACCATTTCGGCGTTGTTGCTCTACATCGTCAGGCTAAGGTTGCCTCACCGTTTGGTGAGAGCAAATCTAAAATCCCCAATTGCTACTGACACATAACCATTAACACGCTAAATCAACTATGCCATATTCTTCTGTTCCTACCGGCATCCGAGATATCTTGAGCGAACGGTTTTCTCTCCTGCCTCTGAAATTCTGCATCGATTGCTAGGGGACAGACAAGATAATGACCAATCAAACTTTTGATGACTCGCTTCCTCAACTCACTTTGCAGATTCATCATCCCGGAGTCATCCGGACGCTAATTCTGAGTCAAGATCCTTTGGTTCTAGCGGAAGCTTACCTTCGGGGCTTTTTAGACTTTACAGGTAACATCGACGATCTGATGCTCTTAGAAGCGCTTTCCTTTTCCCAATGCGATCGCAGCACAGCAATCAAAGCTTGGATGGAAGCACTGAGTCTACCCCAATTGCCTTTATCGCAGCCAGAGAAATCACCTTGGCAGAAATTGATCGCTCATAGTCGCGATCGCGACTTAGCAGTTGTTCAATATCACTATGATGTTGGCAATGATTTTTACCGTCTTTGGCTCGATCCTTTACTCGTCTATTCTTGTGCCTATTTTGAACATCCTCAGATGAGCCTGCAAGAAGCTCAGCAGGCAAAGCTTGATTTGATCTGCCGTAAACTCCAATTAAAACCCGGCGAATATTTATTAGATATTGGCTGTGGCTGGGGAGCTTTGCTACGCTGGGCTGTAACTCATTACGGAGTGAAGGGATATGGCATTACTCTGAGTAAAGAGCAGCTGGCTTTTAACCAACAAGCGATCGCGAAAGAAGGTTTGGACACCCAGCTAAAAGTCGAGCTTCTCGACTATCGCAACTTACCCCAAACGCCAACCTTTGACAAAATTGTTTCAGTTGGGATGGTTGAACACGTAGGAATTAAAAACTACCCGATTTATTTTCAAAGTGCCTTATCTACCTTGAAGCCTGGGGGTTTGTTTCTCAATCACGGCATCACCGCGTCAGAAAAATGGGACGGTTCCAGCCTCAACGAACGCTTTGTTCAACGTTATATCTTCCCAGACGGAGAGCTGTCCAGGTTGTCCGATTCTTTAGCTGTCGCTGAAGAGACGGGATGGGAGATTGTCGATGTTGATGCTTGGCGGATGCATTACGCCAAAACAATGCGCTGTTGGGCAGCTAATTTGGATGCAGTGATGGAGAAAGCGATCGCCCTCAGCAGCGAACGTAAAGTCCGATTATGGCGGCTCTATCTCATCGGTTTCGCTCTTGCCTTTGAACAGAACCACATGGGGCTTTATCAAGTCCTATTGCGGCGACGAGCAGATAAAGCGTGGAAATTGCCGTTTACCCGTAAAGATTGGTTATATTAAGAGTTTTAATATTGCTTGTTTCTACTACAGAGTGATGCCACAGCCGTCACTCTGTACAATCAGAATACTCACCGCCTTAGTAGACCACTATGCCCAGAAAACAGCAAAGCTGGATTGTTTTTCAGGCATCAAGAGCAGAATCAGCGATTCTGACGCTGTGTTGCCAGAAGATTGAACATTTAAATACAGAAGTTCTTACACTGATTCCCCGTTTAAATTTAGTCTGCGTCATTACTTTTGTGGCTAACCTTATACCAAAGATAGGCTGACAGCAACATTTGTAGCCAGATTATTAACTTTGCACTTTGGCGAACGATTACTGTATAAATACCCTGGCATATTCCTGACCAGTCGAACACTGTATTTGACTCTAGTTACCAGTTGAGACACAAACCAAATTATGCTAAAAATTCCAGGTTATACAATCACATCAAAAATTTACGAGGGAACAAAAACCGTTGTTTATCGAGGATATCGCCATCATGATGAGCAACCTGTTATTGTTAAGAGTCTTTGGCAAGAGTATCCAGCTCTCACGGAAATTGCCAAGCTTAAACATCAATATGAAATTTCTTATAACTTATCTATCCCAGGAATTGTTAAACCTTTAGAGCTGGAAAAATATAATCAATATTGGTTTTTAGTCTTGGAAGATTTTGGAGGAGATTCACTACAGAATTTCCTCTTGAAAAACAAAATTGATTTAAAAAGAATTATTCAAATAATTATTAATGTTTCAGAAACAATTAGTCAACTACATCAAAATAACATTATTCATAAGGATATTAAGCCTCAAAATATCCTTATTAATCCGGAAACGGGATTGGTAAAAATTACCGATTTTAGCATTGCCTCGCGTCTGTCCAGAGAAAACCAGATGATTGGCAACCCCAATTTGCTAGAAGGCACCCTTGCATACATATCACCAGAGCAAACGGGGAGAATGAATCGCTCAATTGATTATCGTACCGACTTTTATTCCTTAGGTGTCACCTTTTACGAAATGCTAACTGGAAGGGTGCCTTTTCAATCTAACGATCCGATGGAGTTAGTTCACTGCCATATTGCCAGCCTTCCAATTCCACCCAATCATCTGAATCCAAACATTCCACCAGCGGTGTCTGACATCGTAATGAAATTATTATCTAAAAATGCTGAAGATCGCTATCAAAGTGCCTTTGGACTCAAGGCCGATCTAGAGACTTGTCTAACCCATCTAGAAAGTACAGGGAAAATTAGCGATTTCCCACTCGGTAGACACGATATCTCTGATAAATTTCAAATCCCCCAAAAACTTTATGGTCGAGACTCTGAAATTGCTTCTCTAATGGCAGCTTTTGAAAGAGTCAGCCTTGGCTCGACTGAAATGATGCTAGTTTCAGGATTCTCTGGAATTGGTAAATCAGCTTTAGTTAATGAAATTCATAAACCAATTGTACGGCAAAGAGGTTATTTTATCTCCGGCAAGTTCGATCAATTTAAACGGAATATTCCCTATGCTTCCTTAATTCAAGCTTTTCAAGAATTAGTTCGACAAGTTTTAACAGAAACCCAAGAAAAAATAGACTTTTGGAAAACACAACTATTAGAATCTCTAGGTTGCAACGGTCAAGTCATTATTGATGTAATTCCAGAAGTGGAACTCATTATCGGCAAACAGCCACCAGTTCCGGAACTTGCTCCGACAGAAGCCCAAAATCGATTAAATTTAGTTTTTCAAAAGTTTCTCAGTGTTTTTACGACAAAAGACCATCCCCTAGTCTTATTTCTAGATGACTTACAATGGGCCGATTCAGCCTCATTAAAATTAATTTATTTGTTAATGACCGATCCGGATAGTAAATACTTACTCATGATTGGGGCTTACCGAAATAATGAAGTGAGTGCAACTCATCCTTTAATGCTGACATTGGACGAACTGAAAAAGAGCGATATTGCAGTAAATAATATCTCTCTTAACTCTTTAGTTATTAATAATGTTAATTCACTGATTGCCGACACATTTAAATCTGAATCAACAAAAACAAATTCTTTGGCAAAGTTAGTTTTTAATAAAACTAATGGTAATCCCTTCTTTTTAACTCAGTTTTTAAAATCTCTTTATGAAGAAAATTTGTTTAACTTTAACTTAAAACAGGGATGTTGGCAGTGGGATCTTAAAAAAATTCGAGGAATGCAAATCACGGATAATGTAGTTGAGTTAATGGTGATAAAAGTTAAAAAGCTTTCTGAGTCTACTCAGAAATCCCTAAAACTTGCAGCTTGCATTGGCAACGAATTCAATTTAAAAGTTTTATCGATTGTTAATGAAAAGTCTCAAGTAGAAACTTCTGGTGAACTTAGGGAAGCCCTTAAGGAAGGGCTGATTCTACCCATTGGGAACGCATATAAATACGTTCAAGATTATACAGAAGATACTTTAAATGCTTCTCTCAATAATGATTTAGCTGTTGCCTACAAATTTCTGCATGACCGCGTACAGCAGGCAGTTTATTCCTTAATCCCAGAAACTGATAAACAACAGGTTCATCTCAAAGTAGGTCAGCTATTACTTAAAAATACAGATCGAGAAGAACTAGAAGACAAAATTTTTGATATAGTTAATCAGCTTAATTGCGGCAAGGATATCATAAATAATCAAGAGGAAAGATATGAACTAGCAAATTTAAATCTAACCGCTGGTAAAAAAGCAAAGCTATCTACAGCTTTTGAACCGGCATTAAAATATATAACTGCTGGAATGGAACTGCTTTCAGAGAAAGACTGGGAATTCCAGTATCCGTTAATACTATCTCTTTATAAAGAACGCGCAGAATGCGAATACCTGAACGGAAATATTAATGAATGTGAAAAGTTTTTTGAAATTATTTTAAATAAAGCCGCGTCTAATTTAGAAAAAGCAAGTGTATATATTATGAAAATCATTATATATACAACTAACTTGATGAAAACTAAAGAAGCGATTGAAATCGGTAAAGCAGGATTGAGGTTATTTGGTATCTCTCTCCCCGATGGTGAAAAGGAACTAAGGAAACTAATAGAATCTGAGGCCAAAAAGGTTAAAGCTAATCTCGCAGGGAGAGAGGTTAAGGATTTGATTGATGCGCCAGATATGACCGATTTGGAGAAAGTAGCTGCTACCAAGATTCTTATAAATATGACTCCGCCTGCCCGATTTATTGGGAAGCATATATTTGATTCAATAATGTTAAAAATGGTGAATATATCTTTAAAATATGGCAATTCAAATGTTACTTCTTTTGCCTATATGTCCTATGGATGGACTCTGGCAGGAAGAGATGAGTTTGAATCAGCTTATCAATATGGTGAATTAGCTTTAAAAGTGAATGAAAAATTTAATAATATAACTTTTAAATGTAAACTTAACATGATTTTTGGTTCCTATATTAGTCATTGGAAAAATCATTTGAGGACAGAGTGTGAGGGATATCTAAAAAATGGTTTTCAGGACGGAATTGAAATTGGCGATTTTCAATGGGCTACTTATTCAGCTTACTATCGAGCTGTTAAATTAACATTTAAAGGAGATAATTTGGATGAAGTTTATCAAGAATCCCAAAAATATTTAGAGTTTACCTCAAAAAAGAAAATACGCTCTTTTATTGATATGTTTTTAGTTATCCAAAAGTTTGTTTTAAGTTTAAAAGGAGAAACAGAACAAAAAACAAGTTTTAACGATAATAATTTTAAAGAGGAAGAGCATTGGGATGAATTGAAAAAAGTTCCAGCTCTTTATGTTACTTATTGTATTTTAAAGGCTCAACTACTTTATTTATACGAGGAATATGATGATGCGATGAAAGCGATCGCAGAAGGGGAAACACTGATCTCGATTCCCTTTGCGACCATCATGATACCGGAACATTATTTTTATTCTACTTTAATTCAAACAGCTCTTTATCCTACTTTGCTGGAAGCAGAGAAAGAGCAGGCAATGGAAAATCTATTGATAAATCTAGAAAAGATGAGGAAGTGGTCTGAAGCTTGCCCAGACAACTTTTTGCACAAATATTTACTAATGTCCGCTGAAATAGCGCGAATTACCGGCAAAGAGGGGGAGGCTTTGGATTTATATGAAAAGTCAATTAACTCAGCTAGAGAAAATGATTATATCCAGAACGAAGCGATAGCCAATGAACTAGCGGCAAAGTTCTTTCTCGGTAAAGAATACACTGTGCTAGCAAAAGCCCATATTCTGGAAGCTCACTATGGCTATCTTAAATGGGGCGCGATCGCTAAAGTGAATCATGTGGAAGAAAAATATCCGCAGTTCTTTTCCGGAGTATCTGTAACCGGCAAAGCTGGGAGTCTGAGCAACATAATTTCTTCTAGTACTGGCAGCGATTCGGGATTGTTGGATGTAACGACAGTCGTGAAAGCCAGCCAAACCTTAGCGAGTGAGATCGTTTTAGACAAGTTGTTAGAAAAGTTGATGAAAATTGTGATTGAGAATGCTGGAGCGCAGAAAGGCTTTCTCATTCTGGAAGAATCAGGCAACTTAGCGATCGCTGCTGAGGGAGAAGTCGATCGGGCTGAGGTAACTGTTCTCCAATTTATTCCCGTAGAATCCAGTCATAAGGTTTCTCCTGCTATTGTCAATTATGTAAAAAGAACGAAGAATAATTTAGTTTTAAACGATGCCACTAACCAAGGCTTATTTAAATCAGACTCTTACGTTTTACAATATCAGCCTAAATCTATATTATGTCTTCCCATTATTAAGCAAACGCATCTAATTGGTCTGCTTTATCTTGAAAACAATCTGACGACTAATGCTTTTACACCTGACCGATTGAAAGTCTTGGAAATGCTGTCTTCTCAAATTGCTATCTCTCTAGAGAATGCCAAACTCTATGATGAGATGACAGCATTAAATGCTGACCTCAAGCAAGAAATTGACGAGCGCAAGCAGGCAGAAAATCGCTTACGCGAAAGCGAAGAGCGATTTCGATTGATTGCCGAAACTACTCCGGTTCCTCTACTGATAAGTCGTGTATCTGACAGCCAAATTCTGTATGCGAATATGGCGTGTAGCTCAACTTTGGGTCTATCTACGCAAGAATTGATAGGTCGTCAGGCACAAGAGTTTCATTACGATCCTGAGGCTCGAAAAGAGTTGCTGAAGATACTGGCTAAAAATGGGTACGTCCGCAACTACGAATTTCAGGCAAAAAAGGTAGATGGAACGCCATTTTGGATTAATTTATCCATTCAGCCAATCGCATTCAACGGCGAGCAAGCAATGCTGAGTGGATTCCAAGACATTACAGAACGCAAACGGATGGAGGAGTTAAAAGACGAGTTTCTGGCAAATACCTCCCACGAACTCCGCACCCCGCTTAATGGCATCATTGGCATTACCGAATCTTTGATAGATGGTGTAACGGGGCATTTGCCTGAGAAGACAATTTATAATCTATCAATGGTAGTATCGAGCGCTCACCGGCTATCCAATTTGATCAACGATATTCTTGATTTTTCTAAACTGAAACATGGAAATCTACCACTTAAAATCAAGCCGGTGGGAATGAGAGAAATTACCAATGTGGTGCTGACTCTCAGCCAGCCTCTAATTGGTAAAAAATCTTTGCACCTGAGCAATAAAATTGCTCCAAATACACCGTCTGTTAATGCTGATGAAGATCGGGTGCAACAAATTCTCTACAACCTGGTCGGTAATGCTATTAAATTTACAGATTCTGGTGTGGTAGAAGTGTCGGCATCTGTGGTCGAGGAGGGACAGAAGGAAGATTCTTCTGACGCTGAAAATTTATCTTATCTAGCAATTACCGTTACCGATACAGGAATTGGTATCCCCCCAGAGAAGTTTGGCAAAATCTTTGAATCTTTTGAACAAGCTGATGGCTCAACAGCAAGAATTTATGGAGGGACTGGTCTTGGTCTTGCGATTACTAAAAAGCTAGTGGAATTGCACAATGGGGAAATTTGCGTAGAATCTCAAATGGGCGTTGGTTCCCGATTTACGTTTACTTTACCCCTCTCAAAAGAGGTGAAGGTTGAAGAATTGAAGGTTGAAGAAAAGTTTAAGTTTAAAGAATTGAAACCTCGACTTAGCAACTTGCACCCTGCTAAACAGCAATTTGCAACCCAAAGTAGCGATATCAAGATTTTGATAGTGGATGACGAGCCAGTCAACGTGCAGGTGCTGGTCAACTATCTATCGGAGAAAAACTATTCCTTAACTCAAGCCTTTAATGGCATAGAAGCATTGGCAGCGATCGCGCAGGGGCTAAGACCTGACATCATTTTATTGGATGTAATGATGCCGCGCATGACTGGCTATGAAGTTTGCAAGAAAATTCGCGAACAGTATTCGCTGAACGAACTTCCCATTTTGATGTTAACTGCCAAAAATCAAGTATCAGACCTGGTAGAAGGATTTAAGTCTGGTGCCAACGACTATCTCATTAAACCAATCTCGAAAAATGAACTTCTAGCACGCATCAACCTTCATCTTCAGCTATCTAATCTGGAGGCGCTGCGGCAAGCAGAAGCGCGAGAACGAGAGAAAGCACAACAGCTAGAACTCACTTTAAGCGCATTGCAACGCACCCAAGCCCAGCTGATTCAGGCAGAAAAAATGTCTAGTATTGGGCAACTGGTGGCAGGAGTAGCCCATGAAATTAACAACCCAGTAAATTTTATTTACGGCAATCTTGCCCCTACAAATGACTATGCGCGAGACTTGCTCAATCTTATACAAATGTATGAGCAGTTTTACCCCGATCCAGTTCCAGAAATTCAGCGGGAGATTGAGACAATTGAATTGGAATATTTGAAAGAAGACTTCCCAAAAATCTTATCTTCTATGCAGGTAGGAGCCGAACGCATCCAATCTATTGTGCTGTCATTGAGAAACTTCTCGCGCTTGGATGAAGCAGAAATGAAGCCAGTAGATATTCATTCAGGCATTGAATCTACCTTGTTAATTTTGCAGCATCGGCTCAAACCCCAGAAAAAACGATTGGGGATTGAGGTGGTTAAAGAATTCGCTCGCCTGCCTAAAGTGGCCTGTTATGCAGGTCAGTTGAATCAGGTATTTATGAATATTCTCAGTAATGCAATTGATGCCTTAGAAGAGGTTTGTGGTTTATCGTTCGCGGGTCATGACCATGAACAATCAACCATGAATAATGAACAATCGCCTACGATTTGGATTCGCACCTCTGTTGTAGAGGAGGATCGGGTTGCAATCCGGATTGGGAATAATGGGCCTAGCATGACAGAGGAAGTGCAAAAGAAGATATTTGACCCCTTCTTTACGACGAAGCCGGTGGGAGCTGGCACTGGCTTGGGATTGTCTATCAGCTACTCGATTGTGGTGGAACGTCACGGGGGACAGATTCGCTGTATTTCGTCACCCTTGCAGGGCGTAGAGTTTATTATTGAGATTCCGATTCAGCAGCAAAAAAAAGGCTGATATAGACCAGAGCAATCAAAATGAAGACTTCTGGCGTCAGGTGCAAAGCGAATCATTTTCTTTGAGAGGCATCACCCAACCGCTGACCAATTTACCGTAAAGTAACAGCATCTGGAATGCCCGAATTGCTAAATCCCAAAAAATGTTATACTATTCAAGTTATTAGGGCATGTAGCTCAGTGGATAGAGCATCAGATTCCGGTTCTGAGGGTCGGGGGTTCGAATCCCTCCATGCTCGTTGAAAGCTCTAAAAAGAAGAGGCGCGATCGCGTCTCTTCTTTAGCCTTTAAACTTTAACCTTTCGAGTAAACGCAATAACCACTCGCCAAAATCCCTTTTAAAAATTTGGAAGGATTCACTTCCCGCTCGATATCTGGCGAAGCAGAAATATCAACTCCCCTCAGTTGTTCTGGTAGCAGGGCAGATTTATGGGGTTTTATCGTGTATTGGGGGCATTTTTGCGAGAGTTGGGAATTTTTCAGCAGCCAGTTGATTTCCCGCAACGAGTATTGCTTTAAATCGGCTAAATTGAGTCCGGATTTCCTGACTTTCCTCAAAACGTTATCCAGAATATTTGCCGGACAGTATCGGTTGTAAAATAAATCCTCAAAAATAAAGACTCCCCCTGGCTTGATGACACGAGCAATTTCTGCCAGGTTCTTGCTGAGTTGTTGTTTTTCTAGGTGAAGAAAAACACTACTTGAGATTACAAATTCTATTGAATTGTCCTCAAAGGGCAACTGACCCATTGGCATACAAATCAAAGAAAAATCCGATGAAGAGAATAAATTGTATGCCTTATGAAAGGTCAACATCCGACGCAGCATATTTTCGGAAATATCTATTCCGTAATACTGATTGCAGGTAATTTTTTTTTGTTTTGAAAGATAGGCAGCATGTCTGCCATATCCACAACCCAGATCCAAAATCGAATCAAAATGTTTGCCTGTCGGAATATTCTCCCAAATTTCTTTAGGAGTTTTTTGAGAAGGGGTAGTTTGTTCCCATTGCAGTGCAGCTTTCTCCCAGATTTGCTTCAGATTCAATCTGGAATCAGCTTCATAGTTTTTCGGGAAAAATATCTCATTGAGCAGTTGAAAATTGTTTAACTGAAGTTGAGATTTTTTTAAGGTCGGCATTTGACTCAATCTCCTCCCCTAGGCTGTGGTTGGATGAAAGCGACTATTTTGTATTCTTCAGTACCCCAGCCTTAAAGATTCGGGTAACTCCGTAAATATCCGGACTGATGTTCTTTATATTTAATCTTTCCTTCAAAAATATTGCTATGGCTGAGAGCTTATCTTTACTTAAGCTTTAAATAAAAAGAGAGCTGACCGCAGAAGTATAAAGTTTCTGTAAAGAAGACTAAAATTCTCAAGACAATAAATTCTGGATTTTCTCGTAAAATCAAGGCTTCTAGGCGATTTAACCGTTTTCAATCTGCTTCCAAATTAGGAAAAATGACCGCACTCCGGGTTGTGGGTGAGAAAATGCTTATATCCGTATATCTTCGGATATAAGCCTAAAGATAGAGTCGTTACCGATTCCAGATGCTGAAAGCAGTATTAGATTTCTGTATCGTCAGTGTTTTCCCTCATCCCTCTGACAATTCGGGAGAGTTCGCTCTTTTCATCAACCGCAATCCGAGTAGGAGAACCACTGATAATTCGTTCGTAATTCCGGAACGAATCCTTAATTTCAGCTCCTGCATCACTAATCGTGTACTCGCGGATGCCTTTTTCATGCCACGAACCCCGCATTTTAAAGACATTGATAGCGCGGGACATTTCACCGCGAATTTCCACATATTGCAGCATCAAAATCGTGTCTGTAATGGTAGAAATATGGGAATCCGTAATCGAGTGGGAACCCATAAAGTGGTCTGTGGTATTGGTAAAAAAGCCAGTGATTTCCTCTTGCTTGGCATAACCTGTAACACCAATCACAAACTGCCGGAAGGCGTTGTTGCTGACGCCTCGAGCTAATGCCGAAAGCGAATCAATGGCAATGCGAGACGGCTTGAATTCAGCAATTTCCGACTTAATCATCTGCAAGTGGTCTTCTAACCCAGCCGACTCTGGATAGGTGCAAAGGATTCTCAGCAATCCTTTTTGTTCCATCTCCTCAAAATCAATGCCCCAAGAGTAGGCGTTGCGAGACAGTTGGGCACGAGATTCTTCGTAGGCAAACAAAATGGCACGTTCGTTGTTCGTACAGGCAACTTGCAAAAATTTGCTGACTAAAAGCGTTTTGCCAGTACCCGTGGCACCCGTTGTCAGAATGATAGAATCTTTAAAAAATCCACCTCCACACATTTCGTCAAGGGTTTTGACACCCGAAGACACCCGGACATTAGAAGAACGCTGGGTAAGCCGCATCGCTCCTAGCGGGAAAATATTGATGCCATTATTGGTCATGGTGAAAGGGTATTCCCCTTTCATGTGAGTGGTGCCACGAAGTTTAAGAATTTCAATCGTGCGACGACGGCGTTCTCCTTCCAAAACGTTGCGGACAATTGCCACGTTATCGGAAACAAACTCTTCTACTCCGAACCGCGCCACCGGGCCATATTCTTCGAGCCGTTCCGTCGTCATCACCGTAGTGACGCCAATTTGTTTGAGGCGAGCTACTAAGCGAAAAATTTCTCTTCGTACCACAGAAGCAGCATCATATTGCTGAAAAACAGCGGTGACAGAATCGATAGAAACCCGCTTGGCTTTGTATTTACGAATGGCGTACTGAATCCGCTCAATTAGGGCGGAAAGGTCAAAGTTCCCGACGACTTCCTGCCCTTCCGGATCGGGTGAAGCATCCAGAATAAATAACTTTCCTTCATCAATTAAGCGTTGCAGATCCCAACCAAAACTGGAGGCATTTTTGATGATATCGGTAGGAGATTCTTCAAAGGTAACAAATACCCCAGGCTCATCAAAATAGGCAATTCCATGATAAAGAAATTGAACGGCAAATAATGTCTTGCCAGTTCCAGAAGTACCACTGAATAAGGTAGTTCTCCCTAAAGGTAAGCCTCCATGACTAATATCATCGAAGCCTTCAATCATCGTCCGGATTTTTTGTACTCCCACCGGAGCCAATTCGGCTTGTGGCTCAATCGGATTAGTTTTACTCATCGCTCTTCCGTCGCAAAAATTGGCTCTACTTGCAGAAACGGGCTAGGAAACCTACAACAGTTTAAAGTCTAAAGTCTTCAGTCCGAATTAAAGTTTATAAATCCGCTTCGGCTTCAGCAAGTTCTTCATAGAGAATATCTAGCCCTACCAAGACTTTTTCCCGATCTGAAAGATCCCCAATGATTTTACGGACTGGAGGCGGTAATACTTTTGCTAAGGTGGGTGTGGCTAATATTTTATCTTCCTCTGCCAGTTGCGGATTTTTGAGAACATCGATCACTTTGAGAGCGTAGACACCTTGAAACTCGTGTTCGAGGATATTTTTGAGTGTTGTCAAAGCTCGTACAGAATTGCTAGTATTTCCAGCAACGTAGAGCTTGAGAACATAAGTTTTCTTTAGCGCACTCATAGCTTAGGGATTAGGGTAAGAGTTTTGGAGTGGGAAATCGGGATTGTCTAAAGTCTAAGGTTTTTTTCGGAGTCTGCTTTAAATGAATCGCTTAAAGCGTAGGCTCATGACTCTCTAGGAATGGAACGGCGATACATTTCGCACAAGTGAGCAATGACATCAATTAAAGTCAATCGATAGTCCAGTAAGACTTCTTCACTCCGCCCCTCTAATTTCAGTTTTTTGGAAAAATCATCCATTAATTCCATGTGAATTTCAACAATTTGAGAAACAGAGAGATCGGCAAAAAAAGCCGTTGTCACAAATTGGTCGATTATTTGATTCAGTGTACTCTCTGTGGAAAAGTAACTGAGAACAATTTTGCGGTATTCTGCTCGGAGTTGCTGTAAAAGTTCTTGCTTCTCGGTTCGGGATAGATAGCGGAAAAAAGACTGTGGATTTCGCTTATAGTACACACCCAAGTATCCTAATCGCTCCTTAAGTTTTTCAGACAGCCGTCGCTGCTGTAGCATGAGAAAATTTTGAGTATGCAACTCGGTGATGGGATCGACGGTGATGGAGCGATCTGGCAGGAGACAGGTGGGAGCAAGAGTAAGAAACTGAGCGATCGCCCGTTCAATCAACCGCGCGATCTTGTCCGCTTCGGTTGCAGCTACATAAACTTCCCCAGGGTGGTAGATGTAAGTCTCCAAGGCTTGGGTAGAATTCGGGGCGGTACGGGGGGGATTTTGCCCCTCTAGGGTGGTCGATCCCTGACTGGCTTCGTCTGCTACCCCAGATAAAATCACAACTGGCAGCAGTATGCCTTGTTCGTACAAACGATTGACGAGGGGGCGCAACGATGAGTCTTCTTGTAAAACCAAACAATCAATTTGTTGCTTGTACTGCTCAACCCAGTCAAACAACTCCGGTAAGGACGATATCTGGTTTAGAAGATAGCGATGTTCTACGGCGATCGCTTCTTTGGGGGATTCGCTGCACAATGAATCGCGTAAGGACTGTGCCAGCGACTCCGAGCGCACAAAAGTACAAATAGACAGCGGATGATGCAAAACTTTAACTATTCTAGAGTAGAAATTAAATTACTGTTTGTCTGGAGACATCGCTCAGGAGGAGGATCTCTCACCGGCATTCTTCATTAACTACTTAATATTAATTTAATCATTAATCCAATTGTTATTAATTGTAATTAGTAGGCTCAAGAAGCCCCCTCGACCGAGGCATAATTGAGCAGTACCTTGTTTTTGCTTTTTTAAAACTAGCTCTACGAAATTCAACCTTTGTCAACTCCTTTTTAAATACCTATAGGCTGTAGGCAGGGAAAAACCCAAGCGCTCTCCGCACCTACTGAGCCTCAGCGATGAATTCGAGCGGCGACGTACTGCGTGCGTTCTTGTTGCACTTTCCCCTAGCTAGGTTGGTCATGTCCATATCCACTCCCAGTTTAAAGGAATTTATCGAGCCAGTTCCCGTTTGCGAACAAACAGTGGCATTGGTGAGGGTGCTGGAGATTTTTAGCTCTGGTAGTTGCGATCGCCTGGTGGTGGTCAGCGAACAACAACATCCACTGGGAGTCATCAATCTGCGGGCAATGATGCCTCATCTTCTAGTAACAAATTCGTTCAGCCAAAAAAATTATTTAGTTGCTCCTTTGACACTGGATTTACAGCAACCCCTGTGTCATCTGAATTTTCCGCTGATTGAACGGTTGACAACGTTACCGAGTCAGCTTTCTCTGAAGGAATTTCGCCTGTATTTGCGCTCATGCAATTCCCAAACACCGCAACATTGGGCTGTGGTCGATCCCACTCATCAATTCTTGGGTTTGTTAGATAGCCAGCGGATCTTGAAATTCATGGCAACCGCCGAAGGCAGCGAGGAATGGGGCATCGGCAGTAGTCAGAAGAGAGCTTCCCAAGCCTATACCCCAGGAGAACTCCAAGAAGACGCGATCGCCTTGCGGGAAGCAACCGCGCTCCGAGAAGCCGCCCTCCAGGCATCCGGACATCTACGCAAACCGCCCTTCCCTTGGTCAGTCGCAACAAACACAGTTCAACGCCCTGCTGCGGAGAAGCCGACAGGGGGACAAGTGGGGCAATCGCACGGCGGGCACAGAACCTTAGTGCAACTGTTGGAACAACTGCCATTGCCTTTAAGGTTGCAAACAAGTTCTGGAAAAGCGATCGCCCAGAACCTAACTTGGCGTCAGCAGATTGGGGAAAGCTTTAACCCACCCGTAGTACAGCAAGAGGCACCTGCCAGATTAGATTCCTTGCCCTCGGTGTGGAGCGAGATATTCGCCGGAAGTTCTAGCGCCCAGGAAATTCAGCCTGCTCGGCGATGGGAGCCTTCAAAGCAAAGCAACCGAATCGATTTGGGTGCAGATGAAGCCTCTGTTAGCAGTGATTCTGCCAGCGTGATGTCAGCGACAGAAGCCACCCTGACTCTAAATAACCCTCTCGATAATTCCTCAGCAACCCAACCTTCTAGAACCTGGAAAAAGAGCAACGAGCGCATTTGGCAGTTTGTCAAAATTCCCCTGTGGCAGAACGGGGCTGAGTTAGAACTTCTCGAAACCTTAGACAAAACCCCAGTACAGGAGTTCCGAGGAAATTCTTATCTTCCCGCTTCTTCCTCTTCACTGAATCCTGACCCGCAATCTTCAGCACTCGGCACTGACTTATGGCTGGTGATGGCAACTGATATCACGGAACAGCAGCAGGTTGCCAAGGAACTAACGGCTAAAAATGCGGATTTGGTGCAACTCAACCGGATGAAAGATGAGTTTTTAGCCTGTATCAGCCACGAACTGAAGACTCCCCTAACTTCCGTGCTGGGTTTATCCAGCTTGCTCAAGGATCGGGTACTGGGACAGCTGAACGAGCGTCAGGAACGCTATGCAAAGCTGATTCATCAGAGTGGGCGTCAGTTGATGACGGTGGTCAACGATATTTTAGATTTGACCCGCATGGAGACGGGGCAGTTGGAACTGTCGCCAGAACCCGTGAATCTTCTGACAGTGTGCGATCGCGCTTTATCTCAAGCGAGACAACTCCAGACCTTGAAAGACCAACCGGCGACGGGGCATGAACCAGTCAGCAACGCCAAAGAGGAACTGGGTTTTACGCTCAGTATCGAACCTGGATTAGAAACGATTGTGGCGGACGATTTGCGTCTGCGCCAGATGCTCACGCACCTGCTTTCCAACGCCCTCAAATTTACCGAAGCGGGCGGCGAAATTGGACTGAAAGTTAGTCGGTGGGAAGGCTGGATTGCTTTTACTGTTTGGGACACTGGCATTGGTATCCCAGAGGCAAAACAACATTTAATTTTTCAAAAATTTCAACAGCTAGAAGACCCGATGACCCGCCGCTTTGACGGGACGGGGTTGGGGCTGGTTTTAACCCAAGGTTTGGCTCGTCTGCACGGTGGGGATGTTTCCTTTATCTCCAAACCCGGTGAGGGAAGCCAGTTTACCCTGCTACTTCCTCCGATTCCCCCGACGCGCAAGGAGGAAGGAAGCCGGATGAAGGCTCAAAAAAATCGGGATGCATCCTTCACTCCCCATCGTTCATCCTTGAACCGCAATCGGTTGATTTTGATCGTTGAAGCCGCACCCCAGTACATCGACCATCTCACTCAGCAACTCACCAGTTTAGGCTATCGAGCTGCGATCGCTCGTTCCGGGACAGAAGCCCTCGAAAAAGCACGGCGATTTCAGCCACAAGCCATACTGCTCAACCCTTGCTTGCCGCTGCTTTCCGGCTGGGACGTGCTGACTCTGCTCAAATCAGACGACCAAACCTGCCACATTCCAGTCATCGTGACAGCCGCTAACGCCGAAAAAGAGCAAGCCGCCTCCAACCGAGCAGATGGCTTTTTAACACTGCCAGTCCAGGTGGAAACTTTACGCCACAGCCTGACTTGTTTAACCAAGCCAAAGCAATGCACCAACGTCAGCCTGACGATTTTACATCTCACTTCTCTTGAGCAAGCCGCGATAGAATTCTCGCCCACCGCATTGGGACTCTCGCCAAATCACCGGGTTCTAGAAGCCGACGATCTAGAACAGGCAGAACTTCTGGCTCGCGTTTGGCAGCCGGATGTCGTTATCCTCGATGGTGGGGGTCTAGAAGATCCGCTTGTCTATCTCCAACAACTTGCCTCACAGACGACCCTAGCTTCTCTACCTTTAGTAACGCTAGATCGCCCAACGACTGAGGCGGCAAATCAAGTGAGCAGTCTTTGTGTCTTTCCCTGTTTGGCAGGAGATGGGAACGATCACACCGCCGCCTTATTGCAGGTGATTCAGATTGCCGTCGGGATGAGCTGTAAGCCAAGCATTTTAGTCGTCGATGCGCGATCGCTGATGGATTTGTCGGCAAGCGTCAATCGCTACCCGACCACCGAAGCCTTCGACCCTCGATTGTTCGCGAAACCCCAGCGGGGCAGCTCGAAGGCATCGCCTCTGATTCACTACCTACAAAAAGCCGGGTTTAGAAGTATACTTTCGCGCTCTTGGACTGAAGTATTGCGGCAACTTCAACAGCAAAACGTTGATTTATTGCTGATCGATCTGGCAGACATGGAGCTAAATCCAGCCTTGATGGAGGCGCTGGCTTCCTTGAGACAGATGCCTTTTCTGCCGCCGATTTTGGTGCTTGAGCATCAAAATGATGGGGTCGATGAACCTACCTTAGAGTTGCCGGAAATCCTCAGCGCGATCGCTACCAAAATTCTGCGCGTGCCCACCCTATCGATGGCAGAAGTGTTAGACCAAATTCACCAAACCCTTACCCAATCAACCTACTAACTCTCATCCCCACCTCACCTTCTCGTTCCCCGGTGCAGGGGTACGGCATTGCCGTGCCTGCTGAAATGTTGGCATGGGCGACTACCTGCTCAGGCCATCTATAAGCAGTAACTTTTTATACACCTGTTTCCCGGCGTATTTTCCCTTGACAATGCCATAATTCCTTGAGTATATTGCACTAGTAGTAGAACATTTGTTCTATTTAAAGGCTGTGTTCCTGGTTAGATTGCGACACTCTGCTGTAGGAAATTTACCTACGACGGAGCAACTTTTTTATGGAGAAAAAGCATGAATAAATTGGCGTCCAAAGACAGCAAAGAACAGATTCTGGAAGCCTTCAAACAACTAATTGCAGACAAGAAAAGAATCGAGTCAAAAATCGCGACTAAGGAACAAGAAGCAGAAAAAGAAAAGAACAAAGAAGTTCTTCAAGCAGCTTCTAATTATACCATCGATAGTATTGTCAAAGGTCTAGCCGATCTGCAATTAGAGTTTGGCGGAATTGTTTTTGGACTCTCCGCAAAATTAACGGGTGAAACTTCAAAGTTAGACGAACTAAAACGGGCGCTAGACATTGAAACGCAGCATTTGCAAGAACTTCAGCAAATCAGAGTAGTAGCAGATGCGCTGCACATCTTAACGCAAGGACACCAAGAAAACCTAAAATCCCTTGAACAAAAAATAGCCAGCGAACGGGAAGCACTGGAAAAACAACAGTCTACCATCCGCAAATCTTGGCAAAAAGAACAGGAAGAATTTGAAACGACACTCCAAGAACAAAATGCTCTATTAACTGCCGAACGCCAGCGGGAAGTTGAAGAATATCAATACGATTTAGAACGTACTCGGAAAATAGAGACAGATGAGTACGAAGAAATTAAGCGAAACCTGGAACGGGAATTGCAACAATCTGAAAAAGAGAAAGAAAAACAGTGGTCAGAGCGAGAAAACAGTCTGACAAAGCGTCAAGCAGAATTTACGAAGCATCAAAAGAAAATAGAAGGATTTCCTAAAGAATTGGAGGACGCTGTTAAAAAAGCCAGAGAAGAGGCAATTAAAGACGTTCACCAAGACGCTAAAGTGCAAGCTGATTTGTATGAAAAAGAGTGGGAAGCGACTAAACAAGCGAATGAATTTAAAATTCAATCCCTAGAGCAGACAATTAAAAAACAATCTGAACAAATAACAGAAATGACTGCTCAACTTCAAGCTGCCTTGAAGCAAGCACAAGATATTGCCATGAGAGCCTTTGACAACTCCTCCGCTAAATTAACAGGCACGGAAAAGAGAAATTAGAAATTCGCTTTTATCTGGCTCCATAAATAGCGGTTCTCAAAAATAGGAGATTATCAATGGCAAGAAAACCCAACGACAAAAACACCAAGGCTGAAATCTTAGCGGCGTATGAGGAATTAAGTAAAGAGAAAGCAGCGTTAGACTCGCAACTGAAGCAACTGAATCAAAGTAAACCACCAGCGATTAAAGAGAAACAACCATTGGAATCGAGGATAACAATGAATCAGGCTGCTGCGGATCAACAAAAAATGGAGCGGGTAATTGAAAGTCTGGCAAAGCTGCAATTAGGATTCGGGAGTGCTGTCAGCGAGTTGTCAGAGAAACTGACATTAGAAGCTTCTAAGCTACAAGAACTCAGGGGTTCAGTCGCCACAGAAGTTAAACAATTAGAAGAACTACATAATTTAGAAATCGCAGAAGGAATGTTGGATACGCTCATCCAACAGTATGAAGAAAGTTCCAAAACTTTTGAAGAGGAACTTAGCCAAAGACGTGAAAATTTAGAACAAGAAACACTAGAGCAAAAAAACGCTTGGTTCAAAGAGCAAGAAGAACGTAAACGCTCGATTAAGGAGCGCAATGAAACGCAAGCTAAAACGCGCCAGCGGGATGCTAAAGAGTATAAGTACGATCTAGAACTCCAACGCAACATCAACCAGGACGAGTACGATCAAACCAAGAAAGGTTTGTATAAGCATCTGGAAGAATTCCAACAAGAAAAGGAAAAACAGTGGGATGAGCGGGAGAAAGCGATCGCTGAAGGAGAAAAACAATATGACGAGGCGAAAGCTAAGGTAGAAGTATTTCCTAAGGAACTGGAAGCGGCTATCAAAAAATCCAAGGAAGAAGGCAAAGGCATCGCCCATTACCAAACCAAAATTAAGTCTGATTTGTATGCTAAAGATGTGGAAATGCAAAAGCGTTTGCACGAACAGAGAATTCAGTCGTTAGAGGAGACGATTCGCAATCAGGATGCGCGAATTCTCAGTCTCTCGAAACAACTCGATTCAGCCCTCAAGCAGGTTCAGGATCTGGCTGTTAAAGCGATTGAAGGGGCATCAAATGCTAGTTCCTATCAGTCATTGAAAGAAATCACGCTGGAGCAAGCGAAAACCCTCCAGAAAAACAAATAAGATGATTCGTTCGGTTGCATAGATTGTAGAGACGCGAAGCGGTGCTGCTTGGCGTCTCTCGCGTCTCTATAGAGGGAAAATTCTCGCGTCTTTTTACTAACCGAACTATTTATCTGCTGCTTCTACGGCGCAGCTAGCATGCCTCCTCCAAGACCCGCATCGTGCAACCTTTGGGCACCAATATTGCGGCTGAGTACCGCTAGTCCCGCCAAATGCGCTTGCAAACCGGCTGTACTGGCGCAGCAATCAGTCAGTACAAGTGGTTCAATGCCGATATCGAACAGATCCATTGCAATCTTCAACACGCACATATCGGTATCGATACCGACGACAGAAATCCGCTCAATCGAATTTTCGCGCAGGTAGTTCACCAGTTCTTCTGGCATTCCGCACAGTCCCGACTTTGAGAACACAAGTTCTGGTTTGGCAAAGGATTCGAGTTCTGAGACAAGGTTTGTTTCTGCGTCGCTGTCGCAGCCGTGCCAGTTCAGAAAGCGATAGTACGGCCCGTCGGACACATTGATAAAGCGTGTAAACAGAATTGGCGCGTACTCGTGACGCTGGAGAAGGCGGACAACACGCTCCGGGATATGATGCGTGAAGTCGTTGATAAAACCAGATTGCACATCGACGATGAGTAATGGCTCGGACATCTAAACGCTTCCCTTCAACAGCCTTGCTTTCTACTATGAGCCGATTATCTCGTAACCGCCCCCTGTAGCCGCATCGTACATTAGAGCGATCGCGTCATCATCTTTTGACTGCACAGCTTTTGACTGCACAGAGTCAATCAATACAATTGCACCCAAATAATCGGGCAATTCCAGCGAGTCAAGCAATTCTTGTTCGCATACCGTGCTATCAATTGCCGCACAATTTCGGGAATGCGACAATTTTGTTTTTTTAATCCACAGTTTTCCTAGCGGAATATAGTATATTTGGTGAAACCTCTTCAACGCATCCCCGCAACCAGCGTTCGGCAACTGTAATTGCGATCGCTCTGGATTTTCGTAGCTGTTTTAAAATTGGATGACTATCCATGACTGCTTCCCCGTTTTTATTACCTAGCTCTGCTCACCTGAAGCGACGTACATTTTCTCGGCGCTCTCTATTACCCTTAGAGCAGAATTATCTCTGGCAAATTGAGACTGGGGTAGTTCGCACCGTAACCTGGCTCGAAGACGGCACAACCATCACGCTCGGTTTATGGGGACCAGGAGATATTGTTGGCAGAGTGCTATCCAAGGCTAACCCTTATCAAATTGAATGCCTAACGCTGGTAGAGGTAAAAGTTCTGCCGGTTAGCAAGTGTCACGAAGCCACCGAGTCTATGATTCTGCATATTCAGCAATTTCAAGAATTCATAGAGATTCTGCATTGCAAATCGGTGGATGCTTCCCTCCTGCGACTGTTAACTTGGCTGGCGAAAAGGTTTGGGCGTGAAATCGAGCAAGGAAAACAGATCGATTTGCGCTTGACACACCAGGAAATTGCCGAACTCATCGGTTCTACCAGAGTCACGGTGACGCGACTGCTCAATGAATTTGAGAAGCGGGGAATTATTCAGCGCCTGCCTCATCGCTTCATTGTTCTGCAAGAGCAACAACCGTTCTGGCACTACGAAATTTAATCCGATTAAACTACATCCCTTTCAGGGGTATAGAGCGTGAATGGTGAGCGATACAAAAAGTAAAGGGCGGTAGAATTCATCGCGGGTGCGCGATCGCTTGGCAAACGAGCGCACCTATCTGGGGTGGATGCGGACAGCGATCGCTTTGATGGGTTTTGGCGTCGTCATCGTCCGCCTTCGCAACTTCTTTCCGCCCCAGGCGCACCGTCCAGGCAATGGCTGGAAGTTGGGTTTAGTCTTCTCTCTAGTGGGTCTGGTAACGGTGCTACTTTGTACTTGAGTCATTGCAGCACCTAACAGTAACGTTGTTTCTACTTAATTGCTCAATTTAAAGAGTATGCGGGGAAGGTCTTGGCGTGTTGGGGTTTGACATAAACTAGCTGCTGGGGTTGCAGTTGCAACTGGTTTAAGCGATCGCGCGTAATATAAGCTGTCACTTCCTGACCATCCTTAAAACGCAACTCAATTTGAACTTCCCAACCTAGATGCACGATGCGGTTGACCTTGGCTGGGGCAGCATTTTCGTCAGGCACCGTATGGATCGCGACATCGTGGGGACGCAAAAACACATGAGAAGTTGGCGACTCCAAGTTCGACAAGCGAAAAATACCAGCAGAACTTGGTAGAACATTCACTGGACCAACGAAACTCATCACAAACGGGGTTGCTGGATGGTCATAAATCTCTGCGGCAGTCCCGACCTGTTCCACCCGACCTTTGTTAAACACCACAATTTGATCGGCAAGTTCCATTGCTTCTTCTTGGTCGTGGGTAACAAACACAGTGGTGACATTCACTCGTTCGTGTAACTGTCGCAACGAAGCTCGCAATTCTTTCCGCACTTTCGCATCCAACGCTCCAAACGGCTCATCCAACAGCAAGACTTCAGGATCGACAGCCAAAGTTCTCGCCAAAGCCACCCGTTGCCGCTGTCCCCCAGAAAGCTGAGAGGGGTAGCGATCGCCAAAGCCATTGAGCTGCACCAAGTCTAAAAGTTCCTCTACTCGGTGTCGAATCCTGACTTTGGGCGCTTTGCGTAACTCTAGACTAAAGGCAATGTTTTGGCGAACAGTCATGTGTTTAAACAGCGCATAGTGCTGAAACACAAAGCCGATGCCGCGCGATCGCACGCTTTGCTGGGTCACGTCCCGATCGGCGATTCTGATTCTACCGCTGTCTGGAGTCTCTAAACCTGCAATCAGCCGTAATAAAGTGGATTTCCCCGATCCAGAAGGTCCCAAAAGCGCCACTAAAGAGCCACTTTTAATATCTAAATTGACCCCTGAAACCGCCTGAAAAGAGCCAAATCGTTTCGATACGTCTTCAATCAAAATACTCATAGCGACTGTTTCCCAATTTTCTTAACGTGCGGGTTTCCTTGACAAAAAACCGAATTAGGTTAGATAAATCCCTTGAATCTACGGTTTATCGCTCAACTTACTGTACATTTAATACCATAAAACTGAGAACACTTCTACCTGAAGGATGAGGGTGGCTGGTTCGATGAGGAACTCCGTCGGGAAGATCGCTCACGAGAACGTCGCTCACGCTTTGATTTCAAGGCACTGAGGGGCGAGGAGATGCCATACACACGCACTCTTTTCTAATTCCTAAGTGCTGTAAGATTTAGGCAATTCAATCTACAGTTTACGGATCAAGATTCCTTAATTTGCGGTCAAAATCTCTTCTAATTCATCTTTTCTAGGCTGGCTAAACAAACTCAGCTAAGTGCGATGAAGAAGGGAAAATCGCATCCTGACGTACCCGTAGAGATAATCAAAAGCCCAGACTACAAGAATCGCATCGCTTCACATCGAAGCCGCGCCATATCTGACCAATGTAGGCGGCAGGACGCCGGAATCTACTGCAACTGAATTTACTTTCACCCCTCGCTCTTAAAAGTCCTAAAAGCGAAGTTATTGCTGCGCTGCATCTTGATTCGATGCAGCGTCTTTTTCCGGTGTTTTCGTCCGATTGTCATCGTGAAGACGAATCAAGGGAGACTTCTTGAGTTTCTTCACTCCACTAAGAACCACCAATGCAAATAGCGTTCCAATCAGACTCATTCGCCATAATCCACAGCCTGCGGCTGCTCCCAATCCAGCCGCCAACCAAATAGTTGCGGCGGAAGTTAGCCCCTTGACTTCGGCTTTTCTAAGTGTTTGATGAGATTGTTGCAGAATCATTCCCGCACCCAGGAACCCAACTCCCGTAGCAACGCCTTGGATGGTGCGACTCAGAGCATTGGAAGAAGAAAAGGTATTGTCACCATCCACCTGCAAAGGAATCATTACAAATGCGGCAGCGCCTAAGCTAACTATCATGAAAGTTCTCAAGCCAGCAGGTCTACCAGGCTGCTGGCGGTTCATGCCAATGGCACCACCAACCAGTAGTGCAGTGGTAAGTCTAAAAGTTACACTCTGCCAATCGCTTGGGCTAAAAAACATCGAACTCATTGCTGGAACTCCCAGAACAACTAGAATACCGATCCCTCAGTCCCCCAACGTACTGATTGAAAACTGGGCTATGGTACTCCAGTTACTTGTGACTGGCTAGGCGATATCTTCCCTATTTCACAGTAAATACGGTAATCCGCCCGATTTACTGTACTTTAAAAATCAATTTAGGTTAAGAATCGGTTAAAAGCAACCATAAAACTAAACTGGCGATCGCTCTCTCCGCTTGCAGAGAATGCAGGGGCACCTCTGGCGGGTGCCCTGCCTAGAGTGATGTCACCTCCCAGAGGTGCCATGAATGTTTTTACTGGGCGATCGCAAATAAAATAAATGCGATCGCGTCTTGCATCAAAGTATTAGCACTAATGCACTGATACAACGACTCCAACCGTTGGTTTAAACCAGAACTGGATAATCCTGAATTTCCGGTTCTCGAAATAACGGTGTACTCAGATAACGTTCGCCAAAACTGGGTTGCACCATAACAATCAAACGACCTGCATTCTCTTCACGTTTAGCAATCCGAATTGCAGCACCTAAAGCAGCTCCCGCAGAGATACCCGACAACAACCCTTCTTCTCGACCCAAGCGGCGACCGTAATAAATCGACTCCTCATCCGTAACAGCAATCACTTCATCGATTAGCTCTGTTCGGAGAACTTCTGGGATGAATCCAGCACCAATCCCTTGAATTTTATGCGCTCCCGCCTGACCGCCAGAGAGAACTGGACTGCTGACGGGTTCTACAGCGATCGCTTTAAAACTCGGTTTTCGTGCCTTGATGACCTCAGCCACTCCCGTCAGCGTGCCACCCGTCCCAATTCCCGCAACCAAGAAATCTACTTCACCGTCAGTATCAGCCCAAATTTCCTCGGCTGTCGTTTCCCGATGGATTTGGGGATTGGCTGGGTTGCGAAACTGTTGCGGTACAAAAGCATTCGGAGTTGTCGCCGCAATTTGTTCGGCTCTGGCGATCGCTCCCTTCATGCCTTCAGCTCCAGGAGTCAGTTCCAGCTGGGCACCATAAGCTTTGAGCATCGCCTGCCGTTCTTGGCTCATCGTCTCTGGCATCGTCAAAATCAAGGCGTAGCCTTTCGCCGCCGCTACCATCGCCAGCGCAATGCCAGTGTTGCCAGAAGTAGGCTCAATGATAATCGTTTTTCCCGGCTGAATGAAACCAGCTTCCTCAGCAGCTTGAATCATGCTGACGCCAATGCGGTCTTTTACTGAAGCAGTCGGGTTCATCCCCTCCAACTTCGCAACAATTCGCGCTACACAGCCTTCAGATTGCGGAATCCGATTCAGCTCAACCAGAGGCGTATGACCAACTAATTCCGTGACATTATGAGCAATTCGCATCTTTACTACTCCGCCAAAGTTAGATGTAAAACATGGACTCAACTGTTGACTCTCATCCCATTTCGAGAGCAGATCCTGTAACGTCTCGCACTGCAAGACGGCGTGAAGCGATCGCCCGTGGCGAATCCTATCTGTCGGTGCTTCCTGTCAAATTTCCTTAATCGCAAAGTCTTCAAGGGTTTGCGAAGCAGTTAGACTCAAGGGTTCCAGTTTCTCTGTCCCCTCTAAACAAGCCAGCACCTGTCACACCGTAATTCGCTGGGGTTCCTTCGCCAACAAATAACCTGATGAAAGCGCCTCGTTGACTGAGGACTAAACCGCAGCGCCACAACGTCATCAACACCTGCGCTAAATAGCGGTCTGGTATTTGTTGACCGGCAGCGATGTGGTCTATTTGCAGGATGTCTCGCGGCTTGTGGTGGCTGGCTAGTTCTAGGAGAGCCAGGAAAGCGTACCTCACCTTACAGGACAGTCCATCGCATGGGATTCTCTCAAGCCAAGAACGTTTTCCACTATACTACGGTTCGTCGATAGGAATTATGCAGTTTTAGGATTGTTTTTGTAGATAGGCTATGGCATACTCCTACTTAGGAGCAAAATTACGGTATCCCTACCAAATTACGGGGGATTCAATTTGCTTGCTATCCATCTCACACTTGAAGGGAGAAGCGCCTCTTGCTGAAAACTGCGATCGCTGATTTCCAAATAATTTTTCAGCGCGACCCAGCGGCACGCAATTGGCTGGAGGTGCTGTTCTGCTATCCAGGCTTACAAGCACTTTTCTTTCATCGGGTGGCGCACTGGTTTTATTGCCTTGGGTTTCCCTTCATTCCTCGCTTGATTTCCCACTTGGCTCGTTTCTTCACGGGAGTTGAAATTCATCCAGGAGCCAAAATCGGCAAAGGCGTTTTCATCGATCACGGCATTGGCGTTGTGATTGGAGAAACTGCAATCGTGGGAGACAACGCTCTGATTTACCAAGGCGTGACGCTCGGCGGTACTGGCAAAGAAATAGGCAAACGCCACCCAACATTAGGAGAAAATGTCGTAGTGGGAGCGGGGGCGAAGGTGTTAGGCAATATCCAAATTGGGAATAGTGTCTGCATTGGTGCCGGTTCCGTTGTTTTACGGGATATTCCGTCACATTGCACGGTCGTTGGCATTCCGGGTCGAATTGTCCGCCGCAAAGATAATTTGGATGCTTCCGTTAACAATGAAAGCCTGCAAGATCCAGAAGCGGAAGTAATACGGGCTTTGTTTGACCGGATTCAATTTTTAGAGGAGGAAATTGAATCGTTAAAAATTCAAAGAAAGGTACCCGTTGCCATGCACGCTAGCCTTCAGAAGGCGATCATTTCAAATGCTTCTAATCGGCTGATTACGGAGTTCCTCGACGGGGCAGGCATTTAGATAATTTTAGATAATTTAAAACTTCAACACTGTTTCTTAGTAAGGCGGGATGGGGTTATTCCCAAAGTACTGAACCAACACTTAAATTTACAATTCACTCAGGTTGTCTCGAAGCGATCGCTCTTGTTTTTTAACTGCTGCCAAAAGTTCGGCATTTTGGAGGATGACTCCAGCTTGATTATTAAAAATTTGCATATATTTTTGATCGCTGTCATCAAAACTAGCCCTAAAATATTCCGGAGCTTCCTCTTGTAGAAATGCCAGCTGATCGGGACTGTCATATTCTGGAAAGTCTCCTTGCTTTCTTTTATTCACTAATTGAGTCACGCCAATCAAATCACCATCGGGACTAAAAACTGGCATACATAGTAAGCTACAAGTGCGATAACCTGTCTGAAGATCGGTTTTTTTGGCTGTCTCCGAATCTGGGCGAGAATATAAATCAAAAGGAATATTCAAAGGCTCTCCAGATTCGGCAACTTTGCCAGCATAACCTTGTCCTACTTTCACCCGCAATTCTTTTACCGAACCATCGTCAAAGGGAATCTGCGTCCACAATTCACCAGGCTTTTGATCTAAAATCCACAAAGTACTGCGGTCGGCATTCATCAGTTTCTTAGCTGCTTCCATCACCCGTTTGAGAATTTCTTGAAGATCCAAACTGCTTTGATTCACTGAACGAGCTGCTGCCATTAATGCGGCTGCCACTCGTTGCCCTCTAGCCGTTTTATGATAAGAGCGGAAGCTTTCTAAAATCATTTGAACCATTGGGGCATTTTCCGCAAATCGTTCTTCATCTGCTTTGGTAAAGCCCTGTCGATCGATTCTTTCTGCTAAGGATGCAGTCCGATCGCCAAATCGCTTTAATTTGTTGAGTAACTGAATAACTGCGACTAAATTTCCCTGCTCATTTAAGAGTGGCAACGCCAACATTGTATAAGTGCGATAGCCGTTTTTTTTGTCTTGCTCTTTTGCTGCATCAGAGCGAGGATCGTCATAGAAATCGAAGGGAATATTGATAACTTCTTTGCGGGCTGCCACTTCGCCCACAATTCCTTTATTAGCAGGTATCCGAATTTCTAAAGAACCATCTCCATCGGCTTCGGCGATAATTGACCAAAATTCATGTTTGTCTTCATCTAATAAAAAGATACTCGTGCGGTCGGCACTCAAAGATTTGCCCATTTTTAGAGTAATCGAACGCAAGGTGCTATCTAAAATATCATCAAAACCCTGGTTATCCATGACACTATTGAGCATCGCCAGAGTTTGACTGACCACATTTTTTTGTTGAGATTCTGCCTCTTGTTTGACGCTGGCAAATTTCTGGGCATTTTGCAGAGCAACCCCCGCTTGAGAGTTAAAAATCTGCATATATTTTTCACTATTCCCATCAAAACTAGCCTTGAAGCATTCGGGGGCTTCGGGCCAATGATCTGGGTTATATTCTGGAAAAACACCCGGTTTCTTTTTATTCACTAATTGGGTAACACCCAGTAATTCACCATCAGGGCTGAAAACGGGCATACACAGTAAACTACAAGTTCGATAACCCGTCTTCTGATCTGTTTTCTTAGCTGTCTCCGAATCAGGATGCTCGTACAGATCGAAGGGAATATTTAAAGTTTCTCCCGATGCAGCCACTTTGCCAGCGAAACCTTGCCCTACTTTGACTCGCAAGTCTCGAACAGAACCGTCCTCAAAAGGAATTTTAGTCCATAGTTCATTTGCCTCTCGATCGATTAGCCAAAGCGTGCTGCGATCGGCATTCATCAGTTTTTTTGCCGCATCCATGACGCGACCCAAGACTTCTTCAGAGTCAAGGCTGCTTTGAGAGAGCGATCGCGTTGCTTCTGTCAGTGCTTCTGAGGCTTGTAGTCTTTGGGTTAATTTGTAACAATACTGACATCTTTCTAGAATTCGTCGAATTGCCGGAGCATAGTCAGCAAACTGTTTTTGATCGGCTTCTGTGAAACCGTATTTATCAATTCTTTCTGAATAACGAGCTTGTGGATTATTCGGCTGCTTTAACTTATTCAGTAATTGAACAACAGCCACTAAATCTCCCTGCTCATTTAATATTGGTAAAATTAACTCGTTGTAGGTGCGATATCCCTTATTTGTATCTGATTCCTCCGCTTCCAACTCAGCGGGATCATCGCAAAAACTAAAGGGAGTGCTGACAAATTTTTTGAAATATGTTAATCGTCCTTTAGTTTCTTTATTTGACAAAATTTGAAGTTCGGGATGATTTCCGTCTTCATGCCTAGCAATAATTGACCAAAGTTCACTTTTTTCTTCATCTATAAAGAAAACTGTTGTGCGATCTACACTCAGTAGTTCGCCCATTTTTAAAGTAATAGAACCTAATATTTCTGAAAGAATATCATCAAATGTTTTGCCTTCCATCACGCTAAGCATCGATAGAAGTTTTTGTTCTTGGGTAGCAACAACTTGCATGAAGTCGGCGTGCATATCCGCTAACGCCTTGTTTACCCACCTCTCGTTAAATACAGAGGCATAAATGCGGTTACATACCTTTAACTTCCCTTGCCGCTTGACAATTACTCCTGATAGTAGTAGTTCGATTTGCTCTGGACTTTCGTCAAATGCTAATTCATCTTGTTGCAAAATTAACTGATAGAGATCTAGTAGCGCACGGCTTCGTTGTCCAATTCGGAGAATGCGATCGCGTATCGTCTTTAGATGCGGTGGTTCATCCATTGCTTCCCAACTCTCGATGATCCGCGAGCGCACTAATCTCTCAACCCAATCTGGGATTTGGCTAATGGGTAATAAGTTTTGCTCTGCTTGTTGAAGGACTAATTTACAAAGTTTTTGGGTAAGAAACGGCTGTCCTCCCGTCCAATCTAATACCGCTTTTAGCATTTCTTGAGGATTGCTAATTTTCCCTGCTAACCCCCCTGCTAAAAGCTGCGCTTCGTGTAATTGAAAGCCATATAATTCAACCGCCCGACCGATATTAAAAGGAGTCCGGTTTTTGTCTTGCATCAAATCAGAGGGACTCGCTACTCCTAGCAAGGCAAAAGTCAGACGTTCGTATTCATTGCAAGCACGAATAAACGCAAAAAAGTCATCAGTCTTAAAATTTAAGCTAAGGACGTTATCAATTTCGTCGATAAAAATAACAATTTTCTGGCTGACTGATGTTAGCAGCTCTTGTTCGATAAATTCACTCAAGCGCTGCACCGGAGGTAAAAAAGCGCGATCGCGCAACCAACTCTGTAAGTTAATCTTGTCTGAAAGCTGGAAACTCGTCACCAACCGCCGCATCACTCCGGCATACCACTGATCCGGCGTAATATCTTGGCTACCAATTTTCGTCAAGTCTATCGCTGCACAGGCAAATCCTTCCGCTTGCAACTTGTGCATCGTTCGCACCCGCAAGCTAGTTTTCCCCATCTGCCGAGAATTTAACACATAACAAAACTCTCCTGCCTTCAACCCTTCGTAAAGGTCAAAATCTGCCTGTCGCACTACATAAGTAGGAGCATCAAGAGGCAAATGTCCACCGACTTTATAGTTATAGCCTGGGTTTGGCTGTTGACTCATAAGGGCTTCTGATTGGGTAGAAAACACCATGCTTCTGACAAATGAGTTTTTTGTGAGTAATGAATAACTGCTCTATACTTTTAGCTAACAGTTATCTAAAATTTGCCTAAGAGATAGCTCAACTATTAACTCAACTAATCCCTATTAATTTTTAGTTTTTAATTGACAAGCGATCGCTAAAATATTGCCGATATAAATCGAAGCGCGGCGTAACATAATTGCCCTGCAACTGTACCAGCCCCATACTATGCAATTTAAATGCTGGCACCGACTCTAATTCAATGGGTGTGTCTGCCATCACTACTTTAGCGAAAGCATCTGCTAACTCTGGATGTTGTTGCAGATTCCATAAATGTCTTCGCAAATGATCATCGTAAAGTCCCGCCTCTGTGGGTGCAGTTTCTAACAGTTGATCCAGCGTAATCGTTTGCTGCGCGATATGATAAAGCGCCAATCGGACTAAATAAGGATGTCCACCAACTAGCCTCATTAATTGCTCAACCTGCGTTGCATTCAAATTCAGTCCATGCCGCTGAGTTAAATCTTGCACCTGTTCCGGGCTAAAGTCCGGTAACTCAATCGGCAACCCTACATTAAACGGGGATTGATTGACATTCAGAGGGATATAAACTTCCGTTGAGTGTACCACCACCAGCCGGAGTTGTTGCCAGCGATCGCTATCGCCATTCCCATAGCCAGCTTCCTCATACCAAGCCCGCAACAACCCAAAAAAATCGTCAGCAATTTTGGGATATTGAAAAACCCGATCCACTTCATCTAACCCTAATACTAACGGACTGTCAGATGCTGACAGCAAACAATCCTCAAAATAAATCGTGCAATTATCTTTACTACCAAAAGTATCCGTCCAATAATCATCTAATTGATGAGGAAGGCGCAGCTTTCGAGAAATTCGGGCACAAAACCACCGCAAAAGTTGATTTAAATCTGTAAAAACTGCCGTATCCGCGTGCTGAAAACTCAACGGTACCGTCCGATAACCTTGCTCGTTTGCTCGATAAAGAATCCTCGCCATCAGCGAAGTTTTCCCCATCTGTCTCGGTGCCTTGATCCGAATCAAAGCGCCTGGTTGCAAAATCTCCTTGTAACACTGAGTTTCATAAGGAACTCGCTCTACATAAAACGCAGAAGCCAGACGCACCTGACCATTGGGTAACTCTGGTTCTGCTACTGGCAGGGGTGCATCTGAAGAATGCAGGATGACGGATGTCCCTTCATCCTCCTGGGAAATTAAAGGAGTTAGGCTTTCAGGCTTCTCTAGAGATGAATCGATTGATTCCTCAGGTATCCCCACGGATATCCTAGTTAAATCTGCCTCTACAACGCCGGACTCCACGCTTCTTGCCAGTAAACTCAGAATTTTTTGCACAATACTTGGAGTGTCAGCAGGCGAGTTCCACTCAAATTGTTCATTTCCATCAAGATAGCTGCGTAAATCGTGATTTAGCGGAGTATTCGAGGGACAATTAACGCGAATTGTTAGCACGGCTGGCTTATTCTGAATAGAGCGCAATTCCTTCGCTCGTCGCAACTCTTCGATCGCCATTTCACTTACCGCCGTTTGGGGAGAAATTAGCAGCAAAAAGTAGTCGCATTGCTGTAACTCTGTATCAATTTGAGAAAGAAGAGGCGGCGCTGACCATCCGATTTTTTCTGAGGAATGTCTCTGACCCTCGCCTTTCTGGACATCCCTTGTAGGTGCGCCTACACTCGCCATAAAGGCTGTGTATCCAGAAGCATTCAGGGTTTCGTAAAATTGAGTCGCTAGTCCCCTATCTGGCTCCTGTGCGCGGTGCGAGATAAAGATTCTCTTCGTAAATCCCTCTACTTCTTTTTGGGAATGGTTCTGGTCCTTCAGGGGTGGCACTTCTGCTGAGTGCGACTCCTGCTTTTGAGCGCGTTCTATGGCTCCTTTGAAATTTTTTTTGCTAACTCTTTCCTCCAAAACTACCGAAAGCTTCTTCCATAATTTATAGCCAACATCTTTTTCTACATATTGAGGATTCAAAGGATAAATATCTTCATAAGTTTTTCCTTCCCAAGATCCTAGAAATATTTCCCTTTCCAGATCGTTTAAGTGCTTTCCTGTTTTAACAAAAATTATATCGTCTATAAATCTTAATGCTTCGTTAATTTCCATGCTTGCTTGAAAGGGCTATTTGATAACAACTTTAGGTGTTCAGAAACTTCTTTTTTATCGTTTTCTTTTTGCTCTAGCGAAGAAAGTGTATAGCTCAATTAAGGCTAGTGCGTCTTTCGCGGTTTCTTAAAAACAGATTAAAAATCGAGCAAATTTGCTATATTTAACATTTAATAAATTTTGCAACCTGATTCACATAGGAAGGTTCATTTTAAGAGATCGATCGATTAAGTTTACATAGCGTTCTCACCTCTTGCCAATAAAAATCTTGATCAGTCTTTATCTGAAAATAGAAACTGATGGAATCAAGGGCCTATTTAAAATTGCACCTTGCGTATATTTGATAACTTTTTATAAGTGCAACCAAACAGTAAGCCTAGGATTACTTCCTATTATAAAAATGTAGCTGCCACAGCCCGTCGATGGCAATAAAGCGGACAAAACTCCCCTGAGCCAGGGACTCCTTCTTTCTAAGCTCTAAGGGAATCCTGATGGCTGAGTCTAAAGCGTGACGGTCTCCTGCTATTAATCTTCTTACACCTATTAGAGAATGTCTGAAAAGTCCTAATTGAGACGCTTAAACGGTAGAGATATCCCTTGCATCCCCGCGAAGCAGCGCGGATGCGCGAAAGGGATGTGCGATCGCGCATCCGCGCCGCTACACGAACGCTAACGCTAGAAAAAAGGGCAACTTTTGACACTTCTCAGAAATCCTATTGGCTTTACTGGCACTATACTGGCGATTTTCTCTTTCTCCTCCTTGTTACTAGAGTAGCGGTGCTCCCATCGCAGCAATTCGTCGGCTGTGTTGCAGGCAATTACTGAAATGGTATTACACCACCTTAAGAAACCCTGGGAAGGTGCAAGCAAAAACAATCTCCTATAGCAGATAACAGAGGAAAGACTGGAGGTTTCCTGAACTTTCCTGGGGTTTCCTGAATTAATTAGGTCTGATGTGTAACAGGGGTTAGCCAAACTGAATGCTCTCGCGTCTTCAGTTTTGCTGTAGCCTGAAAAACACTCAGAACTTCTGAGCTTTCCTGGTTGCGGTCTGCATAAAGGTAAGTGAAACTACTGATAGAAGTAGCAAGTAAGCGTGTTTTAATTTAGAAAATGAATAAAATTAAACGCCCTATAAGAGTAGTTTTAGGCCAATCAGTAGACGCTTCAAAATTTTAATCAATTTATAACAATTGATTTTCTTTAATTTAATTTTCTAAATGCGCTCTCAATTTTATCAGGGGACTAGAGATGTTTAATCCCACAATGGTGATGATCGATACCTTCGTTGAACGCCTGCGAGCTGCCTATTGCCGTACTTACGGCGGTCTTAAACCAGACTACCCTGATATCATCGTCTGGGCTGGAAACATGGCTCTGGAAAATATTGCTAACAGCGACGCCCTTTATCACAACGTCGAACACACCATCTTTGTCACCTTAGTGGGACAAGCAATTTTGCGGGGCAAACATATCCGCTTTGGGGGAGTTTATTGCGAAGATTGGTTGCACTGTATCATTTCTTTGTTGTGCCATGATATTGGCTACGTGAAAGGAGTTTGCCTGCAAGATCGACCTAGTGAAAGGGTGTATGCCACAGGTATCGACAACTTGCTCATTTCGCTGCCAACCGGATTAACCGATGCTAGCCTTACACCTTATCATGTAGATCGCGGAAAACTGTTTATTGAGGAGCGTTTTGGCGGTCACAAACTGATAGATACAGAAACCATCAAGAACAATATCGAGTTAACTCGTTTTCCTGTGCCAGCAGATGCAGATCATCAAGATACTAATAACTTTCCAGGCTTAATTCGTGCCGCCGATTTAATTGGTCAACTTAGCGATCCGCGCTACTTGCAAAAAATTAGTGGATTGTTCTACGAATTTGAAGAAACTGGGGTGAATAAAACCTTGGGTTACAAAACTCCCGGAGATTTGCGAAGAAACTACCCGAAGTTTTACTGGAATGTCGTTTATCCTTACATCCAGGATGGATTACGCTACTTAGAGCTGACGCAAGAGGGAAAGCAGATATTAGCAAACCTCTATGCCAATATATTTGTGGTAGAACACGAATAGATTTCATGCCCAAAATTAATGCTCAAAGTTTAGCATTGCTGACAATTGAAATTGTGTAGGGGTACCTCTTGTGGATGTCCCTACAAAATTGTCTTCGTTTCTAGGCTACTCTGCTTGTAAGGGAGAGAGGATGCGATCGCATCCTCTCTCCCTTGCCCTTAGCGCCTACCCCTCAACCCAACTGATTCTTGATATATTAATGACTGACACAGCGACCTTGTACTCATAAACTCAAACAAGTCTCGGAAAACAAGCATCTACGCACCACTGGTTAGCGACAACGCGGCTGTTGAATGATAAGTAGCAATGCTCAGCCTGCGTCTTGTAACGAGAAGTTAACACGTTTGAGTCGCCCAACAGTATTCAAAAAGGGTCGCAGTGCGTCAGAATCATCATTGATATGACAGAATTTTGCACCAGTTACTCAGGCTGCGACAAAAAGTAACCATCCTCGAAGGATAAAGCTATGCCCACTGCACCGGCAACCCCCGATACCGATAATCTCGATGCCAAACAGCTCCTGAGAACGCTCGTAGCTGTTAAAAAAGGTGACTTTTCTGTCCGGATGCCGATTGACCAGACTGGCATGGCGGGGAAAATTGCCGATACGCTCAACGACATCATTGAGATGAATCAGAGGATGGCGACTGAGCTAGAACGGATCAGCACGGTTGTTGGGAAAGAAGGAAAAATCGCCCAGCGTGCTTCGATTGGAACGGCAGGGGGTTCCTGGTCAGCAAGTGTAGATTCTGTCAATACGCTAATTACAGATTTAGTTCAACCGACCGCTGAAACTGCTCGCGTGATCCGGGCAGTTGCCAATGGCGACCTATCTCAGAGAATCGCACCGGAGATTGAAGGTAGAGCCTTGCAAGGGGAATTCCTCCAAACCGCACAGGTCGTCAACACGATGGTGGATCAGCTTTCCTCCTTTGCCTCAGAAGTCACGCGGGTTGCCCGTGAAGTGGGCACCGAAGGCAAGCTGGGCGTGCAAGCAGAAGTGAAGGGCGTCGCTGGCACCTGGAAGGATTTGACCGATAACGTCAACTTGATGGCAGGAAATTTGACCGCCCAAGTCCGGAACATCGCCGAAGTGACGACTGCGGTTGCCAATGGCGACCTTTCTAAGAAAATCACCGTCGATGTCAAAGGCGAAATTTTAGAGCTGAAAAACACTGTCAACGTCATGGTGGACCAGCTCAACTCCTTTGCATCAGAAGTGACGCGGGTTGCCCGCGAAGTAGGTACGGAAGGTAAACTGGGCGGTCAGGCAGAAGTTCGTGGTGTTGCCGGAACCTGGAAGGATCTCACCGATTCGGTGAACTTGATGGCGGGGAACTTGACAGCGCAGGTGCGGAACATTGCAGAAGTAACGACGGCAGTAGCAAATGGCGACCTTTCCAAGAAAATCACGGTTGATGTCAAAGGCGAAATTTTAGATTTGAAGGACACCATCAACGTGATGGTGGATCAGCTCAACTCCTTTGCCTCGGAAGTCACGCGAGTTGCCCGCGAAGTGGGTGCAGATGGGAAGTTGGGCGGTCAGGCAGAAGTGAAAGGAGTTGCCGGAACTTGGAAGGATCTCACCGATTCGGTGAACTTCATGGCAGGAAGTTTAACCTCCCAGGTGCGGAACATCGCAGAAGTGACGACGGCGGTGGCAAATGGCGACTTGTCGAAGAAAATTACTGTCGATGTGCGCGGGGAAATTTTAGAGCTAAAAAACACCGTCAATACGATGGTGGATCAGCTCAACTCCTTCGCCTCGGAAGTGACGCGGGTGGCGCGTGAGGTGGGTACGGAAGGGAAACTGGGCGTACAAGCAGAAGTCGGTGGAGTTGCCGGAACTTGGAAGGATCTCACCGATTCGGTGAACTTGATGGCGGGGAATCTAACCGCGCAGGTGCGGAACATCGCGGAAGTGACGACGGCGGTAGCAAATGGCGACTTGTCGAAGAAAATTACTGTCGATGTCAAAGGGGAAATTTTCGAGCTGAAAAACACCGTCAACATCATGGTGGATCAGCTTTCTTCCTTCGCCTCGGAAGTGACGCGGGTGGCGCGGGAGGTAGGCGCAGATGGGAAGCTGGGGGGTCAGGCGGAAGTACGGGGCGTTGCCGGAACCTGGAAGGATCTCACCGATTCGGTGAACTTTATGGCGGGTTCTTTGACCGCGCAGGTGCGGAACATCGCGGAAGTGACGACGGCGGTGGCGAATGGCGATCTTTCTAAGAAAATTACCGTCGATGTCAAAGGCGAAATTTTAGAGCTAAAAAACACCGTCAACACGATGGTGGATCAGTTAAACTCATTTGCCTCAGAAGTCACGCGGGTGGCGCGAGAGGTGGGAACGGAAGGGAAACTGGGCGTGCAAGCAGAAGTGCGAGGCGTTGCCGGAACCTGGAAGGATCTCACCGATTCCGTGAACTCGATGGCGGGGAATCTAACCGCACAGGTGCGAAACATCGCGGAAGTGACGACAGCGGTGGCGAATGGCGACCTTTCTAAGAAAATTACCGTCGATGTTAAGGGCGAAATTTTAGAGCTGAAAAAGACGATCAACACGATGGTGGATCAGCTTTCGTCCTTCGCCTCAGAAGTAACGCGGGTGGCGCGAGAGGTGGGTTCGGAAGGGAAACTCGGCGTACAAGCAGAAGTGCGAGGCGTTGCCGGAACGTGGAAGGATCTCACCGACTCGGTGAACTCGATGGCGGGGAACCTCACCGAACAAGTGCGAAACATCGCGGAAGTGGCGACGGCGATCGCAAATGGCGACTTATCTAAGAAAATTACCGTCCAAGTTAAAGGCGAAATTTTAGAGCTGAAAAACACGATCAATATCATGGTGGATCAGCTTTCGTCCTTTGCCTCGGAGGTAACGCGGGTGGCGCGAGAGGTGGGTTCGGAAGGGAAACTCGGCGTGCAAGCAGATGTGCGAGGGGTTGCCGGAACCTGGAAGGATCTCACCGATTCGGTGAACTTCATGGCGGGTTCTTTGACTGCACAGGTGCGAAACATTGCCGCCGTGACGACGGCGGTGGCGAATGGCGACTTATCCAAGAAAATTACCGTCGATGTTAAAGGGGAAATTTTAGAGCTGAAAAACACCGTCAACACGATGGTGGATCAGCTCAACTCCTTTGCCTCGGAGGTGACACGGGTGGCGCGAGAGGTGGGGACGGAAGGGAAACTCGGCGTACAAGCGGAGGTGCGAGGGGTTGCTGGAACCTGGAAGGATCTCACCGATTCGGTGAACTTCATGGCGGGAAGCTTGACCGCGCAGGTGCGAAACATCGCGGAAGTGACGACGGCGGTGGCGAACGGCGACTTATCTAAGAAAATTACCGTCGATGTTAAAGGCGAGATTTTAGAGCTGAAGAACACGATCAACACGATGGTGGATCAGCTCAACTCTTTTGCCTCGGAAGTGACGCGGGTGGCACGAGAGGTGGGAACGGAAGGAAAACTGGGCGTACAAGCGTATGTCCGAGGGGTTGCCGGAACCTGGAAAGATTTGACCGATAACGTCAACTTGATGGCGGGGAATCTAACCGCGCAGGTGCGGAACATCGCCGAAGTGACGAAGGCGGTGGCAAATGGCGACCTTTCTAAGAAAATCACGGTTGATGTCAAAGGCGAGATTTTGGATCTCAAAGACACGATCAACGTGATGGTGGATCAGCTTTCCTCCTTCGCCTCAGAAGTCACGCGGGTGGCGCGAGAGGTAGGAACTGAAGGGAAATTGGGCGGTCAAGCGGAGGTGCGCGGCGTTGCCGGAACCTGGAAGGATTTGACCGACAACGTGAACTCAATGGCGGGGAACTTAACCGCGCAAGTGCGAGGCATCGCCAAAGTGGTAACGGCAGTTGCCAATGGGGACTTGAAGCGAAAACTGATGCTGGAGGCGAAGGGAGAAATTGAAACCTTAGCCGATACGATCAACGAGATGATCGACACGCTGGCAACCTTTGCCGATCAAGTCACGACAGTGGCGCGAGAGGTCGGAATTGAAGGGAAGCTGGGAGGGCAGGCGAAGGTGCCGGGAGCTGCCGGAACCTGGAGAGCGCTGACCGACAACGTGAACGAACTGGCGGCGAATTTAACCACGCAGGTACGAGCGATCGCAGAAGTCGCGATCGCTGTAACCAGAGGCGACCTCACCCGGTCGATTTCCGTCGCTGCACAAGGCGAAGTCGCCATCCTCAAAGACAACATCAACCAGATGATTGCCAACCTGCGGGAAACAACGCAGAAGAATACCGAGCAAGACTGGTTAAAAACCAACCTCGCCAAATTTACCCGGATGCTTCAGGGACAGCGAGATTTGGAAACCGTCTCCAAACTCATTCTCTCGGAACTCGCTCCTCTGGTATCCGCGCAACACGGTGTGTTTTACCTGATGGAAAGTGGCGAGCAACATCAGGCATTCCTGAAACTTCTGAGTACCTATGCTTACCGCGAGCGCAAGCATCTCGCCAACCACTTCCATTTAGGAGAAGGCTTGGTGGGACAATGCGCCCTGGAAAAAGAACGGATTCTGCTCAGCGAGGTGCCGGACAACTATATCAAGATCAGCTCTGGCTTAGGGGAATCGACTCCGCTGAATGTTGTTGTGTTGCCCGTCCTCTTTGAAGGGCAAGTGACAGCGGTGATTGAACTGGCTTCTTTCCGGCGATTTAGCGAGATTCACCTTACCTTCTTCGATCAGCTCACCGAAAGCATTGCCATCGTTCTGAACACGATCGCCGCTTCGATGCGTACCGAAGAATTGCTCAAGCAGTCCACCGCACTGGCAGAAGAACTCCAAACCCAGCAAAAAGAACTCACAGAAACCAACAAGCGACTGGAACAACAAGCCAAATCACTCCAGGCATCCGAGGAACTGCTCAAGAATCAACAGGAACAGTTGCAGCAAACCAACGAAGAACTGGAAGAGCGATCGCGCTTACTCGCGATGCAAAACCGCGAAGTCGAGCGCAAGAATCGAGAAATCGAACAGGCAAGACAGTCGGTGGAGGAAAAAGCCGAGCAACTGGCACTCACCTCGAAGTACAAGTCGGAATTCTTGGCGAATATGTCCCACGAATTGCGGACGCCGCTAAATAGCTTGTTGATTTTGGCTCGTCTACTTTCTGATAATCCAGAGGGGAACCTGACGCCGAAGCAAGTCGAATACACCCGCACCATTCATTCCGCAGGCACCGATCTGTTGGGACTGATTAACGACATCTTGGATCTGGCAAAAATTGAATCGGGAACGATGTCGGTTGACATCGATCAGATGTTATTTACCGATTTGCGGAGCCAGATGGAGCGAACGTTCCAGCAAGTGGCGCACGACAAAGGACTCGCCTTTACTGTCGAATCCGACGAAAGACTGCCCAAGGGAATGTATACCGACTCGAAACGGTTACAACAAGTCCTGAAGAATCTGCTCTCGAATGCCTTTAAATTTACGGATCAGGGTGCAGTCCGATTACGAGTCGAGCTAGCCACAGGCGGCTGGAGTTCCGAACAGGGGAGTTTAAATCGCGCCCAGACCGTCATTGCTTTTGCCGTCAGCGACACAGGGATTGGGATTGCACCAGATAAGCAGAGAATTATTTTTGAGGCTTTTCAGCAGGCGGATGGAACAACCAGCCGCAAATACGGCGGCACGGGTTTGGGCTTGTCAATCAGTCGAGAAATTGCCCGACTGCTGGGCGGAGAAATTCGTCTGGTGAGCAGTCCGGGACAGGGAAGCACGTTTACCCTCTATTTGCCGCAAGCTTATCAAGATGGGGCAGCAGGAATGAGTCCGGAAGTGCGAAGTATCCTTCCAGGAGCGAGGAGTCCCGTCGCTCCCAGTACCCTCGCACCCAGTATCCCTCAGACCCTTGATGTTCGACCGGCAATTCCACCGGCAACTCCACTGGCGACTCCACCAGCAACTCCACTGGCGACTCCACCGGCGAATCGAAACGACGGCGTTCGTTCCTCCAGTCTCGGAGAGGCAAGTGTCGCCGCGAGTCCCTACCCGCGTTCTGCACACATGGCTGACATTAGCGATGACCGGGACGATATCCAAGCGGGCGATCGCGTGTTGCTAATTGTGGAGGACGATATCAATTTTGCCCGGATCTTGTTGGATATGGCACGACAACAAGGCTTCAAAGGGCTGGTGGCGTTGCGAAGCGATACGGCTCTGGCAATGGTGCGAGAATATCAGCCGGATGCGATTACTCTAGATATCCGGTTGCCGGTGATGGATGGCTGGACGGTGTTAGACCGTTTGAAGCACGACCCAGGCACTCGTCATATCCCCGTGCATATCATCTCCGTCGAAGAAGTCCAGCAGCGCAGCTTGCAACAAGGAGCGATCGCTTATCTACAAAAACCTGTCAGCAGCGAAGCGTTAGCGCAGGCGCTATCTGACATTAAGGGATTTGTCGAGCGCCCCGTGAAGAACTTGCTGGTCGTAGAAGATGATGAAACTCAACGCCACAGCATTGTCGAACTAATCGGCAATAGCGACGTGCAGACGACAGCGGTAGGCACTGGGACAGAGGCACTCGAAGAGCTGAGAACCGGGCACTATGATTGCCTGGTACTGGATTTGGGACTGCCGGATATGACTGGATTTGAGTTGATGGAGCAAATCAAACAGGAGCCTAGCCTGACGACACTCCCGATCATTGTTTATACCGGCAGGGAATTAACCAAACAACAAGAAACCGAACTCAAGCGCATTGCCGAGACGATTATCATCAAAGACGTGCGATCGCCAGAACGTCTTCTGGATGAAACCGCCTTGTTCCTCCACCGAGTGCAGGCAAATTTACCCCGCCCGAAACAACAAATTCTGGAACAATTGCATCAAACCGATCCGGTTCTGACTGGCAAGAAAGTTTTGATTGTTGATGACGATGTGCGGAATATCTTTGCCCTCACCAGTATGCTGGAACTCCATCAAATGGAAGTGTTGTATGCCGAAAATGGCAGAGATGGCATTGCGAAGTTGCAAGAACGCCCCGACATTGATATTGTCCTGATGGACGTGATGATGCCGGAAATGGACGGTTACGAAACCATGCAAGCCATTCGCCAACTCGATTCATTCGCAACACTACCGATGATCGCTCTCACCGCCAAAGCCATGAAAGGCGATCGCGAAAAGTGTATTGAAGCGGGTGCGTCCGACTACATCACCAAACCTGTAGATACCGAGCAATTGCTCTCCCTGCTTCGCGTCTGGCTCTATCGATAAGGCAAAAGAAAAAAGGCAAAGAAGCAGCAAAAGTTCTTGCTGTTTCTTTGTCTCTGTTTCTTTTACCTTTCTACCTTTTACTTTTTACTGTATGAACACGCCCAAAAATAGCAGCGAACTTGAAGATATTGAAATTCAGTTGCTATTGGAGGGCGTGTATCGTTACTACGGATTTGATTTCCGAAATTATGCTCCCGCTTCACTCAAGCGCCGCATCTGGAATGCGATTCGTGCGGAGCATTTAAGCAGTGTATCCGCGCTTCAGGAAAGAGTCCTCCACGATGCAAACGCGATGGAGCGATTTCTGCTCGGTCTCTCCGTCAACGTGACCGCCATGTTCCGCGATCCGACCTTTTATTTAACATTTAGAAATAAAGTTGTTCCCTTATTGCGAACATATCCATTTATTCGGATCTGGTGTGCAGGTTGTTCAACTGGAGAGGAAGTTTATTCAATCGCAATTTTGTTGCAAGAAGAAGAGCTTTATCACCGTTGCCGCATCTATGCAACCGACATGAATGAAATGGTATTAAGAAAAGCCAAAAGTGGCATTTTCCCCCTCCATTTAATGCAGGAATATACTCAGCATTATCTCAAAGCAGGCGGGATTAAGTCTTTTTCGGAGTATTATACCGCTGCTTATGATAGCGCTATTTTTCGGGCGTCCCTCAAAGAAAACATTATTTTTTCTCAACATAATCTAGCGATCGATGGTTCTTTTAATGAATTTAATGTCATCTTATGTCGCAACGTCCTAATCTATTTCAATCCATTTCTTCAGGAACGGGTTCACAATCTTTTGTACGATAGCCTTTGTAGATTTGGAATTTTAGGATTAGGTCGTCAGGAATCCCTGAAAACCACTCTATACGAAAAACACTATGAGGAGTTAGAAAATCATGAAAAGATTTACCGAAAATTGGCTTAATTAAAACTTTCTAATTACAAATTACACATAAATGCAAGATTTCCCAAATCAATGGAATAAAAAGGAGGTGAACATTTTTTAGGTCAAGAGTAGTAGGTAATTGGAAATCCTTCACTACCCACCCGTTTTATTGAGTTTTGCCCATCTACTGATTCATGGTGAGTATGACTTTTGATATTGTTGTTGTCGGCACATCATTAGGTGGGTTACAAGCTTTAACCGTAATGCTCGCAGGTCTACCAAATACTTTCCCAGCGGCTGTGGTTGTCGTCCAACACCGTCACAAAGCCTCTGATAACACGCTGAGCTTCTTTCTCCAGCAGTACAGCACTTTGCCGGTGGCGGAAGCGGAAGATAAAGAAGAAATTCTGCCTCGACGGGTATACCTAGCTCCCGCTGATTATCACTTACTGGTGGAACCCCGACAGGCATGGGGACACCGCCAAGGTCGGTACGGCGGCATCGCCACATTAGCACTCTCCACTGAGGCTCCTGTATGCAATGCCCGACCGTCGATTGATGTGCTGTTTGAATCGGCGGCTGATGCTTATGCACAGAGAGTTATCGGGGTGATTTTAACCGGAGCAAGCCAGGATGGTGCGAAAGGCTTGGCAAAAATTAAAGCACGCGGCGGACGGGCTATAGTACAAGAGCCTGCAACAGCAGAAAGCCGGATCATGCCGGAAGCCGCGATCGCATCTGTAACGGTAGACTGGATTGTGCAGCTCCAAGACATTGCCCCTCTTTTAGTCAACCTTTGTCAATCGGCTGTGAGGTGAAAAAATCAGATATGTGACGCCAAAGCCCTAGTAGCTCAACAGCCGAATCTAGACACATCAAATCTTCATCTAAAAACCCTGGATTCTGGTTTCTAAAATTTGTAACTTTGGATAGTGGTATCAATAGCGAAACAGTGACAGGCTCGACAAAGCCGCTCAAACAAGTCCCGACCTTCCAGAAAATGCAGCCCGAAGAAATAGTTAACGTCCTCCTTGTGGACGATCACCCAGAAAATTTACTGGCTTTGGAGGCGATCCTGGGCAGCCTCGGTCAAAATTTGGTCAGAGCTACATCGGGCGAACAAGCCTTGCGATGTCTGCTTGAGCGGGATTTTGCCGTGATTTTGCTTGATGTCCAGATGCCCGGTCTAGATGGATTTGAGACGGCAAAGCTGATTCGACAACGACAGCGATCGCGCCACACGCCGATTATTTTCCTAACCGCATTTAGCAGCAGCGACTCTCTGGTTTTCAAAGGTTATTCCCTGGGTGCAGTAGATTACCTGCTCAAACCACTGGAACCGGAAATATTAACCTCCAAGGTGGGGGTGTTTGTTGACTTGTTCAAGAAAACCGCAGAGGTGAAACGACAAGCGGCACAACTGACTGCTGTTAACTCAGAACTTAGGCAAAGTGAAGAGCGTTTTCGCTCGTTAAGTGCCTGCTCGCCCTTGGGCATTTTTATGACCGATATTGAAGGGCGCTGTACCTACGCAAATCCGCGCTGCCAAGCGATTTGTGGCTTGACACCCGATCTCAAAACGGGAGTTTTAACCTCGCTCTATGAAGAAGGCTGGTTGCAATCGGTACATCCAGAAGACCGCGATCGCGTCTATACACATTGGTCTACTTGTATGAGCATCGGTCAGGAATGCTCTAACGAGTTTCGCTGTCAAACTCCGGAGGAGATTGTGCGTTGGGTTTACCTCCGCTCCTCCCCGATGCTGACCGATACCGGCGAACTTATCGGTCATGTCGGCACCCTAGAAGACATCACCGAGCGCAAAGCCGCAGAGGAAGCCCGCGCTCAGATGATCCGCGAACAGGTGGCACGACAGGAAGCCGAGGCGGCAAACCGGATTAAAGATGAGTTCCTCGCAACTCTGTCTCACGAACTCCGCACTCCCCTCAACTCGATGCTGGGTTGGACTCAACTGCTCCGCAGCCGCAAGTATGATGAAAAGACGACAGCCCGTGCCCTGGAAACAATTGAGCGTAACGCCAAGTTACAGGCGCAACTGATTGAGGATATTCTCGATGTCTCGCGGATTATTCGCGGGAAGCTACGGTTAAATATCTGTCAAGTTAATCTTGTCCCCGTGATTGAGGCGGCGCTGGATGCGGTTCGTCCGGCGGCTGAGGATAAAGGGATTCAATTGGAAAGCGTACTCGATCGCGCCGTGGAACTGGTTCCTGGCGATCCTAACCGCTTGCAGCAAGTTGTTTGGAATCTACTCTCCAATTCGATCAAGTTCACGTCTTCAGGGGGAAAGGTGCAGGTGCGCCTTTTCAAGGATGGCGATCGCGCTCAAATTAGCATCAGCGACACCGGCGTGGGCATCAGCCCAGATTTTCTCCCCTATATTTTCGATCGCTTCCGTCAAGCAGATAGCACCACCACCAGGCGCTATGGTGGCTTGGGACTTGGTTTAGCAATTGTCCACAACTTAGTGGAACTGCAAGGCGGCACGATTGAGGCAAGAAGTGAGGGAGAAGGGAAAGGGTCAACATTTATCGTGAAGCTGCCAGTAGTATCCGATCAGCTCAAGACTTGCGATTTGGAGTCTATCTCCTCAGGTAAAAAAGTCGCGATCGCGTCTCCTCCCTCTCTAGAAACGTTGCAGGTGCTGGTGGTGGATGACGATACAGATACCCGCGATTTTTTGAGGGCGGCGCTAGAACAATACCACGCTCAGGTGACGGCTGTGGCATCGGTTCAGGAAGCGATGCAAGCTCTAGAACACTTAAAACCCGATGTACTGGTGAGCGACATTGGAATGCCTAATGAGGACGGTTATGGCTTGATCCGCAAAGTGAGAGCTTTGGAATCTCAGCGAGGAGAAACGAGCATTCCCGCGATCGCGCTGACTGCTTATGCCAGGGGTGAGGAGCGATCGCAGGCACTCGAAGCAGGTTTCCAGGTACACCTGCCTAAACCCGTTGAGGCAATCAAATTAATTGCTTCTGTGGCAAACTTGGCGGGGCTGAGTACAAAGCTCGCAGACGTGTAGCAATCTCTAAACCAATCGTTCTTTCAATCAGGCGATTTCTATAACGAGATTGCTTGCTAGCCGCACGGCTGTAAGCGTTGGTTAGGCGATAGATATCCCGCGATGGGAGCAGGACTATCTGTTCGCGCCGATCGTCTTGTCGAAGAAGTCGAACGTCCGGTACAGCGCCTTGAGCGACGCTTCGCGTGTCTGCTTGTAGGTCGATCCGATGAAGCTGTGACCCATTCCCATACAAAAAAAGGCATAAAAAAAAGGAGAGCCACTTGGGCGACTCTCCCGATCATCAGGGTGCATCTACTAAACAAAATATATCACTTGGGGATGAGGGGTGTCACCCCTTATTTTGTTTTTTTCGTGAAGTTTCCTCGCTTTTATGTGAAGTGAAGACGAAGATAATTGTCAACATAAATCAGGCAAAGGGTTGTGCGGCAAATGTAGCAGATACGTATTTCTGCGAGCGATCGCCTGCACATCCGCTACATTTTCTACCAGCACCCGTTGCCTGGGCTTCAGCCTTGCGGAGTAGGTTTTGACGACTCCGCAAGGCGGTATATTTTGGCTTGTCTAACTAACTGTTCAACTTCTGAGCCATCATTTGGTTCGTGAGTTTCGGGTCAGCTTGACCTCCTGTTTGCTTCATCACCTGCCCCACAAAGAAACCCAACAGCTTAGTTTTACCGCTGCGATACTGTTCCAGCTCTTTGGGATTTGCCGCTATAACTTCATTGATGATTTTTTCCAGCTCACCCTTGTCAGAGATTTGCTTGACTCCTTTGCTCTCTACCAGTTCTTTCGCAGAACCCCCTTTAGACAGCAACTCTGGCAGAATCTCTTTAGCGATTTTGCCGCTGATAGTTCCGTCTTCAATTAAGGAGATGAGTTCCGCGAGGATCTGGGGTTTGAGGGCAATTTCAGCGATATTCAGTTTAGCGGTGTTGAGATAGGCAGAAATATCACCCATCACCCAGTTAGCCGCTTGCTTGGGATTCGCCTTGGCAGAAACCGCCGCTTCAAAATACTCCGACACCGATCTATCGTCGGTTAGGACGCGGGCATCGTAAGCAGACAAACCCAATTCACTTTCGTAACGATGACGTTTTTGCGCTGGCAGTTCCGGCAGTTCCGACTTCCACTTAGATAATTGCTCAGCGGAGACTTGTATGGGAGTTAGGTCGGGTTCTGGGAAGTAGCGGTAATCGCTAGAGCCTTCCTTCTTCCGCATACTCACTGTGCGTTGGCTACCTTCCTCCCAAAGCCTGGTTTCTTGAATAATTCGCTCGCCGGATTGGATGGCTTCAATTTGCCGGTCGATTTCGTACTCAATCGCCCGTTGGATGGCGTTGAAGGAGTTCATATTTTTGATTTCGACCTTCGTGCCAAACTCCTTCTGACCAACCGGACGCACGGAGATATTCACGTCGCAGCGCAGCGAACCTTCTTGCATATTGCCGTCACTGACGCCCAGATAGCGGACAATCCGGCGCAGTTCTTGGGCATATTCAGCAGCTTCAACCCCCGAACGGATATCCGGTTCGGAGACAATTTCTACCAAGGGAATGCCGGTGCGGTTGTAGTCTACTAAAGAATAGGTAGAACCAGAGAGTCTTTCACTACCCGCATGAACCAATTTTCCAGCATCTTCTTCCATGTGCAGGCGAGTGATGCCAATCTTTTTGCGGATGGGATTGCCATCTGCGTCAGTTAGCTCAATCTCCAGCCAACCATGTTCGGCAATGGGCAAATCGTACTGAGAAACTTGATAATTTTTGGGCAGATCGGGATAAAAATATTGCTTACGGTCAAATTTGCTATAAGGAGCGATCGCGCAGTTGAGAGCCAAACCGGCTTTAACCGCGTACTCCAGCACCTTTTGATTCAGCACCGGCAATACTCCAGGCATTCCCATACACACTGGACAGACATTCTGATTGGGCGTCGCACCAAATTCGGTGGAGCAATTACAGAAAATCTTGGTTTCGGTACTGAGTTGACAGTGAGTTTCCAGACCGATAATAGCTTCGTACTGAGTTTTAACCGGAGCAGCAGTCGTCATGAGCTTACAGAGTGCAGATAATTGCAACACTTCGGCTCTATTTTAGCTTTGTCTTAACCTCGCAGCCCTTAATTAATCAAAAACGACTTCTGGATTCATGTCTGCTGGTGATTTCCAATCGATTCCGTACTCTGCTTTTAAAATACGTTTCTTCTCAGCCCAGAATCGCTCGGCAAAGGCTGCGTCTCTTGGTTCGTTCGCCAGGTTTTCGTCTGCTTTTCGACCGGCGTCTGCAATCAGTTGTTCATATTTCGGAGCAAATTCTTTTAAATCGTGCTTGATTTCCCCTGGATTCTTCCCCAGGTTCAGCCTTATTTGAACTTCCCGAACTAGCTTAGGAAAAACAAAGGCAACATAGCGATCGCGATACTTCTCACTTTGACTGACATCATCTGGCGTTTTTTGGAGTCCTAGTCTCGCCCCGACTCCTAATAAGGTTAGGCTTAATAAAATTCCTAGAATAACCTTTGAGGATTTCATCAACTAACTCTCCTAAATTAGGGAATGCCCAACATCTTAGCATCAGAACTAAAGATGTCTATCCGCTCATTTTCATCTGGATAAAGTAGAGGATGCACGCTTGCGATCGCGCGGTTCTAGTCCGGTTTAAATCTTGCAGCGAGAGATTAAAAATTGCGAACCGCCACAATTCGGCGCTATCGGGATTACTCTCAAATAATTTAGCTTCCGTTAGATAGTCAGAAGCCGAGTTGACTTCCAAAATGAGTCTATAAAAGCGAAATAATTTAGCAATATAAATTTTGAAAGTATTACTAATCTAATGAGTTTCGATTTTATTTTTAGGGATATAAAATTAGTCGTTGCTTCGCAAGCGACGCCGAGAAAACAAAGGAACAGAAATAGATGAATTCACGACGGATCTAAATCTTTTGACGATTCAGGTTGAAGAAGCGCGATCGCTGAAATTCTCTCTTTTTGCATACGCCTTTTGGCTTGTGAATATGCTAAAAAAAACCAGCCACTCGCGGCGACTGGTCAAGCTTGCTGTGTTGGGAGGAGGAAAACCTGATGCCAAGACGAAAAAGCTATGCAATTATCCCGTAGATAGCCAACCTGCGTCTCGATACACTAAGTCGTCCCTTGTTAAGGAATGTAACACATTTTTTTCAAAAGCTGCAATATTTATTTACAAACAGTCATTTGTGCGTGTGCCAACTTGTGCATTAAATGCCGAACAAAATAATGTAAGTTCCCCAAGCCGCAGCTAAACAGGCAATAATCGTTGACCAGATAGGGTGCCGACTGAGACTGGTAATGCCGCCTTGGGTTCGTAGGGTTTCTAAGTCAATCCAGGGAGTCGCGCCTCGCCGAAACCATCCAGTTGCAGTGACTTGCCGATTTACGAAGTCGCTGGGACGAGTGGACAAGGGTAAAAGATTACCAATAGAACCCAGCTGAGAGCAATAATGTAACTTAACCAAGCCGGTGTCGGTTTGCAAGATTAAATCCTGTCCCAGCCAGTTGCTAATCCCTTGACGCCCCAAGAGTTTTCCTTGCAGACGCACCGGCTGACTATCCACAGGTAAAGCATCGATCCGAGTCGATAAATCGGATAGGTTGGGGTTCGTTTGCAGAGTGGAAGCTTTGATATCTGGAAAGAAGGGATTGATCCGCAAAAAGGTGCCAATGCTAAAACCTATCGGCAGACAACCGACGAGGATCGTCCAGTAATCGTCGAGTATCCAAGCGAGTTGCCGGATTCCCAACCAGCTGCCAATCCACCCCAACAGCCAGAACAAGCACCCCAAGGCTAAACCAGACAAAATGCCAAAGAAGGGGGCACCTTGTAACCAAAGTTTTGACTTCTTAGTTTTGAGCGAAGATGCTCGAATCCGCTGTTCGGACATTTGAGTGAAGTCAAGTTCTGTCTCTAGTTTCCAGTGGCGGGCGTAGAGGCATAACAAGTACAGGCGATCGCCCATTAAAGGATGGCTGTTGTTGATGACCATCCACTGGCGATGGGGGTTGAGATAGCCCCATTGCAACAGGGATTCCCAAGGCGTCTGGGAGGGAAAGCTGCCCAAGCTGATGGCTTGCCGATATCCCACTGGCGTCAGTAAATCAAAGCCTTCCAAAAGCCAGCGGGTAGACTGGTGTTTTTGGATATCAGCAGCAATGCCACGGGTAACTTTCAATAAAGCGCGGGAGAAGGCATTTGGGTTGCCAGTGATATCTGCCGCTATGCGATCGCTATAGATAATTCGCAGCCGCGACAGCCACAAACCGATAAAGCAAACTAGCCAAAATAAGCCGTAACTCAAAGCCGAAACAACCACCGCTGGAATCTTTAGCAGGGGGCTTTGTAAGCGGTCTCCCCACTGCGCGACTTGTCGGTACAAGGTGTAAGGAATCTGGGCGATTAGCATGATGAGGGACATCACTGCCAAATTCAATCCCAACGGTAAACAAGCCAGGGCAATCCACCAACAAGTCCAAGCCCAGTCTGAGTTCCTCAACAGGCTAAAAAAGCCTCCAATCAGGAACATTATGGTTGCCATCACCAAACCGACCAACTTGTTTTGGACAATGTGCCCCAACTCGCTGGCATAGACTGTGGCGATTTCATCCTCTGCCAGTTGATCTAAGAGTCCTTGACTGACCACAATTCGGGCAGTGCGAGGCAGATTTCCATAAGTGAGTGCGACTGGGGCGCTGATGGGTAAGATCCGCAAAGTCGGCACGGGCAAACGGCGCTGTCCGCAATAGCGGGGTAGCATCTTGGCGGCTTCCGGGCTGGATTTAGACAGCGCTGACAGCGACAGCGGTTGCATCTTCTCAAATTGCTTGAGGAAGAAGTCTAGTAGCCAGGGAGACAGACACGCTAGCAGAACCAACACGGTCACGATAGGCCAAGTCGGGTCTTCGTAAAAAGCTGGGATAGGCTGCAAAAATGGCAGGTTGATGAGGAAGTTGTTCGTCGTCGTCATCAAGAACTGCACGAAAACGCGAATTACCCAAAAAAGCGCGATCGCCGTCCCTGCTTGAAGCACCCACAGACGTTCTGGTTTCACTGCTGGCATTGCTCGCCATCCTTTGGCGCGTCCTGCTTGACGCCAGCCAATACTACTGGTCGATTCTAGAATTTTCTCATCTGTGGGCGTCTCAGATGGCGTTTCAGATGGCGTCCCAGAAATGGCCCCTGTGTCTGCTGCTGTATCTGGCGCAATCGGTGCTTCTGTCGGGGCAGCTACTTCTGCCTCTAGGTTGCTTTCCGCTTCTTTCCCTTTGTCCTGTACTAGGGGTGAGGTGGAGGGTATTGCCTTTTGTACCGGCTTACGGTTCGCCCTGACGCTTTCGGAGGCAGGTTGAGCGGCTTTTGCCTCCTGTGCGGGTGAAGTGGCAGGCGTTTGCAAGGGGACAAATCCGGTCGCGTCTAGCGCAGGCGACACGGATGGTTGAGGCTTTTGGGGCGGTTGGTCTAAGGGAACAAATCCGGTGACATCTGACGCCGGCGCAGCCCCTTTTGTGGGTGAAGTAGCAGGCGTTTGTAAGGGGACAAACCCGGTCGCCTCCGAAGTTTGGGGAGGGGAAGGCGTTTTTTGAAGTTGAGGATAACGATTGACCAAATTAGCCAAATTCCGCTCTCCCCAGTCCTTCACCTTGGGGTATTTGCTTTGACTGAGGGTTTGACAAAGCGATCGCGCTTTGTCGATTTCGCCAGTGCGTTCATAGGCAACCACCAGCCCCATCTGAGCGCGAAGGACTGTCTTTTGACTCAACTCAAACTCGCAAACGCCTTCTAGGTGGGCGATCGCATCTGGATAATTTCCCTGTTTCAGGGCTGCTAGACCAGCTTCCAGAGAGGGATTAGGAACAGAAGCCATAAAAATTCAACAGCACTCGGCTTCCTTCCAAGATACCCTCACTTCAGCGATCGCCTATCATTCAGCCAATTTTGAATTTTCAACCGCAGATGGCTACCCGTTTCAGTTGGATTCACCAATTAAAGTAAAAGCCGCCCAGTCTCTAGGGTCGGGGTGGTGTTTCATGGTTGTCAGCATCGCTTGCCGCAATGCTTGGGAGCGATCGGGGTTGAGCTGGAGATTTTTGTAAAACTCGGTCATTAAAGAGGCTGTTGGTGCATCGGGAACCGACCACAAAGAGACAATGACACTCGGAATACCCGCACTAATAAATGAACGTGATAAGCCAATCACGCCATCCCCGGTAATTTTGCCTCGTCCAGTGTCGCAAGCACTCAAAACGACTAATTCTGCATTGAGCTTCAGGTTTAAGATTTCAGAAGCCGTGAGTAAACCCTCATCTGAACTGGATGGAGCCAAAGCGATCGCACTGTTCAATCCCTGGATATCATCAAATATCCCATGTGTTGCCAGATGGATAATTCGGGCAGAAGGCAATGCTTGCGCGATCGCGGCTTTAGTCGCTTGCTTCCCTGTAATCGCCTGAGTCTTGAGCAGTTTAGCAATCTCTTTAGCTTCCTGTTCCGCCCCCGACAAATTCGATAACTGCTCGGCGGGTTCTCCAGGGTTCAGCACCACCTTAGGCATCGTGGGATTGCCGACTATCAACGCATTCTTGCTAGAAAAAGTCCGTGTATCCCCCAAAACCCGTTTTGTGCGCTGATGGGTTAAATCCAGCATTTGAATTGAGGGAGCCGTCAGAATGGTATGTTTTTCTATCAGGTATTTGCCAGAAGCATCTTGGAGAGCTGGAAATGGCGCGAGGAACAGCGCATCTTGTGGGATAAAAATCACGCGAGCATTTGGATCAACAGGTAGCTCTTCCGCAATGGGTTCAATCAGCAGTTGATGGAGTTGCTGTAATCGTTTGGTCGGGCTTTCTTCCTCTATCAGTTCCGCTACAATACCGCCACCGCGCCCCCTTACCCCTATAGATTCACGGGTATTGGCTACGAGGTCTTGTAGAGAAAGATTCTGTTTCTGCCATAGTGGTTTGAGGTCACTGCGACGAAACGTTACTTCACCTGTGGGTTTGATGACCCAAATATAGAGTTCTGATTCTAGGTTTTTTTCTTTCCCTTGAACTTTGAAATTATCGTAAATAATCGAATATTCAACAAGGGTTGCATTTTGTTCCTTGGCAACTTTTTTAATCAGTTCAATATTGGGCGGAGTAATGCTAAATTGCTCTTTCGGGTTAGGAGATAATCGAGAAGCCAGTAATTCCACAAAAGCCCGCGCCCTGCCCCGTTCGGCAATTTCCAGTGCTTCATTAGTTTTGTTCTGAACAATTAAAACTTCTTGTAGTAGGCGGTAAGTACGAGCTTGCCTTTCAAAAATGGAAACTTTATTAGCATCTTCTAACTTAATTCGTAAATCTTCCCAAATTTTGATAGCCTCACGGAGGTATTTTTCGGCTTCTGTGACCTTGCCAGCTTGACGCAGAGCATTAGCAAGATTATTCAAAGCATTGGCTTCACCTTCCTTGTCTTCCTGTTGCCGTGCTTTTTCTAAACTTGAGGAGTGTAGAGCGATCGCCTTTGCCGCATCACCAAGGGTTAAGTAAGTATTTCCCAAACCTGCCAGGGCTTCAATCGGTCTTACTTCTGATGCTTCTTTATAATATTGAAGGGCTTTGTTATAGTCACCCAAGGACTGGTAAATTTGGGCCAAACTGACTTTATCTTCTGCTACGCCAGCACCGTTTCTCTCAGCTTGGTCAATAGTTAAGGCTTGCAAATAATCTTGAATTGCCTGTTCAGCGTTGCCTTGAGAGTTGTAAGCATTGCCTCGACTTCGTAAAATCTGTGCTTGGCTTTTTGGGTTTGGATTCTGCTCTAAGATTTTGAGTGCATTATTGTAAGACTGAATGGCTTTGTCATAGTCAGCCAAGGAATTGTAAACAGTTCCCAGTTTTGAGAGATTCTTTACCTGCTTTTCTAGGTAATTGAATTCTTTAGCAATAGGTAAGGCTTGGGAATAGGACTTAATGGAATTGGCATAGTCGCTGAGGCAATAGTAAGCATTGCCCAATTTTTGCAGAATATAAGCTTCATTCTCCTTATCACCAATTTCTCGGTAAATCTTTAGTGCTTGTTGCCAAGGAGATAATGCCAAGGCACAATTTGGAGCATAAAATTCTAAATCCCTCAGTCTGTCTGCTTTCGCTTTCGGGGAATAAGGGGGTGCAGTCAAACTCAAAGTGGCTAACAGCTTACCAGAGGTGTTCCACATACGGGCGGTGCCGTCATTTGATGCAGTGATAATGCGCTGTCCATCTGGACTAAAATTGGCACTGTTAACCCATCCTTGATGACCTTTAAGTTCTGCTACTAGATTGCCAGAAGTATCCCAGACACGGGCGATTTTGTCCTGAGATGCGGTAACAATCATCTTGCCATCTGCACTAAAAATGGCGTTGTTAACACTGGTTTTATGCTTTGTAAATTCGGCAAGCAGTTTGCCGGATAAATCCCACACACGGACGATGCCGTCACGGGGAGCGAATTGTTCAGTGTCTTCAGAGAAAAAAACTTTTTGTGTACCGGATGCGGTAACAATAAGCTTGCCATCCGGGCTAAAACTAGCGCTTTCGACTTCTTCCTGATGTCCAGCGAGAAGGGCTAACTGTTTCCCAGATAAATCCCACACACGCGCGGTTTGGTCTACAGATGCAGTGATAATCAGCTTGCCATCTGGACTAAAACTGGCACTGCGGACCCAGCCTGAATGTCCTTTGAGTTCTACTAATAACTTGCCAGAAATGTCCCATAAACGGGCATTGTCACCACCAGTGACAATTCGCTGTCCATCTGGGCTAAAACTGGCACCGATGACCCACTCCTGATTGGCTTTGAGTATTGCCAGTTGGTTGCCAGACAAATCCCATACGCGGGTGGTTTTGTCATGAGATGCGGTAACAATTAACTTGCCATCTGGGCTAAAACTGGCACTCGTTACGCTCAATTCATGACCTTTGAGTTCTGCTAACAGCTTGCCAGAGGTATCCCACACGCGCCCAATACCTTCACTAGATGCAGTAACAATCCGCTGTCCATCTGGGCTAAAACTGGCATCGTCGATCCACCCCTGATTAACTTTGAGTTCCGCTAACAGCTTGCCAGATAAATCCCACAACCGGGCATTGCCATCAACAGTGACAATCCGCTGTCCATCTGGGCTAAAACTGGCTACCCTTACTGGGCGCTGATTTCCTTGGAAGTTTGCTAGCAGTTTGCCAGAGGTATCCCATACGCGGGCAGTGCCGTCATCAGATGCGGTAACAATCAGCTTGCCATCTGGACTAAAGTTGGCACTCCTCAAACTCGAAGCAAAATCTTGGAGTTCCAGCAGCAATTTGCCAGAAGTATCCCATACACGAACAGTTGCGTCATTAAATGACTCAGATTTGGTAACAATCAGTTTGCCATCCGGACTAAAGCTTGCACGGTTGCTGTCAAGGTTGCCGCCGAAGATATCCTGATGCACTTTAAGTTCTGCTAAAAGCTTGCCGGAGGTATCCCACACGCGGGCAGTGCTGCGATTAGATGCGGTAACAATGCGTTCGCCATCTGGACTAAAACTGGCACTATCAATAGTGCTATTCTGATATCCTTGGACTTCTGCTAGCAACTTGCCAGAAATGTCCCACACACGGGCAATGTTGTTGTTGGATGTTGTCACAACAAGCTTTCCGTCTGGGCTAAAGTTGGCTTTAACAAATAATTTCCTACTCTCCTTGAGTCTAGCTAGCAACTGACCAGACAAATTCCATACACCGGCTGTTCCGTCATCGGATGCAGTGACTATTAGTTTGCCATCGGGACTAAAGTTGGCACTTCTGATACTTCCCTGATGTCCTTTTAATTCGATTAGGGAATTACCAGATAAATCCCAAATACGGGCAGTACCGTCATCGGATGCAGTGACTATTAGTTTGCCATTGGGACTAAAGTTGGCACTTCTGATACTTCCCTGATGTCCTTTTAATTCGATTAGGAGATTACCAGACAAATTCCATACACGGGCAGTACCGTTATCGGATGCAGTAACAATTAGCTTACCGTCTGGACTAAAACTGGCGCTGTTGACAAAATAAGAATACCCTTTAATTTCGACCAGCAGCTTACCGGACATGGCCCACACACAGGCAGTGCCGTCAGTGGAGACGCTGAGAACATGCTGTTTGTCCGGGCTAAAACTGGCACTACTACTGGTTTTTCTGAAGACTATCTCTCGTTGGGTTTTTGGCTTATCAGAATCAGGTGTTTCAAGCTGCTGAAGTTGGGTTAGCAGTTTGTCAGACAAGTACCACACACGGGCAGTGCCGTCACCAGATGCAGTGATAATCCGCTTGCCATCTGGACTAAAACTGGCGCTTTTGACGGAATCCTGATGTCCTTTGAGTTCTGCAAGCAACTTGCCAGAAATATCCCATACACGAGCGGTTCCGTCATAGGATGCGGTGACAATCAGTTTGCCATCGGGGCTAAAACTTGCACTGTTGACATAGCCCTGACGCCCTTTGAGTTCTGCAAGCAACTTGCCGGAAATGTCCCACACATGGGCGGTTTTGTCCAAAGATGCAGTAACAATCAGTTTGCCGTCTGGGCTAAAACTTGCACTGTTGATACCACTCTGATGCTCTGTGAGTTCTGTGAATAACTCACCAGAAATATCCCACACAGAGGCAGTACTGCTGAACGAACCTGTCATAACAATCAGCTTGCCATCTGGACTAAACCTCACCTGACCAATACCAGACGACCTTTTGAACTCTGCGAGTAACTTGCCAGAAGTATTCCACACACGGGCAGTGCCGTCATCAGATGCGGTGACAATCCGCCGTCCATCTGGACTAAAATTGGTAATGTAAATTGCGCCAGAATGCCCTTTAAGTTCTGCGAGCAACTTGCCAGAAGTATCCCACACACGGGCAGTTCCATCATCTGACGGGGTAACTATCAGCTTGCCATCCGGGCTAAAATTGACACTCCAGAAACTGTTTTGAAGTCCTTTGAATTCTGAGAGCAACTTGCCAGAAGTATCCCACACATGGGCAGTCCCATCAGATGATGCAGTAACAATCAGCTTGCTATCCGGACTAAAACTGGCACTGTTGACAGCGCCCTGATGCCCTTTCAGTTTCACCAGTTGCTTGCGTGACAAGTCCCACACACGAGCCGTTTCGTCAGTAGATGCGGTGACAATCAACTGTCCATCTTGGCTAAAGCTGGCACTGCTAACATTGGCTGAATGCCCTCGTAGTTCAGTTAGCAACTTGCTGGAGGTATCCCACACACGAGCGGAGCTGTCACTAGATGCGGTAACAATCCACTTTCCATCTGGGCTAAAAGTGGCACTGTTGACACCGCCCTCATGCTGTTGGAGTTTACCTACCAAATTGCCCGAGGACTCCCACACCAAGGCAGTTCTATCAACAGATACGGTGACAATTCGCTGTCCATCGGCGCTAAAACTAGCACTTAAGACACTGTCAGTATGCCCCTGTAGAGACGCGATTAATCGCGTCTCTACGCCAGAGGTATCCCAGATACGGGCAGTTTTGTCATCAGAAGCGGTAACAATCCGCTTCCCATCCGGACTAAAACTCGCACTCCAAACCGTATCAGTATGCCCTTGTAGAGACGCGATTAATCGCGTCTCTACGCCGGACAAATCCCAGACACGGGCAGTTTTGTCAGCAGATGCGGTGACTAGACGTTTGCCATCTGGACTAAAACTCGCACTGTAGACACTGCCTGAATGTCCTTTGATTTGCAGCAGTAACTTGCCCGAGGTGTCCCACACGCGAACCGTTTTGTCAGCACCTGCGGTGACGATACGTCCTCCATCGGGACTAAAACTGGCACTATAAACATTGCCTTGATGCCCAGTAAGTTCCGCTAGCTGTTTGCCCGACAAATCCCACACACGGGCAGTACCGTCAAACGATGCGGTGACAATGCGCTGTCCATCAGGACTAAAACTGGCACTCCTGACACTCGCTGAATGCCCCCACAGTTCCACTATCTGCTTGCCAGAAATATCCCACACCCTCGCGGTGCCGTCAGTTCCTGCGGTGACAATCAACTTCCCATCCAGGCTAAAACTAGCGCTGTTGACACTTCCTTCATGCCCTTTGAGTTGAGCTTCTTGTGCGAAGTAATCAATAAAGCTGCCTGATACAGCAGGTTTGGCGGCGGGATTTTGGTCTAATTTCTGGTTATGGGGGGTTTGCGCGATCGCCTTCATATCGAATATGACTGGAAAATTGACAGGCAATGGGGTTGAGACACTGAAGGCGAACCAGGGGAGAAAAAATAGACCAATTCTTTGGAGACGCATAAATCTCAATGAGGACAGTGCGATCGCGATTATCTACTGGACACATATCTCTCACAATTTGGCACTTATGTAATTTGATCTTTAGTTTTTTGCCAGAAACTGGGTTTCTCAAAGAATTGCCCGTGCAAACTGGATTGAGAAGGGAGCGATCGCCCTCTTGACAACCAAATCTGGCGCTAGACTGGACAGTGTTGCCAAGAGTCCAACCCTATGTCGTATCCAGATAAACCCCTCACTTATCCCACTAGCCAAAAAGTCGATCAAGTTGATGACTATCACGGGACAAAGGTATCTGACCCTTACCGTTGGCTAGAAGATCCGGACTCGGATGAAACTAAGGCTTGGGTTGAGGCTCAAAATCAAGTTACTTTTAGCTATTTAAATGAAATTCCGGTTCGGGAAAAAATTAAGCAGCGGCTAACCGAACTGTGGGACTACGAAAAATACAGTCTTCCCTTTAAAGAAGGCGATCGCTATTTTTACTTCAAAAACGACGGCTTGCAAAATCAAAGCGTTCTCTATACATTAACGTCTCTGGATGGCGAGCCAAAAGTTTTGCTAGATCCCAACAAGCTTTCAGAAGATGGCACCATTGCTCTGTCGGGGATTGCGATTAGCGAAGATGGGAATTTGATGGCGTATGGTTTATCTACCTCTGGTTCAGATTGGCAAGAATGGAAGGTACGCGACGTTGAGACGGGCGAAGACCTTTCCGATCATCTCAAGTGGATTAAATTCTCTGGCGCGTCTTGGACTAAAGACAACCAAGGCTTTTTCTATAGCCGCTACGATGAACCGAACGAAACAACCAAATTAGAAGACGTTAATTACTATCAAAAACTTTTCTACCATCAGCTGGGTAAGCCACAGTCCGAGGATGTCCTGGTTTATCAGCGCCCTGATCAAAAAGAATGGGGATTTAGCGGTGGCGTTACCGAAGATGGACGTTATCTGATTATCAGCGTTTGGAAGGGAACTGACCCCAAAAATCTGATTTTCTATAAAGATTTAACCGATCCAAACGCTGAAGTTATAGAACTCATTAGTGAGTTTGAAGCTAGCTATAGTTTTATCGACAATGATGGCTCAATCTTCTGGTTTCGCACTGACTTAGATGCGCCTCGCGGTCGCGCGATCGCAATTGATACCTTCAATCTTCCCTCCTCTCCAGTAAGTAAAGAGGAATGGCAAGAAATCATCCCGCAGGCGGAAGAAGTCCTTGAAGGTGTGGGTCTACTCAATAATCAGTTTGTGACTGAATATCTAAAAGATGCCCGGACTCAGATTAAAATCTTTGAGCTGAACGGCTCCTTTGTGCGGGAAGTTGAGTTACCGGGAATTGGTTCGGCTGGAGGTTTTGGCGGTAAACGCTACGATACGGAAACTTTCTATAGCTTCACCAGTTTTACCACACCTGCCACTATTTACCGCTACGACATGGTTAGTGGTGAAAGTACAATTTTTCGTCAACCGAAAGTTGATTTCAACCCTGATGATTACAAGACAAAGCAGATATTTTATCGCAGCAAAGATGGCACCCATCTGCCCATGTTTATCACCTACAAAAAAGGGCTGCAACTAGATGGAAGTAACCCTACTTATCTCTATGGCTACGGCGGTTTTAACGTCTCCCTGACGCCTAGTTTCTCGGTTGGCAATCTGGTGTGGATGGAGATGGGCGGGGTCTATGCTGTCCCCAATTTGCGCGGCGGCGGCGAGTATGGAGAGGAGTGGCACCAGGGCGGCACGAAGCTAAATAAGCAAAATGTCTTTGATGATTTCATCGCGGCGGCGGAGTGGCTAATTGCTAACGGCTATACAACCCCGGAAAAACTTGCTATCGGCGGCGGCAGTAATGGGGGATTGTTGGTGGGTGCGTGTATGACTCAGCGCCCGGATTTATTCGGTGCGGCGTTGCCAGCGGTGGGAGTGATGGATATGCTGCGCTTCCATAAATTCACGATTGGCTGGGCTTGGACTTCGGATTATGGTTCTCCGGAAAACCCGGAGGAGTTCAACGCGCTTTATGCCTATTCGCCGCTGCACAACCTCAAGCCTGGGACATCTTATCCAGCCACGATGATTACAACAGCGGATCATGACGATCGGGTGGTGCCTGCCCACAGTTTCAAGTTTGCTGCCGCTTTGCAAGCAGCTCATACAGGTGTTGCACCCGTATTAATTAGAATTGAGACTAAAGCAGGACATGGGGCTGGGAAGCCAACGACTAAGATTATTGAGGAAGTTGCGGATCGGTGGGCTTTCCTGGTGCGGGAGGTGTTCGCGTAGCGGCGCGGATGCGCGAGAGCGATCGCTCAACTCAAATCGATTGCTATCTCACTCAATCATCAGTCATTATCTGCCTGGTTTGAAGAGCAAATCCAAGGAGCAATCCCCTATCAAACATCGCCAAAAAAGATAAGTTCCATGAATCTAAAATCAGCCCAGCGTTATCAACAATCGGCGGTCATCCCCTATCGCATCAAAAACGGAAAAATCGAAGTTTTGTTGATCACTTCCTCAACAGGAAAACGCTGGGTGATTCCTAAAGGAATGATTGAGCCGTTTATGACCCCGCAAACTTCGGCAGCCAAAGAAGCCTGGGAAGAGGCGGGAATCATCGGTCAGGTGCTACCGACTTTGATGGGGACTTACGAGTATCAAAAAGGGGGAGGCACCTGCCAGGTTGAGGTATTTTTAATGCAGGTGAAAACGGTGCTGGAAGTTTGGCCCGAAGCTAGCTTTAGAAAGCGACAGTGGGTGAGTGTGAAACAAGCAGTTAAGCGCGTTGAGGAAGCCGAACTCAAACGCATTTTCATGACTTTCGCCAATACCTTATTCACTCTACAATCACCTCTCGAATAGCCTGAATCGTTGATGGGGCTACAAGTGTAGGTATTTTTCAGGAATCTTTGAAAATCGCGGCTTCTGCTAAAACTGAGTAGAGCGATCGCTCTTGTTGATGCACGCGATCGCTCTACTCCCATCGCTCAATATTTAGTCGCTAGACGAGAAGTAAGCGAAGTTATGCCAGATCGAAAACAACCCAATGGTTGCCGTAAAATGCTGCGGCGCACTTTTTTATTTTTAGTAGGTTTGGCACTTGCTCAATTTTTAACCGAATTCTTCTCAATTCCCCAAAACCGCTCCAATTTTGCTAGTCTCGTTCGTCAGTTATGGGAGAAAGCGATCGCTTTCTGGGAGTCTCAAAACGGAGTCGCTCAAAACCCTTTACCTAGCAGTACGCCAACACCAATAAGCAGCGTTTCTCCTGAGCCTTTACCTTCGCCAACTCCAAAAACCAGCGCCACGCCTAAACCATCTCAACCGTCCTCCAAAACCAAAGTAAATCCCGCTGTTGCCAAGGGAAAACCCGTGCAAGTTACCCAAAAAACAGTGGCTGGGGTGTCTTTTTATCAAACCACGATTGACCTCTCTGACCCAGAAACTTTCATCACTCTGGGCTTAGCAAATAATGCGACTTATGCCAACGGGCCAACGGTGAGCAATGGTGATGAACCTTTTGCCAAGTTGGTAGCGCGTCAGAAGGCTGCTGTGGTAGCCAATGGCACCTTTTTTGATAAAAGTAACCAGAAGTGGGTGATGGGTAACATGGTGGCGGCTGGCAGGTTTCTTAAATACAGCCGCTGGGAAAATTATGGGACTACCTTGGGGATTAAAGCAGGTAATCAATTAGAAATGATTACCGCCCGAACAGAAGGACAGCCGAATTGGGATCAACACTGGTTTTCAATTACTTGCGGACCAAGACTGATTAAACAAGGAAAAATTTCTATCTCGCCGCAATCAGAAGGCTTTGCCGATCCTCATGTTCTCGGTGTAGGATATCGGACTGCGATTGGGTTTCCAGCGAATCGAAAACAGTTATTTTTAATTTCTTTTCTTGCTAGTCTATCTTTACAACAAGAAGCCAACATTATGAAAGCGATTGGCTGTATTGAAGCAATGAATTTGGATGGTGGTGCTTCAGAAGCTTTAGCCCATAATGGAAGAATTTTACTTCCCGCAGGACGGAACCTGACGAATGTAATTGTTGTTTATGACACTAATTATCCTGCTCCTTCAGCTTTGAAAACATCTTGGCAACGCTTTCAAGCAGGCGATCGCCCCTCGATTCCTTTATAGCCGTCCCAAATGATTCGTGAAGGAGAGATTACCCGACTTCTCCAGGAAGTCGGGGATCTGAAGCACTAGCATCTCACCCCTAAAATAGGATTGCTTTATCAGCTTCCTCTTTAGATTTATCTTTTGAACAGCGTTAAGCATTCGCAGAGAGAAAAGGAATACTCTCAGCAAGCGGATCGTTAACACTTATCCCTTGTTTACTTGCCCAATACTCACTTAAAAAGTGAATTTGTCTCAAGCCAACAATTAGATTTAAACCTGGTACAAAAATCCACCAGACAATCAGTGGTTCTTTCATCCCAGCTTCGCTGTAGAGTTCGTTTACAGTTTTATAGAGTCTGAACTGCACAATGTAAATCCAGGCAATTCCCAGCAAGGAAAACCAACCAAACCAGCCAGGAACATCAGGATCGAATATACGCAACAATTGGGGAACTGCTATCCCCAAAACAAAAGGCGCTAAGCATAAAGTTCCTGACCAACCATAACCTTTGTAGCGACGTAATTCTTCTTGAATTATCCACTTATACCAACCGTAATACAGCATCAGGGTAATAATCGATAAAAGAATCACTTGCCAGAGGGGACGGGGTTTTCCTAGAGGCTTACTAGACATATTGACGGCTGAAGTGCTAAAGTTTTGCTCTATTATTTACATTTATTAATATACAGCAAACACCTCGCTAACGCCGCCTCTAATCTCACCCGTTTGTTCCACTTATCGGCAAAACTTTGGGCAATCCATAGAGAGCCTTTTTGGTTTGCTCTAACCTGTTGCTACTTTTTATTAGCAGTTCATTCTCTAATTGTCGCTTATTATCAGCTTTGATTAAAGCATCCATCGCTTCATAATATAAATCGTGATCGTAAGCAATCAATATCAAATCGGCTCCGGCATTCAGCGCCTTGACAGTAGCATTTCTCAAACCATCTTGACTGTTGTAAACTGCATACATACAAAAATCGTCAGTGATTAAAACCCCATCCTGTTGCCAATCATTTCTAATCATGCTAATTACTTTCTGGGAAAAGGAGACGGGATGTTTAGCATCTACCGCCATCAATTTAGCATGACCCAACATTGTAAAAGCCTGAGAATTACTCATTAATGTCCGGAAGGGTACCCAATCATCCTGCGCTAATTCATTCACGGAAGTATGCAATTCTGCACTTTCAAGATGGGTGTCGGTCTCTACTCTTCCCAATCCCGGAAAATGCTTAATCGTACATCTAACCCCATTAGCTTCTAACGTCTGACAATATAATAAAGCAAATTTTTCAACGACTTTTTTATCAGATGAAATAGCTCGCTTATAAATCTTAGAAAATTTATCGTTTGGATTAATCACTCCTTTGTTTAAATCCACCACAGGGGCAAAATTTAGATTGATTCCAATTGTAGATAGCTCACTTGCCTGAATTTTGGCATACTTGATGACTTTATCTTTCGCTTGTTCTAGATTTGCCGACTCAGAAATTACTTTTGATAATTGAGGTAATTGGGTTAGAGGGGGAGATAATCGAGATACTACACCCCCTTCTTGATCGGTCGTTATCCATAAAGGAGATAAACCTTGACTGCGGCGAATCTCCTGCAAAGCATTAATTTCTTGCTTGATATCTTCTTGGTTTTTATTTCTAATATTTCTGGTTGTGAGAAATATACCGCCTATGGCTTTTTTAGAAACTAGCTTCTTTACTTCATTTAAGTCTCGGTAGCCAATAATAAAGTGCTGACCCAGCTTTTCTATTTGGGATGGGTTGGCGTGGAATAAACTTTGTTTCAGTAAATTGAATCTTATTTCAACTGTTAAAGCTGTAAAAAGACTTAGGCAAGCAATCACTAGGAGTGTTTTATTCAGGAATTTTTTTTTAAGCTTCGAGAGAGTAAAGGCTTTGATTTCAGTAAAAATCAAAGCTAAATTGATTGCGATTAAACCTAAAAATAAATAAAACTTTATGCTTGGGAGGAAAGGCGCTTTTAAATTAAAGGCAAGGAATAGAAGTGCGATCGCTAAAAATACTTTAAGTATTTTAAGTAAATTAACCATTTAAACAGAAAAGAAAAACTAGACATAGTTTGACGATTATTTATCTTGATTGAGCGATCGCTCAATCAGTTCCCGAATCGCTTGGGCGGTGGCGGGTGCGAGTAAAACGCCGTTGCGATAATGACCTGTGGCGAGAAGAACATTGCTGTAACCGGGCAGAAGACCGATAACAGGGGCGGGGCGTCCTTCGGGGCGGGGACGCAATCCCGACCAAGTTTTAAGGATTGTGGCTTCTTCTAGACTTGGGCAAAAAGCGATCGCTTGCGCCATGACTTCATCCAGATGGGCGGCATCTGCCACTATCTCATCCCCATTATTGGGAAACTCCACCGTCGCACCAACCCAGTATTCTGTGTCCGTTACGGGCACAATGTGGACATCATTGCCTGTAATTGTCGGCTGGAAATCTGCGCGCCCCATTGGCTGCGCTAGGCGCAAGTGCAACGCTTGTCCCAATACCGGGCGGATATCAATCGGTTGTTTTAAAGACGCTGTGAGTGGGGTGGAACCAAGCCCCGCTGCCACAATTAACCAATCAACATCAACTTGCCCTGCGGTTGTTTGAATGTGGCGAATGTCCGTCTTTGTTGCTTCCTCTTCTAAGACGGTGACGCCAAATTTAAAGGTAACGCCGTTGCGTTGAGCAGCATCAACCAGCGCTAAAGTCAGAGCAACCGGGTCGAGTTGCCGATCTTGGGGAGAATAAATCGCGCCGATTATCTCATGACTCAACTGAGGACAGCGAGACTGGAGTTGGGCGGCGTCCCAAATTTCCAGGTGCCAGCCTTGAGTGTGGCGAATTTCTACCAGTTTTTCCCAACGAGATAAATCTTCACCGGCAAAGCAGAGCATCAGAATTCCCTGGCGGTTGAAGGGGATCTGACGGTCTAAAAGCGCTTCTAGCTCTGGAATCAGGGTTTCATAGCGCTGGATGCTAGCCTGCCGCATTTTCCAGGCATTGCCCTTAATTTTGTGACTGATCGCGCCCATCAAGACGCCCAATGCAGCGCCAGTGGCGGCTTGTGCGGGTGGTTGCTTGTCCAAGACTGTAATTGTTAGCCCTGGAATTAGACTGAGTTCATAAGCGATCGCAGCCCCAACAACGCCGCATCCAATAATTACAACCTGACTCATCTGAGAGCGCATCAGAAAGAGCGCATGAGAAATGGGTAATCGGTAACGGGGTAATCGGTAATGACGATCAGCCCTGAATTCTGAGTCAGTAGCAACGAACTCATGACAAATGACCCAGGACTAATAATTTTTTCCCAATTACCCCTTAATTGGCTATGCCTTCGGAATCAAGTTCATAAAGGCGTCGAACTCTTGCAATACAGAGCGGAAATTTGTCACCGCTTGCTGATAATCCGCCTCTTTCGCAGCCTGATCGATTCTGACCAGATCGCTGAACAAATCTTTTGCTGCTTGACGCGCCGCCTGTTTGTCCTTAGGAGCCAAGCTATCCGCCACACGGTTCATATTCCGTCGCAAATCTCCTAGTGGCCCGTGAATAAATGTACCCACATCTACCCATCGCCGTTGTTGGATGAAGGTTTGCAATGTGTTAAGGCGATCGCGCTGTTCTTGAATTCCCGGAAGCGATTGCTGAATCTGCTCAATCTGAGCCGCCGTGTAAGTAGGAGCCGATTTCGTTGCCGCAGTTGCACTACCGCAACTAATCATAAATGTGGCTACCACTGCCAAAATTAAACCCAAAATAGACCGATAACGTGCCATCATGCTATTTTTTGAAACCATGAATCAAATTTCCCCTGTTATTTTAGAGAAAAATCGGGAAAACGCGAGAGGAGAAGAGAAAAAGAGATGATATCACCCATTATCCAATTGCCTGACGACGCAGAAACCCTTGAATCGCATCGCTGACTTTGTCCGACCAATGGTCTTGAGGATAATGCCCGACTTCTTCCATCTTCATGATTTCTGCCCTCTGGATGGAACTCGCCAGCTGTTGCGCTTGAGTGAAGGGAAGCCAGGGGTCTTTCATCCCCCAGGCAATTAAAGTTGGCTGCGTCCAGCTTTGAAAACCGGATTCTATTTCTGCCATCGACTGCTGAAGCTGGAGATTCCGCACGGTGTACAGGAGACTTCGCCCCGCATCCGAACTTTTGAGGTAGGGACGGCGGTAAACGTCTAAATCCTTATCTGGGATGACGTAACGGCTACCACCTTCTAAGGTTCTGTCCACCAAGAGCGGGTCTTGCGTCATCATATCGCCGACAAAAGGCAGACCCAATTGTTGAATCTTCCAAGGCAGCTTGGCAGTCGTTGCCACAGGTGTATTGAGGATAACCAAGCGCTCGATTTGGCCTGGATGACGCAGAGCGTACTGGAGTCCCACAGAACCCAAAAATCCCTGAACAACCAGATAGAATCGCTCGATTTCTAGGTGTTGGATGAATTCTGCTAGTGCGTTGATGAAGGTATCGGGTGTATACGCAAAGTCCCGCCGCTCTGGTTTCGCCGAGAAGCCAAAACCAATCCAGTCAGGCGCGATCGCTCTATACCCTTTCTCTGCTAATCCGGGCATTACCCCGCTCCAGCTATAACTCTGCGACGGCAACCCGTGCAGCAGCAGAACTGGCAGGTTATCACTTCTACCAATCGGATTCTCTTCCCGGTAAAACCATTCCAAGGAACCGATCTTGATTAATTGCTCATTGGTTGACACTATCTTTGCCTGCACATCTCCCGGTTGCTTGAGCTTACCGCAAAAGCGGGAATCTCCGGCAAAGCAAGTCAAGTTTTAATTTTAGTATCCTGGTTAAAATTGCATCTACAATTCCGCTGTTGAAATATTAGAATTTCAAGGATTTCATGATAATTTAGCAATTTTTTCTGGTATATTATTAGGAGTTTATATTTATTTTTTACTCAATTCTTTATAATGGAAATTTAAGGGCAAGTTCAAAAAACGCACATATTTCCATTATTTGAACATACCTTAAAAAATAGCACTTGTATAGTATCCAGATTTACCATTCTTATCGCGTCAATGAATAAACTTAAAGAAAGATGCTCTACCAAGTTGCGAAATAGAGAACATCCTGTTATATTTAAACGCCAAAACAACTGAAAACGCGCAAGTTTAGGGGAACCCAAGCGAAGTGAATGCAGCTGAACAGGCCACAAACATACAAGTCGCTAGTAAGATTGCTGCTGTTGTCAATCTCTACAAATCTGAGTTTCCTGATGCAAGAGCAGATTTAAAACCTTGGGCAAACGACCCGGATACTAGAGAGTTAGTCGATCCGGATTCAATTGATATCGGCTTCCATTTTCCTGGCAGAAGTCGCTTATTTCAAAGCCGCAGCATCTTGGTACAGATTCGCTTTTACGAAGACCCTGTGACTGGGATTCGCCGTGCTATCGGTGTCGAATTAGCAGGTTTTGACCATAAAGGCAAACAGTGGTTACTCTCGACCGTAGAGGAGTGGCAGTTTGTCGGGGAATCCCAGCCAGTGCCTGAAGTAGGAGAAAAGCTGAAGCACTTTTGTCGGCAAATATTTGAACTGTTCAACAGCGAAGAAATCGCTTAAGTCGAATGGGTAATCCCTAGGGAATTACTCGATGACTTGGGTTGTCTGAGCAATGACTACCGGCTTGCCTTCAAATTCGGCTTCCATTTTCTTCTTGACATTTAAATCATTCGTTAAGTTGTACTCTTTCTCAAAATCAGCCAGGACGAATTTACGAACTTGCCCTGTCACCGTAACATTCTTACCTTCAGCGATCGGAACTGTGGCAGAAACTGCATTCAAAACCAACACTTTTTCGCCACTGAATATTTTGTCGTCTTCTAACTGAAACGCTTTGGGACCAATAATTTCTTCAACTTCGCCACTGACCGTTACTGTTTGACCGATCAGTTGATCCGTGTTTTGAGCAACTTTTTCAACGGCTGTGGTAGGTTCAGGGGCAGGCGCTTCTTTCTGGACAGCTACGCAACCAGGAAGAAGCATGGCAAGCAGCGCTAATGCGATCGCGCCGCCACTGTTCCAAAATCCTTCGGAAAAGCTCTTTGTTCTATCGGCAACCCGATTATTCGTAAATCTCTTGTTCATTGCCCAAATCTCCTAAATCTACTTCGCAGCTAGTCGCTACAGCAGTAGATAACCCCCCGATCAAACCTTGATAAAGCTTTTTTCCCGCCCTTGTTAAATCACCGCACCAAGCCAGCAATTGCAAAACCAAGCCACCAACTTTTAAGCGGCGACTTTTCGCAACAGGACAGCGATAGCTTAGTATTATTTTAAAAACGAAAACTACTGCCTAGCGTCTACCTGGGGAAGGAAAGCTTTGGCGAGAGTATCCCAATGCTTCCCCTCTACTTTTAGGGTGTTGCCTTGTTTGGGCGATCGCTTTCAGTTTTCTACTGAATGTTTTTGTGAGTTCTTATTCCGTAACGCATCCCGTAGAACAAAAACTAACTGGATAACTAGATTGATAAGTGGAAGAACGCTTGCCAAAAATAGTGTAACGGTTATCGCGGATTTGTTCGTAAGTGCGATCGCCCATCCACTTCACCCCTGGTAAAGCTCGATATGCATCCACAAATACGCTGCCCATTGGCAACAATCGCCCAATTTCTTCTGCTGCATCACTTCCCTGCCACCGTCTCTCAGGCGTATCGGCATCAATCAAGATCATTCCCATTTCACAATCTTGGGATGTAATTCCAAAGTGCTTGAGGGCTTCTATATCTTGCATCGGGATGTACTGAAACATCTGCCCCTTATCTAAACCTTCCAGCAGTTGCACAAGAGTGACGCAGAGATTACAGTTGCCGTCATAAATTACGTGGTAAGTCATTGAGTTAACGGATTTTTTTATAAATAATTTGAGACATATTTTCGGAGCGTATATCTAAGATGTAGAGTTGATTTAACCTCAATGACTCAACATCTGAATAAGGAAGATAAGTAGCTGGGACTAATTAAATATAAGATGGCATAAAGCCCCTAAACGAAGTTTTCCATTATTTATGCCTGCTCCTATTCGGATTATCTTAAGCGAAGCAGAGGACTCAATGTTAAGCGAGTTGCGAGTTGCTCAAACCGTGCCGCAACGGACGCGCGACCGCGCCCACATGATCCGCTTAAATGCACA
>NZ_JAMPKG010000029.1:0-81379 GCF_039962015.1 Trichocoleus sp. AS-A1 | reverse complement strand
TCACCTGGTGTAGTTGAGTCTAAGTTTTTTGTCATGAAACCGCCTCACCCTTCGAGGTAGATTGCATCTCTCTAGTATCATATTTACACCCGAATTTAGATGCGCTTACCCTGCTTTGCATAATTAGCTGAAAGCGATCGCTACTTGTCAGCAGTGGTAGTTTTTTCCTTTTTGATAAAGTAACCCTTCCGGTAATACTAAATTTAATTTATTTTTATAACCTCTGAAAATCGCCTAAAAACTGTTTTGAAATTGGCGATTCTCACCCGAATGATTATCAAGAAAGTATCGAAATCTGTAAATGCGACTATCTGGGTAGAAAGGTATTTAGATTTGGGAATGATGATTAATAGTACGTTTTGATATCAATCGATCCCAGTAGCGATCGCATCACGTCCAGCTAGCTCCCTATAGCCTCTGCCCTGTTTTTGTCAAGGCTTAGAATCACTACTTTTGTAACTATTCTGCAATTGCTTTCTATTTACCCATTATTCAGCAATCCCTCACAGTCCTTATAATTGAATGACTAAAGGGCAGTTGAGTTTTTTAACCACTCTTATCATGAAATAAGCGTTCATTCAATTAAGAAATCCGTGCTAACTCGTATTAAAGACATTGCTGAAAAACTAGCGCCTCGCCTGATTGAAATCCGACGACATATCCACGCTCACCCAGAACTAAGCGGTCAAGAATACCAAACTGCTGCTTATGTTGCTGGCGTGCTGTCTTCCTGCGGGCTTCATGTCCAAGAAGCGGTGGGTAAAACTGGCGTAGTTGGAGAGTTAAAAGGACAAGGTATCGATGAGCGACTACTGGCAATTCGTACTGATATGGATGCTTTGCCAATCGTAGAACGCACCAGTTTAGATTATGCCTCGCGTCTTCCAGGAATTATGCACGCCTGCGGTCACGATGTCCACACCACAGTCGGTTTAGGCACGGCGATGATACTATCTCAGCTCGGAGAGGCCTTGCCAGGAGATGTGCGCTTTCTGTTCCAGCCAGCCGAAGAAATTGCCCAAGGAGCTGGGTGGATGGTTGCAGATGGGGTGATGCAGAATGTCAGCGCGATTATGAGCGTTCACGTTTTCCCTTCTATTTCGGCGGGATCGGTGGGAATTCGTTACGGTGCTTTGACAGCAGCCGCAGACGATCTGGAGATTATTATTAAAGGCGAATCTGGGCATGGGGCGCGTCCTCATGAGGCAGTTGATGCAATTTGGATTGCGGCGCAAGCGATCGCTTCTCTTCAGCAAGCGATTAGCCGCACACAGAACCCGTTGCGCCCGGTCGTCCTAACGATTGGTAAAATCGAGGGCGGACGCGCCCCAAATGTGATTGCCGACCATGTGCGATTATTGGGAACTGTGCGATCGCTGCATCCGGAAACTCATGCCACCTTACCCCAGTGGATTGAGCAAATTGTCTGCAATATCTGTAAAACTTACGGAGCTACCTGCGAAGTCAACTATCGCCGGGGAGTCCCTTCTGTGCAAAATGACTCAGCGCTGACTCAGTTGGTGGAAACAGCTGCCAAAGAAGCGTGGGGAAGCGATCGCGTCCAAATTTTACTGGAACCCTCTCTCGGTGCGGAAGACTTTTCGATGTATCTGGAACACGCTCCTGGTACGATGTTCCGACTAGGTGTGGGATACCCGGACAGAAAAAACTACCCGCTGCACCATCCCCAATTTGAGGTGGATGAATCTGCCATTATTACCGGCGTCGTTACCCTCGCCTATGCTGTCTCTAAATATTGGCAGCATCGCTAAAAGCATTTGAATTCCTTCGATTTTCTAACTCCAGAAGGATAAGTCTCTGGAGTAAATCTCAGTATGCTGCAAATAATACAACTTAAAATTCAAAACTACTTATGGCCTCACCAATACCTCTGAAAGGTTTAGAGCTGGTTGATTGTGCTAAAGCAAATGCAAAACAGGGAGTTGAAACTGCGGCTCATTTGTCAGGCTATGGTGAGGATTTAGGCACCTTTAAGCGAGAACTCAAGAAAGCTTGTGAAGATATGGGCGTCACTTTCCATGAGTTGAGTGATTTGATTACCGATCAAGACTCTTTAATGAGTATGGAAGGGGAAATTGTTGCTCCTGATACAGCAACAGAATTGTAGACGCGAAATTTCATCCGCAACGTTTAATTTTACGTAGATCAAATTCGTTTGAATCACCATCATTTGAAAGCTCATCCCCAAACCCTCTTTGTCAGCGGCGAGGGAAAAGCGAAGCCGCAGGAATTATGGTTCTATACCCTTTCAGGACGCTACGCCGACAAGAATGCGTGGTCGATCAAGCGGATTTGATATCACCTTCTCATGACTTCCCGATTCAACTGAATACCCAGTTACTCGCTGCTTCTACAACTTCAAAATTAGCCGCGCCAAATTAAAGTAAATTAGTACGCCCAATACATCAACTGCCGTTGTAATAAACGGTGCTGACATCAAAGCCGGATCTAACCCGACAGCGCGAAAGATGAACGGAAGACCGGAACCAGCAACGGATGCCAAAACCGAGATAGCCACCAAACTAATCCCTACAGCCAGCGAGACTGACCAATCTCCATTCAGGAGCCAGAAAGCCCATAACGTTGCCACGGTGCCTAACATCACTCCCAGGAGTGCCCCAGCGATCGCTTCTCGCCCCACTACCTGTGCTGGCCCCATTTCTCGAAGTTCTTCGGTATTCAAGCCCCGAATCACGACTGTTGAGGATTGAGAACCTACATTCCCGCCAGTCCCGGTTAACAAGGGAATAAACGCTGCCAGCGATACCACTTGCCGAAGAATTTCCTCTTCCGCTTTGATAATCGTGCCGGTGACAGTATTAGTTAGTAGCAAGACGAACAACCAGACGACACGCTTGCGAGCCACCGTGAGTAAATCCGTCTGGAAATAATTGTCGCCCCCCGACTGGAGACCGCCCTGTTTGTAAATATCCTCTGTCGTTTCTTGTTCGATGATGTCAATCACGTCATCAACGGTGACAATGCCCACCAAACGCTTTTCCCGGTCTACCACCGGGACAGCGAGAAAGTCATAGCGCCCGATCAGCCGCGCCACTTCTTCCTGGTCATCGCTGGTATAAACGCATACTACATCACGGGTCATAATGTCCCCAATTTTTTGATCGGGATTGGCGATTACCAAATCGCGTAAGGATAAAATACCCGACAAGTGACGAGCAGCATCCGTAATATAAAGGTAATAAATAATCTCAGTAGCATGGGCTAAACTGCGAATTCGCTCCAGCGTTTCCGCCACCGTCATGTTTTCTTTCAAAGAGATATACTCTGGTGTCATCAATCGTCCAGCAGTACCAGCCTCGTAACCCAACAACTGAGCTGTCGCCTGGCGTTCGGTGGGGGTGAGCTGTTCGAGCAGACGACGGACAACGGTAGCGGGCAGTTCGTCAAAAAGTCGTGCCCGGTCATCAGGGGACATTTTATCAACAATGTCCAGAACTTCCTGCCGCCGGAATTCCTCAATCAGCGCCTGCTGCACGCTAGAGTCGAGATATTCATAAACTTCAATCGCCTCGTCCTTGGAGAGCAAGCGAAAGGCGATCGCTTGCATCGCCTCTGGCAACCCTTCAATGGCTTCTGCAATGTCCGCCGGTTGCACCGGGACGAGGATTGCTTTTGCCCCCTGAAGGTCTTCCGCCTCAAGCAGCATTTGCAGCTGCATTCGGACGAGCTGCCGGAGTTCGCTGCGCGAGACTGTCTGGAAAGGAGTATTGGTGTCAGTCAAGGTAGACCCTCTTAATCCAGTGTTAAGTTTGTTGCTGCTTTTAGTCTAAAGGGCATTGGTACGGTTGTTTTCGTGGGATTTAAGAGTAAATGCAGCACCAATGAGAGCCAACCGCCCTACTTAATCAAGTGTTGATATTTTTCCTGCACCAGTCTAGTCTCCAAGGATCGAGATTGAAGGCTCTGGGAATGGTGCGTGCTAAGCAGTCATAGGGTTTTTTCTACCGCCCGCTCCGAGCCAGAAGCGTGCCTAGCTGAACGCTAATGATTCCAAGTATGGCGCTACCTGCCCAGTAAATACCGGCGGCGGCATAACTGCGATCGCGCAGTAGAGTAGATGTTTCTAACCCATAACTGGAGAAAGTTGTGTAAGCTCCTAAAAAGCCGGTCGTTACCATCAATCGCACATCTAGAGGAATATTCGCTACCCGTTCTAAGGCGAGAGTGACAAAAAAACCCATCCCAAAGCAACCTGTAAGGTTGATAAAAAAGGTGCCGTAGGGAAAGCTGGTGCCGAAGCGTTGGGCAAACCAGAGGGTGAGATAGTAGCGACTCAATGCTCCAGCGATCGCTCCTAAACTGATGGCAATGGGATGACGAATCGCGGGGTCTTGGAGCATTTAACTTGAAAATTAGACTCTCGGACTGGGGAATGAAGGGTCTCCAATCCAGCGATTTCTTATAGGAGGTTAGGTTTGTTAACCCGTACCTTTGCTATCGCTTTTTGCCTTAACCCTCTGAAATTATACCGATAGGCTGAAGGAAATATACTACAGAAATGCTATTTCTGATATAGCCCTTTATTTAAGCAGATGCCTTCAACGAGAGCAAGCGGAGTGAATCAGTTTAAAACCGTTGCCTAATTTAGGTCTGTTTAGTGCGCCAATCATTACCGTCAGCTACTGGTTCATTGGTGGTTGGACAGGTGCCTTGGTAGGGATTGCTTTAGTAGCTGTGACGAACTTACGAACTCTACCATATCTACAATCGCGACACGTTAACTCAAGCCGTTGCTGTCACAATTGGTCGTGCGATCGCGTTTCTTGCCCCAATAGTTAGCTACCGCTGATGATTTATTGGCTGTACTAGCATTTCTTCAATTTTCCGGTTTGTGAAATTAGTAGCCGAACCTTACTAAAAGCTAATCTTTTTCACTCAAAACTCTACTCATGAGATGTAGCCATGAATACAGAAGTCCCTAATAATACAGAAACCGCCATAACAGTTAGCCCGGAGACAAAGGCTATCGTTGATGAAAATATGGCAGGCGAATCCGAAGATTTGAAGCGTGAAACGATGGCGCTGATTGACGCCATTAAAAAACGGGCGCAGGTAGAAACAAAATCTGCTACCGAATATACTCGCGATGCCTATCTCAATGCAGTGAAACAAGCACGGGAGAAGATTGAACAGGATAAGTTGTTCGATCCAGAGCGAATTTCATACTCGATTAAACTCATTCAAATGGATGCAGAGAAGAACTGGGAGTCCATCGTGAAGGAAGTGTCAACTTTAGGCGATCGCCTTGCCGAAGCTGCTAAAGCGGCTTGGGATGTCCTGACAGCTCCTCGCACCCCTTCTTGATGTTGAAACAGTAATCACGCGCAACCACGCGCTGATATAAAACAGGGGCACTCAGCTAGCTGGGTGCCTTTCTAATTTTTTAATTCTAAATTCGGATAGCCTAATCTAGTCAGGCATTACCAGCAAGCTTTAGAATTTCACTGACAATAACAGGGTTTACTTCAGATGATTAACAAATATTGATTACTTAAATGTTGGCTGCGATTGGATAGGGTACTTTTATGAAAATTGCAACTCACAACAGATTGCTTGTCGCGGTTGCCAGCCTTCTGTTTGGATTAGCGATCGCTCTAATTTCTGGATGTGAAGCCATCTCAAATTTTCGGACTTCTCAAGTTAATTTTGATGCAACTGAGGGACAAGCCCGTAATTCGCAAATAGTCATCCCGCTTAAATTTAGCTGGGCTGATTCATTTTCAGAAGAGCTAGCAGCAGTCAAAATAGACGGCCAATGGGGCTATCTTGATAATAAAGGCAACTTCGCAATCAAACCTCAATTTGATAATGCCGAATCTTTTTTCCAAGGGTTAGCGGCTACCAAACTAAAGAACAAGTGGGGCTATATCAACAAGAGTGGCAACTTAGTCATTAAACCAAAATATGATTTGGCTAAGAATTTTTCTCAAGGGCTGGCAGCGGTAAAGATAGATGGAAAGTGGGGATATATTGATAAGAAAGGGAACTTGGTAATTAACCCAAAATTTGATTTTGCTGAATCTTTTTCTATAAGCGATCGCACTGCGTTAGCGCTGGCGGCGGTAGAAATCGGTAAAAAGTGGGGCTATATCGGCAAGAAAGGCAACTTCGTCATTCAGCCCCAGTTTGATGTTGCTGAATCTTTTTCTATAAGCGATCGCAGTGAATCAGCCCTAGGACTCGCGCCAGTCAAAAAAGACAACAAATGGGGCTATATCGATAATCGGGGAGACGTTATTGTTCCGTTGGAATTTGAGGAAGCTAAGTTTTTTTCGGAAGGACTAGCAGTGATATCCAGTAATAATAAGTGGGGCTATATTGACAAAATGGGATATCTTGTTATTCCACTCCAATTTGATTGGGCTGGGGACTTTTCTCAAGGACTGGCGGGCATAACGATAGACACTAAGGTAGGCTATATTGACAAGGTAAGCAATGTTGTCATTCCCCCACAATTTGATAATATTTATAACTTTTCAGAAGACCTAGCAGCGGTAAAGAACGGCGACAAATGGGGCTATATCAATAAGAGTGGCAAATTCGTAATTAAACCCCAATTTGATAGCGCTCAATCTTTTTCGCAAGGGCTAGCAAAAGTTAAGATTGGCAATAAATATGGCTATATCCGCAAACCTCTTCCATAAGTTCTCATTTCTGAAGACATAGAAGAATTGAGAGTCAGTGGTCGCGGAAACTTCAGCAGAATGAAGCGAGAGCCTGGTGAGGATTTCCCTGGCTCTCGTTGCCTTTATCGGAGTGTATTTGCAAGGAAACCTATAACACGCCTTTAGAACTGGGGATCGTACCGCCACGACGGGGATCAACTTCGATTGCCATGCGGAGCGATCGCGCAAACGCTTTGAACGTCGCTTCAATAATGTGGTGCGAATTAATTCCATCTAGTTGGCGAATGTGCAGCGTCATCTGGCTGTGATTGATCAACGCCACAAAAAATTCCCGCACCAGCTGGGTGTCATAAGTCCCGACTCGCTGAGTGGGAATCTCTAAGCCATAGCTCAGATGAGGACGTCCGGAAAAATCTAACGCTACCTGAACCAACGCTTCATCGAGAGGGGCGAGGAAATTCCCAAATCGGACAATTCCTTTGCGATCGCCCAGTGCTTGATGCAACGCCATTCCTAGGGTAATTCCCACATCTTCATTGGTATGGTGGTCATCAATTTCCAAGTCTCCCGTCGCGGCTACATCCAAATCAATCAGGCTGTGAGAGGCGATTTGATGCAGCATATGGTCTAAAAACGGAATGCCAGTTTTTGCATTGCAAGTGCCATTCCCGTCTAATTTGACGGTGACGATAACATCCGTTTCGCCCGTCTTGCGGGGAACCCTTGCCATCCGAGGAGACAAAAGCTGTTCAATGCTTGGAGAAGGTGTAAATTGGCGATCGCGTGCCTGCATCGCAGATGCTCACTCAAGAAAATAAAGTTAAGTTTATTATCCTACTTTACTGAGCATCTGGGAGACGCGAAAGCCTTTAAAATGCAAAATTAAAAATTAAAAATTAGCAGAATCTTTGCTTTTTAATTTTTAATTTTTAATGTTTGATTCTTTTTACATCCCCATAATCTCGTATCCCGCATCGACATACAGCACCTGACCTGTAATGCCACTTGCCAAATCGCTACACAAGAAAGCAGCCGCATTTCCCACTTCTTTCTGAGTTACAGTGCGTCGCAGCGGTGCCACTTCCTCAACGTGATGGATCATATCCAGAATGCCACCTACCGCCGACGATGCCAAAGTGCGGATAGGACCTGCCGAAATTGCATTCACGCGAATATTCTGTGGACCTAATTCAGATGCCAGGTAACGGACACTCATTTCCAATCCAGACTTGGCAATTCCCATTACGTTGTAGTTGGGGATCACCTTAACGCCGCCTAGATAAGTCAGCGTGACAATACTGCCGCCTTCTGTCATCAGTGGTTTTGCTGACCCGGCAAGTTGCACCAGCGAATAGGTACTAATTTCTAGAGCTTGGGTGAAGCCAGCGCGGGTAGTGTTGCTAAAATCACCTGATAAATCTTCCTTGTTCGCAAAGGCAAGACAATGGATCAGGATGTCTAGCTTACCCCACTTATCGCGGATGGCGTCAAATGTAGACTGAATTTGGGTCTCATTCTGGACATCGCAGGGTAAAAACAAGCTGGGGTTGAGGGGTTCTACCAACTCTGCCACTTTTTTTTCAAAGCGACCCCGGTCGTCTGGCAGGTAAGTCACTCCTAGATTCGCACCCGCTTGGTGCAGTTGCTGAGCAATCCCCCAGGCGATCGATCGGTTGTTGGCAATGCCGGTGACAAGGGCGTTTTTTCCGGTTAAATCTAGCATAAATGTCGATTTTGAAGGCAATATTAGAGGATATCCGATTTAGGGGAGTATTCAAGATCGCGATCGCCCGGAGCAAGGCTGTCTAGTACGGGTAAGGAGCGTGCCTCCTTACTCACCATGCATCCCACCCGATAGCGCAGATACTGTCAAGATATCAACATTTTCCGTCATAATCTTACTTGCCTTGAGCAGGGAGAGAACTAAAGAAGGTAGCCGGGGAAACTACTTTAAAATTTTGTATCAAATAGCACAAAAACCGCTTGGAAGTCAGTTTATCTGTGTCTAATGTCAGAAAACTCTCATAGTTGTTTTGCTATGGTTAAAGTTCCTCCGACAGAAAGTTGCAGAAGTCTGTAGGGCAGCATTTAGGAAAAAGGAAGTGGCAGTGACGCAAGATAGACCGCTAGCAGCTGTGTTCCGTCAACTGGGAGGTGGGGCGTTTCCACCCGTGGTGGAAACTTTTGAGCGGGGCAAGACGATCTTTTTCCCAGGAGACCCGGCTGAACGGGTATACTTTTTGCTCAAAGGTGCAGTAAAGCTGTCTCGCGTGTATGAAGCTGGGGAAGAAATTACCGTGGCGTTGCTGCGAGAAAACAGCGTTTTTGGAGTACTGTCCTTAATTACAGGGCATCGTTCGGATCGGTTTTATCACGCTGTAGCATTTACGCCAGTGGAGCTGCTTTCGGCACCGATCGATCAGGTAGAGCAATCGCTCAAGGATAATCCGGAGCTATCGATGTTGATGCTGCAAGGGCTTTCTTCGCGCATTTTGCAAACAGAAATGATGATTGAGACATTAGCTCACCGAGATATGGGATCGCGCTTGGTGAGTTTTCTATTGATTCTGTGCCGTGATTTTGGCGTTCCTACCGCCAATGGAATTACGATCGATCTGAAGCTTTCTCATCAAGCGATCGCAGAAGCAATCGGCTCCACCAGGGTAACTGTCACCCGCTTACTGGGAGATTTGCGGGAGGAAAAAATGATTTCTATCCACAAGAAAAAAATTACGGTACACAACCCAGTTACACTGAGTCAGCAGTTTACTTGAAAACAGCTAGAGGCTCTCGTCAGGTTGTAGGTTAGGTTGTTGGTTAAAACGGCATGGTAGCGCGAGCAGGTTATCCAGTTTTAACATTTAGTCGGGAGTTGAGTTAAAAGGTGTCAGGTTTTAAGCGGATAGTTTTCAACCTTGCAACCTTTAACCTTTCCGATTTCACCTTCGATCTTTAATTCCTGTTAACCCTTTCTCTAGCCTGCGATGCGATAGGCTGTAACTGGAATGACTGTAGCAGACAATGACCGACAGTGCGCTCTTCCTGATTTTGTCTATTTTAGTGTTGGGAAGCGTCATCGCAACGGTAGGCGATCGCATTGGCACGCGCGTGGGAAAAGCACGCCTGTCGTTGTTCAATCTGCGTCCCCGCAAAACAGCTGTTTTAGTAACGATTCTAACGGGACTAACGATTTCTGCCTCAACACTGACAATCATCTTTGCGACAAGCGAACAATTGCGGATTGGAGTTTTTAGACTCCAAGAAGTGCAGAAAAAACTCAAGACAGCCAGTAAGGATATTGCCAAAGCGAACGAGCAGAAACGGAAAACCGAAAGCGAACTTGCTAAAACCGCCGCCCAAAAAGAGCAAGTCGAGAAGGAACTCGCTCAAGCTCGCACCCAGCAATCTGTCGCTCAGCAGCGCTTAGATGCGATTAATCGATCTTTGGCAGCTGCGCTGGCTAAACAAGGCCAGACGGAGGCGCAACTAAATCAAACTCAAAGCGAACTGAGTCGGGTCGCCAGCAGCTTTCAGCAAACCCAAAAACAGCTGACCTCTGTCTCTGGGCAAGCGAAGACGCTACGTTCGGAAATCCAACAACTTCAAGCAGAACGCCAAGAATTGCTCCAGCAGCGAAATCAAGTCAGAGCTGAAATTACTGAATTCAAAGCGAAAGTGACTCAGCGCGACCAAAAAATTGCCCAGCAAGACCGAGCAATTAGCCAACGCGATGAGCAAATTCTCAAGCGGGATCAAGCCCTTGTGGAACTTGATGAGAAACTTGCTGCCTTTCGGAAGAGCCTGAGCGATCGCGATGAGCAAATTGCCCAGCGAGACAAAGCCTTATCTCTACTTGATAACAAAATTTCTCAACGAGATGAGGTGATTGCCCAGCGAGAAAATCGCCTTAAAGAACTCGAAAAACAACAAGCTTCCCTAGAGCAGGAAGTGGCAACCTTAGAACAGTATTACCAGTCTTATCAAACTTTGCGTCAGGGTAGTCTGGCTCTGCTGCGCGGTCAGGTTCTGGCGGCTGGCGTTTTTCGTATTGTCGAGCCAGCCGCAGCCCGACAGGTCATTGAGCAGCTATTACGGGAAGCGAATCGGACAGCGATTAAAGCGACCCAACCCGGTCTCAACAAGGTGGCGAACGAACGGGTCGTGCAAATTACAGAGGCACAGGTCGAGCAACTGATCAACCAGATTCAGGATGGTCGAAACTATGTAGTCCGAGTTTTTTCGGCTGGTAACTATGTCCAGGGAGAAAAGCAGGTACAAGTCTTTGCAGACGCCGCACCCAATCAAGTTGTATTCCGCACTGGTGAAGTCGTAGCAACGACATCTGCCGATCCTTCAAACATGACCGACCAACAAATTCGGCAGCGGATTGACCTGCTGCTTGGAGCATCCCAGTTCCGAGCCACTCGCGCGGGGATTTTAGGAGATACAGTTCAGGTTGGGGACAATCGAATTGTTAGCTTGATTCGGTTTATCGAGCAGTTGAAAAAGCACAATAAGCCGATTTCTCTGAAAGCGGTCGTGGCAGAGGACGCCTATATTGCCGGACCCATGAAATTAAATTTGGAGGCAGTTGAAGACGGAGAAGTTGTGGTGAGGATGTAATTTATTAGTCATTAGTGATGAGATGATGACTAATGGCAATTAACCATTCGTAAATTAGCAATTAGCCAATTCAGATGATTTTAGGGTTCGATCCAGGGCGCGATAAGTGTGGTTTAGCCGTAGTGGGGAAAGACAATTCTCTGCATTACCACGAGGTTGTACCGGCAGAAACAGCGATCGCAACGATCCTTGACTTATGTGAAGAGTACCCGATTGATACTCTGGTGATGGGAGATCAAACCACTTCCAAAAGTTGGAAAAAGAAACTTCAGCAATTCCCAACGTCGGTGCCAATTGTCCTGGTAGATGAGCGCTACAGTACATTGGAAGCACGCGATCGCTATTGGCAAATGTACCCTCCCCAAGGTTTAGGACGCCTGATTCCCCAAGGGATGCGGAGTCTACCCCGACCAATCGATGACATTGTTGCCATCCTCCTCATCGAAAGATACATGAAGCAACGAGAGACGAGGAACTAGGAAACTCTGTCATTCTTAACTTTCTTAATTTAAACTGAACTCAAAACTCAAAACTTTTAAAGTTCCGCCCGGATCGTAAACGCATAGTCCCCTCCAGGCTCTAGCTGGTAATCTTTCTGTTCTAAAAATCGACCCAGAGGTTCCTGAATTAAAGCGCGTCCCAAAGAAGGTGTCACCGACAATTGACCCTGTCGGAAACACCACTGGAACTGCCATTCATATTCTGCCGCCGTGACTTCCCCTGCTAGAAAGCCCCGTTGCCAGGAAAGATGGGTAATTCGGACGTGGGCAGTAGTTTGAGGTAAACGCTTAGAACTCACAATCGCTGTGCCGATCAAATACCTTCATTCAGCAACAATACTAAACTTATTGCGATCGCCTTCGAGATAACATCATTCTCACAGCTGATACTGAGCTGGCACGAACCGAGTAAAAATATCCCTCTGGATATGGAAAGTGCCAGACTAGATCGGTATTGACTAGGATGAAAGAAGAGTAACATCTGAGCAAAAAAGGTGCAATTTTGAGTCGTTTATCGTCTGACCGAACCCCAAATGCCAGCCAGTTCCCTTCACAAACCCCGGACGCGACAGATTTGGATCGGGAACTAGATAACGCCATTTTGAGCTTTGATGACATCCAAGCAGAACTGAATTACAAAAAGGCGCAAAATGCTCTGCGAGACTTGGTAGATAACCTGGATCTCACTCCTCAAGAGCGGACGGGACTGGAATCCGAGATTAATGATTTGGCAACGATGCTGGAGAAGTTAGATCGATCGGTCGTCCAGATTGCCGCCTTTGGGATGGTGGGACGGGGTAAATCTTCAGTACTAAACGCCTTATTAGGTCAGAACGTGTTTGAAACGGGACCACTTCATGGCGTCACCCGCACCCATCAAGGTGCCAGATGGCAACTGACTCAGGAGAATGAGGCGGGAAGCGTCAGCGATATCCTACGAGTCACGCTGCCGAGTGCGGGCAATTCCCAAATCGAGCTAATTGACACCCCTGGAATTGACGAAGTAGACGGAGAAACCCGCGAAACCTTAGCCAGACAAGTTGCCAGACAAGCAGACTTGCTGCTGTTTGTCATTTCGGGCGACATGAACAAGGTGGAATACGAGGCGCTCTCACAATTGCGGGAAGTCGGTAAACCGATGTTGCTGGTATTTAACAAAATTGACCAGTATCCGGATGCCGACCGGATGGCGATTTACCGCAAAATCCGGGATGAACGGGTGCGGGAATTGCTCTCACCAGATGAAATTGTGATGGTCGCCGCCTCTCCCCTGGTGGCGCAGGCGGTTCGCCGTCCTGACGGAACGAGGGCAGTGCAGCGGCGACCGGGAACGCCGCAAGTTCTGGATTTGAAGCTGAAAATTCTGGAAATTTTACACCGGGAAGGCAAGGCTCTGGTAGCGCTCAACACCATGCTGTATGCCGATGATGTGAACGAACAGATGATTGCTAGGAAGATGCAGATTCGTGATGAAAGTGCGAATCAGATTATCTGGAAAGGGGTGATGACGAAGGCAGTTGCGATCGCCCTCAACCCGGTCACGGTTGTCGATCTCCTCAGCGGTGCCGTCATCGACGTGGCAATGATTCTCACTTTATCTAAACTCTACGGCATCCCCATGACCCAGCCTGGAGCGGTGGGACTGCTACAAAAAATTGCCATCAGTATGGGCGGAATTAGCGCTAGCGAACTTTTGGCAACTTTGGGACTGAGTTCCCTGAAAAGTCTCTTAGGACTCTCCGCACCCGCAACGGGTGGGGTGTCTTTAGGTCCCTATCTATCAGTTGCCGTGACTCAGGCAGGTGTTTCTGGGGTTTCTTCTTACGGGATTGGACAAGTCACTAAAACTTACTTGGCGAACGGCGCTTCCTGGGGTCCCGATGGCCCAAAAGCCGTGGTAAGTCGCATTCTGACTTCGCTGGATGAAGCCTCAATTTTGAATCGGATTAAGAATGAGTTGAGTGCAAAGTTAGTGAATTAAAACAAGCGATCGCTTGTTTTTAAAAAGAGCGATCGCTTGTTTTTTTATTACTTAAAATTTATCTAACTCGATTTACAAACTAATCGATCAGCGCAACTGATCGATTAGTTTATTTGGCTCGAATATTTTTATAATAAAGGACTTGTTTTGTATATATTAAAGCCATAATATAGTAATTTTATTTGTCTAACTACATAATAGTTTAGTTGGAGTGCAGAGGACATTGTCCTCTGCACGAGTTCCAAAAAGAATCTACTAAAACAGTAAAAATTAGGATAGAAGAATTCCAAATAAGTTGCCAACTTTCTCTTTGTTCGCGCTTTTTGCGTCTAAAGCGTAGCGGTTCGCTTAAAAAGCAATGTCTAGCAATTAAGTAAAGCTGTAGATTCAGTTTCCGAATGAAGCGATCGCGTGTTTTTTTAGAATCCTTAAGATTTCCGGAAAGCTATTGGAAGATTGTGCGATCGCTTTAATACCTTACCCCTACTTGCTGATTATAGACAGCGCAGGCAATTTTTTTAGCTAAGCATACAAAATAAAAAAGCTCGGCAACTTTAGAAGAAACCGATTTTCTAATATAACAATTGACTGGAATTGCAGCCTTTTCACTTGTAGCGTTTGCGCTATGAGGCGCTAGATGCTTGGGCAAGGTAATTACATTGTTTCTGTAGCGGACACTGAACACAGCGAGGATTTCTAGCTGTGCAAACTGCCGCCCCAAAGTCCAAAAGCGCTAAGTTCCAGGTTCCCACTTGCGTTGTCGGTGCTGCCTGTTCTGCCGCCTCCCAGAGCAGTCGATCCCGCCCTTTCACTCGACCGCCCTGCAATCCGAAAAAGCGCTCCAAGATGCGGGCAACGTTGGTATCGAGTACGGCGAGAGGTTGTCCAAAGGCATTGGCACAGATAGACCGCGCCGTGTATTTCCCGACTCCGGGAAGCAAGAGCAACTCGGTTTCGCGATTGGGGATGTTTCCTGCATACTGCGCGAGGATAAGTTGCATTGACTGGTACAGTCGCTCACCTCGAAAGGAAAGCCCCAGCGGTTGCAAGAGACTGGTAACTTCTTCCACTGATGCGGCGGCAAGGTCGTGCAGCGTCGGGTATCGCTCGATAAACGCCTGGTAGATGGGCGCGACTAATGCCGCATTGGTTTTTTGCAGCAAGAATTCTGCCACGAAGATGGCATAGGGGTCTTGTGTGCGACGCCACGGAAAATCTCGGAGGTGCTGTTTCGCCCAAGCCTTGAGCTGACAGCGAAACCATTTGAGTTTGCTCGGATCGAGAGGCGCTGTCAATATCATTTCCTGTCTCCTCGGATAGTGAGAGCGATCGCAATATATGAATTGCGCTAGCGATCGCTTTAGCACACCATCAAGTTAAAGATGAAGAATTTCTCGCTATATCTATATGTATTGATATGTATTGCGATTGCATCAGTCTTCACTCAACCCATCCAACTTTGACTGAAAAGGGCGGACACGGATGCCCACCCTACGTTTAACTGACCGAGAAAATTTGTGATTAGCGAGGCGTTTTATCTTCTTTAAAGGATGCCAGCCATTCGCGGACTTGCCCAGCCGCAACATCACGGCTACCCAACCCGAAAGCCAAGGCGATCGCTACTGCAATCGCTCCTAGCAACAAACCAAAAGCTAAGTTAACGATATCGCTAGCAATTCCCATCTGTTGCAGCGCCATTGCTGAAACGAGGGCGATAATCGCAATCCGAGCAGTTTGTCCGAGTATCCGCGATTGCCGAGTACCGGAACTGGTAATCAAGTTAAAGGCGAGGTTCGCGAGATACAGACCAATCGCAAACACCACCAAACCGGCGAGAATGCGACCTAATATCACCACAATGCCGCTGACCAACAGAGTCAGCGCCGGAATTTGCAGAATATTGGTTGCTGCTACTGTCGCAAACAGCATGATGCCAACCAACACCACAATCCCGGCGAGTTCTGACGGCGTGCGGGTGGGAGGCGTCGGTTCCTGAAGGATAGTTTCTTGTCCGGTAGGCGGTACCTGTGCCTCTGGAGCCGGAGGTAGAATTGGCGTGGCGCGGGTGTAAGGCTTAGATTGGAGTCCCAGCCAGTAGAAAATATTGTTGAATCCGATGCTGGTGAGGATGTTGGTGACTAACTCGGAAACAAAGTGGCCAACCACATAAGCGATGCCAAGAATCAACGCCGCTGTAAAGATTAGCGGAATCGCGTTGAGAATTTGGGTCAACATAGCGATCGCCGGAACCGAAATTGCCGCAATTCCCAAAGCATTGAGAGCAGCGATCGCGGTCGGGATTAAAATCAGAACAAAAACAATTGTCCCGATCAGCCAAGAAAGCGTTTGTCCGCCGGTTGCCCGTGAAATTCCAAATCTTGCACCTAACCGATCCGTTCCGGTTGCTGTCAGCAGATTTGTAACAATCCGCCGCACCACCTGCGCCAGCAACCAACCTGCTGCACCGATGACGATAGCCGTCAAAATATTCGGTACTGCTGCCAAAATTTGATTTAGCAGGTTATTAACCGGACCCAGTGCCTGCTGTAGCTGTAGGGCATCTAAGATCAGCGGCAGAAATAGCAAAAAGATGAACCAGTACAAGGCGTTGCCTAAGGTATCGCTCAGAGAATACTGGTTTGTCCTTGGCGTCGTACCCCCCGGGGTCGTATCCCCCGGTGCCGTACCTCCCGTTTGCTCGCCCAAACGTTCGTCTAACCGCAGCGCCCGCAGTCCCCGCGTTACCACTAGCTTTGTCAAGGTTGCCAGTACCCAGGCAATTCCTAACAGAATCGCTGCACTGACCAGTTTGGGGATGAACTGAGTAACTTGCTCTAACAGAGTGTTAAGGGGACCAGCAACCGCTGTTAGTTTTAACGTCTGTAAACTAGCAACGATGGCAAAGAGCATAATCAGCCAGAACACCACGCTGGAGATCCATTTCTCCACAGGTGGCCCTTCTTCAGCCCCTTGGCGACCCGTAATCCAAGCTGCTAAACGATTATCGATGTTTGTGCGATTCAGCAGTCCTCGCACCGCCGCCGCCGCCAGTGAAGCCACGATCAAGCCAACGACTAACGCTAGGATCGCCTTAATCAGATCCACTAGCGAATTGCCTAAGTTGAGGCCGAGGCCTGAGATAATATTGTCAACCGAAAAATTATTATTGGTTGCAGGAGAGGCTTCCGCCGCTGGTACGGGTGTACTCTGCGCTAACAACCCGTTCAACCTGAGTGGCACCTCTCGAAAGAGAGTGAGTGTAATTCCTTGCCAAGTTCCATTCATGGTGTTCTGAGTTAACGTCGGATGGGCAAATATACAAAAGTTACGCTGCTTAGCAGGAATCGCCAAGACTTATCCTACGCTGATAAATTCTCTAGCTACTGCATTGGAGAATCAAAAACCGACTAAAACAGGATGAGATAGATATAGACTAGCGTTCTCAGTTTTTAATCTATCTTTATAGATAAATAAGCCGAAAAAGTCGAATATTTGCGATTTTTAGCGGTGCTTCCCGATTTGCGTTTTTGTAGCGTTCGCTTCCAGTAAGTCTGTATAGTATGTCTCCTACTGAAGTTTTCGAGCAATCTATCCAAATCAATGCTAGTGCAACGGTGGTTGAGCGCTGCATTACCGATCGTGTCTTAATGCATCGATGGCTGAATCCGGCGTTGCGGTGCGAACCCGTCGGAGAGTGGCGAACAGATGTGGGGAGTCAAAGTCGGTTTATTATTCAAATTCCCTTATTGCAACCCACGCTCGAAACGGTAGTTGTGGAGCGAGAACCAGGGCTAATTGTCTGGGGATTTGAAGGATTTTTTAAAGGACGCGATCGCTGGGAATGTCAGCCAGAGGCAACGGGAAAGGGCACGCGCCTGCTGAATCGCTTTGAGTTTGAAATTCCCAGTCCTTTCGTGCGTTGGGGTTTTAATACCTTCGCCGCCGCCTGGACGAAAGCCGATATGCAAGCTCAATTGCGACGTCTCAAACGAATCGCAGAAGAGATGGATCGCGAATAAGTAGCGAATAACTAATAGATATCTTGTTCGATTTGTGTCAGTAACTGGCGAATCACGCCAGCATCCTCCGCATTGGGAAGTATCGCCAGATAAATGTTTAAATCTTGGGATGCTTCTGACCAGCGTCCCATTTGGAAGTAGAGAAGACCGCGATCGCGCAATTCCATCGGTGCGTCTGGGAACAACAGCAAAATCCGTTCCACTGTGGCGAGTGCTTTTTGCAACTCCTGGCGGTTCAGGTAAATCATTTTCAGATTTGTCAGCATCCGCGTCAAAAAGCGCCGAGAACTCACGGGTTCTACGAAAGTCGCTTGCAGTTGCACAGATTGCTGGTAAATCTTTGCAAGTCTATCTCTGCAATCTTGCTCAAACAGAATCTCGCCGCGATGGAAGGCGTCCACAAAGATTCCCACATCCTCAAACTGCGGGCGAATCAGGAAATGCCCCGGCATCCCCACCCCAACCATCGGAAAATCAATGCGTCGTGCAATTTCTAAATAAACTAGCGCTAGGGCGATCGGGATGCCAGTGCGCCGATCGATTACATCATTTAAAAAGCTATTGCGGGGATCGTAATAGTTCTCGTTATTTCCAGTAAAACCTAAGTCGTCGTAAAGATATTGATTGATAGTTTGAATCACCCGCAGGGGATACCGTTGGGCAGGTAGACGTTCTTGTACCTCCGCTGCCATTGTATCGAGGGCATTGAGGTATTCATCCGGGTCGAGGTCTGGATATTCTTCCTGAGCAATGTCCAGAGCAGCTTTTGCCAGATTAATTTGCTCATCTGGCTGATTAATTTCCTGATAAAAGGATAGGCGACCCAGCGGCAAGTTCATGGCAATTCAATTGTTTAGCGAAACTCTTCCTCTGATTGTAGAAAACAACGTGCTATCTCGCTTACAACTAAAGGATAATTAGCAAGTCATCCGTGCTAGCAGGCTAACTACAAATCGGTGAGCAGCCTTGCCTTTCTAAGAATAAATGTGAGTACGGTTTCTTCTCTAGAAATAATCTCTGCGGCAATTTCCATCCCTGGTTGAATTGGATAGGGGCGATCGCCTTTGAGCAGATTTGTTTTTTCTGGCTGGATGGTTACTTCGTAGGAGGGCGGAACCGCAGGAGCGTTGGCGTTATTATTTTCAGGCGCGATCGCATCGGGTGCGATCGCGCTCACTTTTCCGGAGAGAGTTCCATAATCGGGATAGGGATAGGCAGAAACCCGCATTTGTACCTTTTGCCCAACCGCCACTTTCCCGATATCCTGAGCCGCTACCCGCGCTTTCACGATGAGTGGCGTGTTGCTGGGAGCAATTTGAGCAATTGGTTCGGCTGCACGCACCACCTGAGAGGCATTTCGCAGTTCTAGTTTGAGGATGGTGCCAGATGCTGGAGCACGAATCACGCTTTTTTGCAGTTCCATCCCGATTTGTTTGAGTTCGCGGGTGTCGCTGTTGAGTTGATTTTGAATTTCAATTTGACGCTGAATCAGGGTTTTTCGTTCTTTGTTCAATGTTGCTAAGGTAGATTCACCCGTTGCTCTTTCTTGAGCGATTCGCTCGTTAGCAATTACTACGGGTGCCGCACTGGGATTAAGCATGGCTTTTGCCCGTTGTAGTCTCGCTTGCGCGGCTTTGAAAGCTTCTTCTTTTTCCTTGATTTGCAGTTGAGCGATCGCGCCCGTATTTGCTAGCTGTTGATATTGATTCATCTGCGCCCTTGCTAAATCCACAGATGCCTGTGCTTCTTGCACTTCTGCCTTAGTTATGATTTGCTTCTCTTGATAGTCTCGTTGGTTACGACCCAGATCCGCTTGAGAAACGGCAATGTTGCGATTCATCAAGTTCCACTCTGCCTTTTGCTGGCTGTCAAGGGCACTAATTTGAGCTGCGATTTGACTCAGTTGCAGTTGGTTATTCTGGATATTGCCTTGCAGTTGGCTTTTTTTCGTCTGGAGTTGGGAGTTATCCAGAATCGCGATCGCATCCCCTTGTTTCACGACCTGATTTTCTTTCACAGAGATGCTTTTAATCGTTCCTTCTGTTGCAGCTTGCACGATTCGCAGCTCACCTATAGGACGCACAACGGCAGCAGCTTTAACAGTAATGTTGTACTGCGTATAAGCGGCAAGCATCGCAGCTACCCCAAAAGTACCGACTAAAAACAATCCCCCTAGCGTTGTCCATCGGCTGATGGGAGGAAGAAATTCGTCGCTAGAGACTGGGCGGAGAAAGTCGGGGTTGCTGTCAGTGAGCATGATTGCCCCATTCAGTGAATGAGTGTTCTCTACTATGATTGCATTTAATTTAAATAAAATTTAATTTCTTTGCCATCGTTTAAAATTTGAGCAGTTAATCACTTTTTCCTAGCGCAGCCTGTTGTCTGAAATTTACACAATACTTTTTGTTGATTTTTTAAAATTATTAAATTAATTAGGAGTCGCGTTGGTTGAAAGCGTGTTTGTTTTGATGTAAAACCCTACCTCAGAGGGGTACGGTCATTTAAGCTACCGAGTAAAACTCTAATTAGTTAACAACAATACACTTGAAAATTTAGGAGGATTTTATGCCCCATCCCTTTGATCTAGCGCTTTCCGAACTAGGAACGGTGGAGTTCAATCTTCTAGAAGAACTCACGGATGAGGAAGCTGCCACCATTACAGGCGGTTTTCACACACCCACGACACCTGGCAGCATACCGATTGGAGGGAATGTTGTCACTCCACTGGAAGTTAACGATGAGGGGGGGTATTTTATCACCCTGTGGCTTGGTGAAGAAGGTGGTTATGTAACGATCCCAGCGACACTCCCTGAAGACGGAGGCAACGGACTGCAATAACCTTATTGAAAGTAATGTCCGATTAACTTTTTTTCCTGAAATCATTGATTATTAAGGCAAAATTGAGCTAATTCTTCAGGCAGAATCAATGGAATTGTGGCACTTTTTTAAAAAAGCCGCAATTCTATATTCTTTTGTAAGTAGTCTCTAGAGCAGTTTTGCTCTATCGCATCTTTTTTATTTTGCCTGAAGAACGGAAATGAAATCTGCAAGGCATCAAAAACGTGTTTTGGAAGAAATTTTCTGTGTTGAGAATTTTTTATTCAAAGATTATTATCAGCAATCAATTGTTCAAAGGGGTGCGATGCTCGCCTTGCGATCGCTCTTTTCAAAAATGCTGCGTTTATTACTTGATGGCAAAGAAAAACTCGTGGCTTGAGCCTGGGTTTGGTCAACCATGAAAAAACCCACCCTAATTTTAAAATAGGGGGGTTGCCATGTGGTTTGACTGAATAGTTGCAGCGAATAAATTGACGATTTAACTGCTAGTAACTGTTAAATTTCCTCCAGTTCCAGTCAAAGTTCCATCCACGATTGATATTGTTGCTGGTTCTGTTAGTTGAGCTGTATAGCTGGTATCGTCAATCGTGAAACTGATGTTAAATGGACTGAGATTGAGAGTGCCATTGGGAATCTCAGCCTTCAAATCGTCAAAGTCAAAACTGAATAAATCTAAACCTCCAGCCACTGCCTCTTGTTCCTGTTCGGATAGTTCTGCAAACAGGGATTGGTCTTGAGGTTGCATTGGTTGGTTGTTTGCACCTACAGTCATGATGTTGCCCTCAAAATAAACTTTGAAGCGTTGGAAACTTGTGCCGTGCTTAAAACTTACGTAAATAAAAACAGCTTTTCCTCCCACTTTTGGGAGATTAGCATTTGATACCGTTGGTTGTAATAATGCAGTCGGCTTTGTGTGCGTAGTCGGTATGGGCAACTTTTCGCGATCGCTTCTAACCGGCGAAGTCAACGAACTGGATGACACCCCGCTGTCCATTGGTTAACCAGTGAGGATCTTCTTCGTTAAGTGTGTTTATCTGAGTTTGCTGTAAACCTGCCACCAGTTCAGATTTGAGGGTGCGTAGTGCCACTAACGGTGCTGGGAAGTAGCAGGCAATGTCTTGAAAAGGGGTAGTAAAGTCCCAGTGGCGATTGCCTAAACAGCGGCGGTAGTTAGCATCTCCTTTAATAAAAATTAGGCTGGCGGGTGCTAACTCTTGTCGCAAAGCTTCGGGCATTTCCCAGAAAGGCAAGGGCATTGTCCAAAATAAATCGTCATAGCATCGCAAACGACCGGAAGCGATAGCGTCTTGCAAGCGCAGAGAAAGCGATCGCACTTCCCCATCAACGTCAGCAGCCAAAACCTCTAAAGTGTGGTGCAGATCCTGAATGGTCGCATCTGAGACGAAGATAGGATACCGCTTCAGGTGTAGGGAAATCTCAGTCGCCTTAGTGGTTAGCAGAAAATCTGCCAACCACAAATCGCAGACGAGTTCAAAACCAGCATTATCGACGATGAAGTCAATTCTTCCCCCATCAAGGCTGGCAATCCTGTCCGCAATGATGGGTGTATCATCGACCAAAATATGAGCCTCTTCGTGCTGAATTTCCTGACGGCTGCGATCGCTTTCTCCAGCTTCAACAGGCCAAAGACTGAGATCGGCGCGGTTTCCCCACAGTGAAAAATAGAGCAGTGGGATTAAACGGGTATGGCGATCGCTTGTATGATGCCCAATCCTAGCGGCGATTGCCCGGATTGAATCCATTGCCGTTTCTAAACCCAAGCGTTTTTGCAATCCGTAGGGATCGACGCCTTGGCTCGCTCCTGGCAGAAAGTAATTGGTTGCTTCCACAATCCGCCGGAAAAAGTATAACTCTGCAAATAACCAGGGAATGTCTATCCAACGCTTCCCCAGAAAAGGAGCCAAATATGTTGTCCACGCAGCCAAATCTGGGCCATTGTCATCTTTGAGCGATCGCACGATCCCATTTGGCAAGTCCCGGATCAAGGTTTCCAGGTTGTCTACAATCGATGCTGGAAAGTCGTTTTCAGCAATTACTCGCTGCGCGATCTCAGGCATTCGCTTCAGAAGCGTCATGTTCGCAAAAGAGCCTTCCTCCGACATCATCAGCGGTGGAGGAAGCGGTAATCGAGGCTTTAAAATCTGCTGTGACATCAGGTGATAGCGCTTTTTATCATGTGTCGAAAGTAATTCTACTTAAACAGCAATTTTATTGACTCTGAAATCTGGTTACATAAAGCGCATCAAGCCAAAACCCTCAACCTTGAGAACTCTTGCCGATTAGGATGGATTGGGAGCATCTTTTGCAAATATCCATGAGCCTAACCGAACAGATTCTATCTCAGGTACCGGGAAATCCTCTCCTCGGACTGCGTAAAGCCGATAGCCTTTGGCAAGCCATCAAGGAAGACACTACACCGATTCTGATGGTGGTGAAAGAAAGCCAAGAGCCGCTAGGAAGCGTAGACTGGGATGCAATAATCTGCGGCGGCACTTTGGGAATTTTAATCGGTGCTGCATTAGCTCAGTTGGGGTGGCGAGTTGCCTTGATTGAAAGAGGAATCTTGCGCGGTAGAGATCAAGAGTGGAATATCTCCCGCCAAGAGTTAGAAGTATTTTTAGAGCTGAATCTACTAACTGAAGCGGAATTAGAGCAAGCGATCGCAACCGAGTATAATCCCGCCCGCGTCACCTTTTTAGGAGGTTCTGACGTATGGGTGCGCGATGTCCTGAATATCGGCGTCGATCCCGTTTTTCTGCTAGACACGCTCAAATCAAAGTTTCTGGCTGCTGGTGGACAGTTGTTTGAAAACACTCCCTTTGAAGGGGCAGTGGTTCACCCGGATGGCGTCAAGGTGGAAGCATCCAGTGGCATGAAAACACGGTTGTTAATCGATGCGATGGGACATTTCTCTCCGATTGTTCAGCAAGCGCGACAGGGAGAAAAACCGGAAGGCGTCTGCTTAGTCGTGGGTAGTTGCGCCAAAGGCTTTCCTCACAACGAAACCGGCGATCTGATCGCAACTTTCACATCGATTCAAAATCAATGCCAATACTTTTGGGAAGCTTTCCCAGCACGAGATGGCAGAACGACTTATCTATTTACTTACCTGGATGCTCACCCCAGTCGTCCCAGTTTAGAGTTCTTCTTTGAAGAATACCTGCGCCTGTTGCCCGAATATCAAGGCGTAGAAGTGTCCCAACTGCAATTTCAACGGGTGCTATTTGGCTTCTTTCCCTCTTACCGCAACTCATTAAAGATGCCTTGGAGTCGCATTCTGCCCGTAGGAGATAGCAGTGGCAACCAATCTCCCGTCAGCTTTGGCGGGTTTGGGGCGATGGTGCGACACCTGAAACGGTTAACAGAAGGCATTCATGAGGCTTTAGAAGTAGATGCTCTCGACAAGAATGCTTTGGCACTTTTGCAGCCTTATCAGCCGAATATTGCCGTAACCTGGCTGTTTCAAAGAACAATGGGCGTGGAAATCGAGCAAAAAGTTGACCCAAATCAAATCAACCAGTTGCTTTCTAGCGTATTTCAAGCGATGGAACAGCTAGGAGATGAGGTATTACGCCCATTTTTACAAGATGTCGTCCAGTTTCCCGCCTTATCAAAAACCCTGTTAAAAACAGCCGTCACTTACCCCGGATTAGTGGCTCGAATTATTCCCTTAGTGGGAATCCCGATGCTGCTAGATTGGATGGTTCACTACCTAAACTTGGGAATTTACACGGCTTTATATCCTCTAGCAACCGCCCTGCAACCGTGGACGAAGACGTTACCGCCACTGCCTCGATACTACTGCGATCGCTTCCTCCAAGCTTGGAAATATGGCTCCGGAGGCGATTACAGAAGCCTGAAGAATCTAGGGTGAAGCCCTTCGCTAAGGGTAAAAGAAACCATAGAGGCAAGCATGATGAAGCCTAAAAGAGGAAATTTTACACTTGATACTTCACGCTTGAGACTTCATCCTTTATCCTTAGGTAAACTCTGGCATCGCTTGAGCATTACCAGCAAGTTTACTTGGGCAGTTGTGGCGCTGCTGCTGCTGATTACACAAGTCGCGATGACGAGCTGGCTGTCGCTGAATGCAGTGGTGCGAGAGACAGAAGCGGCGATTCTCACCAGCATTGAGGTGCAGGCAAAAGTATTTCAGATGGATGCCGCCTTACAGGACGCCCGCCAACTGGAAAAAGACTTTTTTTTGAGCTGGCCTTCTATGGGATTTTCCAGCGCTAGCCAGGATTATGTCCAGGCGCATCGGGAGCAAATTGACAAAGCCCTAGATATTAGCAGCCAGTTGCAGGAGTTACTCAATGGTGGGAAGGTTAGCGATGCTTTGCGTCGGAGCAATCCGGACTTGGTGGCTTATGTAGAGCTTGTTGAGCGCTATGCTAGCAGCTTTAAAGAAGCTGTGGCGTTGGTGGGGACGCTGGGAATCGATGATGTGGGAGTGCTGGCGCGGTTAGAGCAAAATTCGCGGCTGTTGCACGACACGCTACAACTCTCTGCCAGTTCGGAGTTGATGATTTTATATCGGGAAATGCAGTCGGTAGAGAAAGAGTATCTCTCTAACCATCAGGAGGACAAAACCCAGGCGGTGTATGAGGCGGTGGAACGTTTGCGCCAGGGAATTCAACAATCACCCCAATTCAATGGAACTCAAAAGGCGGCGGCGTGGGAGTATCTGAATGCTTACGAGTTAGCGATCCGCGAAATTATCAACCTCGACGCCCAAATTAGAAGCAAAATCAGCACTTTTGAAGAGCAAGCGGCAAGTGTTTCCACTAAAGTGATTGGGTTGGCAAATGCTGACGTACAGCGATCGCGCCTTGAAATCGCCCGAACCAGCACGCTAGCTACGGTACTGCAAGCGATGACAGTATTGACGGCGGTGTTGCTATCTGGGGTGATTGCGAATATCTTCGCCACTGCTTTAAAAAATTTGCAAGCAGAACAGGAAAAATCTGAGCGTCTGCTGCTAAATATCTTTCCAGAAGCGATCGCTCATCGATTAAAACAGGAACAGCGCACGATTGCGGAAAACTTTGCCGATGTGACGGTATTGTTTGCTGACATTGTTGGTTTTACTGAGCTTTCGGCTCGGATTTCCCCAACTGATGTGGTTGAGTTGCTCAATCAGATTTTCTCAGCCTTCGATCGACTGGCAGATCGCCACGGTTTGGAGAAAATTAAGACAATTGGAGATGCTTATATGGTGGTAGGAGGACTGCCAATGCCTTCAGAAGATCACGCGGAAGCGATCGCGGAAATGGCACTGGATATGCTGGAGGAAATGACTTGCTTAAGTACCAAGATTGGCGAAGCGTTGTCTACCTCTCGCCCTCAACACTACACCATCCGAATTGGGATTAATACGGGTCCCGTCGTTGCAGGCGTTATTGGCACGAAAAAGTTTATCTATGACTTGTGGGGCGATACGGTGAATATTGCTAGCCGTATGGAATCCCAAGGCATTGCGGGTTGCATTCAAGTGACCGGAGCAACTTATGAACGCTTACGGCATAAGTACCAGTTTCAGGAACGGGGAACTATCCAGGTAAAAGGTAAAGGGGAGATGAAAAGCTTTCTCCTCAAAGGCAGACATCAAGACGATTCACGATAGATGAATGGTACTGATATATAAGAGCCTTGAGATAAATCTCTCACCTTAAAGCTAAAGCTTAAAACAGGTTGAAAGCCTTTGTTTCCCCAGTATTTGGGCCAATTTCAACTGATTTTAGCTCTTATCCCTAACTTTAGTTCAGGGCTGAAGTCAGCGCGATTCCACTATAGATTTTTGTAGAAGACTTGCGATTCTCACGTTTTTCAGGACTGCGAACAAGCCAATCTCTAAATATTTCCGGCTCAACTCGAAAAAGCGAGGTTAAGGAATGTAGATCATCCCCAGTTTATTATTGAACCTCTCTTGGCTCTGAGTCAAAAGATCGCACCATGATTAAACAAGAATTTCAAACCACCCACTACTTTACCGTTTTAATGGGGCTGCTACGCGATCGCCAAGGATTTATGGAAGAAATTCGTCAAGGCGTAAGACTTCCCAGTAAAATCACCTCTCTACTCGTTTGTAGTTCCCTCTTTTTTGCCGCCTATGGCGCAATTATCGGTTCATCTCATAGCCTTTTACAAGCATTGTCCTCTGCTGTTAAACTTCCCTGCTTCTACTTAATCACGCTGATTCTTTGCTTGCCAACTTTATATTTTTTCAGCATTCTTTTTGGCTCAAGCAAAAGTATTGGACAGTATTTTGCCATGCTTCTAACTTCTGTCGCCGTGATTAGCGTTCTAGAATTTAGCTTGGCACCCGTAGCGCTAGTTTTTCTGTTGACCGCCCACAACTACCAATTTTTTGTATTGTTAAATGTGGGTATTTTTGCTCTCACCGGATTGACTGGCGTCACTTTCCTCTATCAGGGAATACAGTTTATGTCCGTACAAGATAGCGAAGCAGCACAAGAAACTCGTACCAGAGTTCTGAAATTTTGGTTAATTCTTTATGCTTTAGTTGGCTGTCAATTAGGCTGGACACTCAGACCCTTTTTTGGAACTCCTGGACAATTTGTATTGTTTCGACCGATGGAAGGGAATTTTTATCTGAGTATTTTCAAAGCAATTGGACACCTTCTAGGTTTTAATTAAAGCTGCACTCAAATAGCACTTGTCTACGTTCAGGATTGTCCATCCTACTTAGCTCGGTCTTAGCTAAAATATCGGAATTCTTGTTTGGAAGCAGTACATAAACCCACCCCGGCTCCTCCTCACTTTCAGAGAAGAGGTCAGGGGTGAGGTTACGAGTAGATATCGAAACAAAGTGAGAACTGCTATATATATCGATAGATAGTTGATAGTTGTAATTTCTGTAGTAAATCGTTACTGTTTTTAAGGAAAAAACTTCGGCTAGATAATATTAACAAGTGATTCTGGCTCACGATTAATATCAGAAAATGATGCGATCGCTTGCAGGATCGCGCTTAATTCACAAAAACTTCATTTAAAGCCTCTAAATTATGAATTTAGGGTAAAGGATTCTTTCATCGGTGATAATACGGATAGCAATATCCTCAGATCAGCGGTGAAATCTACTCATTTCAGTGGCGAAGCTACAGTTCGTTGAATTTGGATATTTGAGTGTAGGGTAGGGAACACGGACATTTTGCACCTTACTCTGGGAACTGGGAAGGCAACAATCCATCTACCCCTCGTTTCTAAGCGTCAGCCTAGAGAACGAGAGGAATCAAGGCAGAGCTTTGATTTGGTAGGTGCAAGATGTAAAGTATCTGGAATCAGGATTGATTAGGAATTCAAGAGTTCCTAGCGTTATGCATCGACTTTATGAGATGTATGAGAGCGATCGCTTCCAGTTATGAAGTTTTTAGAAGCTTTGTCTCGCCCCTGTAAGGTGTTGCAGGTTTGTTAAGCGATGAACGTTTTTGGAAGTGGTAGGTAGGAGAAACAGGTAGCAATGACAATTAAAAATCCCGCAACTACTAATTTTTTCTGTCTTCTGTCTTAAGTACCATCCAAAATCTCCAGAGCCAATTTTGGCGTTAAAGCTCAAAGACAACCTGCATTCTCATGCTAGTCCAACCCGCAAAAAAATTATAAACATCGGCTTTTTACTTACGAGATGGTCATCAAAGGAAACAAACTCATGAAAAAAACTCTAGCCGCCCTTACTGTTGGCTTTACCTTAGCGATGGGAGCCACTTCTGCTAACGCCGTTCCTCTTTACGACGGCGTATCGCAGCCAAATCAAACGCCCGCTCAACAGGGATGGGAATATAAAGAAAATGCTTTTAAGTCTCCTGTACCGACCGCAACGCCTTCCACTGAAGGCACTATTTTGAATACGGGTAATACCAGTAATCAAGCAGGCTACTTCAAAGTATCGCCAGTGCTGCTTGACCGCAGTACCGGATATAGCATCAGTTTCAGCGTCAAGGTGAGTTCAGAAACTCACCTCAACAACAATCGTGCAGGCTTCAGTCTGATTGTGATGAGCAATGGCGTCTCTGGTGAAACGCAACCTTATGGGCTGGAATTAGGTTTCTGGCAAAATAGCATCTGGGCGCAAAACGTTGGTTTTACTCAAGGCGAGAAAGTAACTTTCAACGTCCAGAAAACGATGAATAACTATGTATTGTATGTAAAAGACAACCAGTATCAACTGTTTATGAACGGTTCTACCTTTCCTGTTTTGCAAGGCAATCTGCGTCAATATACCGGATTTACACCGCCTCCCGGATATCTCAACCCTTACACAACTTCCAACCTGATTTTCTTAGGCGACAACACGACATCCGCCACGGCGAACGTTACCATAAAAAGCCTCTCCGCATCCTCTGCCAGCAATGTTAACCTCACCAATGCCTCTGTAAAATAATCATTTCACTTTAGGGAATCAAAAAGTCCAAATGAGCGCCAGCTTGGGCTTGTAGATCCTCCAGAGAACCTTGCAATTTCAAGTGACCTTGCTCCAGAAAAACAATCCAATCAGCTCGATTAATTACTCTGGGGCGGTGGCTAATTAAAATGGTGGTTCTGCCTTGGCGGTGAGACAGCAACTGCTCTAAAACTTGCGCTTCGCTCACCGGATCGAGTCCCCCCGTGGATTCATCTAAAATCAGAACTGGCGGCTCGTTTACAATCGCTCTGGCAATTGCTAATCGTTGCCGCTGTCCGCCAGAAATATTTGCCCCGAATTCACCCAAAACGGTTTGATATTTGTCGGGTAGCTTGCTGATAAATTCATCTGCACCCGCAATCTGGCAAGCTCTCACAATGTGTTCAAATGCAACGTGAGGGGAACCTAAGCGGAAGTTTTCCACAATTGAGCGACTCCAAAAGTGAGGCTCTTGAGGAACGAGAATCACCTGTTGTCGCAAGCAATCAAGTGATAAATCTTGCAAATTATACATGCCAATGCGGAGATTTCCAGAATGTGGTGAATATAATCCAGCGATTAACTTCGCCAGGGTGCTTTTACCGCAGCCAGATTTACCAATGAGTGCAATAACTTTTCCTCCAGGAATTGTTAGCGAAAAATCTTCTAAAAGGTCAGTTCTGCCAGCGTGGTGGAAGTTAAGATTTGTGGAAATAATATCTGCATCTCCCGGAATTTTAGCAAAGGGTCTTTTGTCATCAACTGGATTTTCTGGTGTAGAGTCAATTACTTCCGTAAGACGTTGGGTGGCGGTTTGAACGCGAGTGAGTTCATCGACAAATCCCACGACTGCCCCAATAAACGCTAGAAAGTTTCCATTCATGCCGTTAAAAGCTAACAGTTGCCCAATAGTTAATTCTTTACTAATCACCAGGCTACTGCCAAACCAAAGTAAGATGACGCTACCGATACTAGAAACTAATCCAGAAAAGCTACTGTTAATAATAACAATCTGAATCGTGCGGAAGGTGATGTTGGCAAGGCGACCGAAGCGACTCTGAAATTCTTCCCAAAATTGCGGTGCAGATGTAGTCGTTTTGAGCGTCAGTGCCCCTTTAAAAGTCTCAACTAAAATGCCTTGATTTTCTGCTTCTAAGACTAATAAGCTCCGAGTTTTTTGTTGCAGTGTCGGTAGGAAAATAATTGTGGAAATTGTCATAACAACAGCAATGCACACAGCAACACTTGTTAGTTTGATGCTGTAGAACAACATCAAACTAAAAGAAACGATGGCAATAAATAGCTGACTCGGCAAGCTGACAACGACTTGAGAAACTAACTGATTAATTTCTTGAATATCTCGCAAGCGGCTGACAATTTCGCCACTGCGACGAGCTTCATAATAGGAAAGCGGCAAACGCAAAATTGCTCTGCCAAATTCTAAAACTAAGCCTAATTGGAGCCGTTGAGAAAAATGGGCGATTAGGTTAGATTGCACCAGTCTGAGGCTACTGGATACAACGTTCATCACCATAACAGCAGTCACGACACCCGTTAGTAGCTGGGTATCCCCCCGAACCAGCACATCATCGGTGAGGATTTGGATGAGGAAGGGGGATGTCAGAGAAAGCAACCCCAAGACAAGGTTAATGATAAATGCCTCAGCCAGAATCCCTCGGTAAGCCCAGACGGGTTTAAAGAAACGCCCAAAACCGCCAACTTTATCATCAACTTGGGCAAAAAAGCGGGCGGAGTCTGGCTCTAGTAACAGCATGATGCCATTTGTCCAGCCTGCCGCTAGCTCGTTTTTAGTGAGGTAACGGATGCCGACGGCGGGATCGGCGATCGCATATTTTTTGCGGTGTTGCCCGTATAAAACAACCCAGTGGTATCCCTTCCAGTGAATGACGGCTGGTAGTGGTGCTTGCTTCAATTTGTCAAGAATCTGTGGTGAAGCTTTTACTGCTCTGGCATTAAAACCGAGTGCTTCTGCACCCCGCCGGAGTCCTAGCAATGTGGTTCCTAGCTGTCCAGTGCCTACGGCTTCACGGATGCGGTTGAGCGTAAACGTCCGCCCGTGGTGTTTTGCGATCGCAGCAAGACACGCCGCTCCGCAGTCTTCTTCACTGTGTTGTAAGACATGCTCGTACTTCATGCTTAACTCATGCCATAGTGTCAGGATTTATGCGGTTCGGTAACTAACACACTATAGGCGCACTATAGACAAAATCTAATGGTCAACTTGAACGGTTGATAGAGTTAGGAGGCGCTCAAAAGCAGTCACTACAAGAATATCGTGGCTGCTTCCCTTTGACATTCGTGACCGCCTCAGTCAGTTTTCGCAACGAGCATCAATCACAAAGCAGTAGATGCATACTTGGGTTTTCATCAACCCAGCTCAACGATGGGAGCGATCGCTCCAAAGCGAAAATCTCAATCAAGACGCAAGTAACCACATTTACATAACTTGTCATGAATGTTTGATAACCCCTTAGTCAAACATTTCTGCAATTATGGCGTTTGGATCTAATATGAGGCGTCTGAGCAATACCAGCTTTTTTAAAAGTTTCCTGTCTAGTTACCTTAAATCAGATACTTTAAAGCAAAAAATTATTAATTATTTACAAGCCGATATTGCCTAGCTATAACTACTTTAGTCTACTATTAAGAATTTAACAAATAATCCCAATAATTTTTATCAGAATTAATACACAAAACTCAATGAAATTGCTTGTTTTAAATGTCTTGCCTCTATCTTGAGATTGATGCTAACTCAGTATTTAAGTCGCAATATATACAATATCGTGAGTTCAATAGAAGAAGACTCTGCAAGCCTTTAAACAAAACCTTTAGTGGCTTTTGCTAAAAAGTTTTCTCTAGCTTTGAAACCCTAGAATGCTTACACAAATTTTAATACTTTTTAGGAAAAACTAACTCTTCTTAAGAGGAAATAAGGAGGGTATTCCTGAAGATTTTTCTTTAAATAAGCCTTCTACCAAGCGGATCGAGAAAATTTTACTAGCAAAAAAGAAAAAAATGGTCTAACCCTAGACTTGGAGAGCTTTTTGCCTAAAACGTTAGGGATTAAAGCTTAGATCCGACAAGGATTGCTGTTGGGTTTGCAGGCTATTATTCGCGCGACTCTTTCCAAATGAGCATTCATTGGAGTTTAAGGTGAAACGAGTAGCGATCGCATTGAGTCTTTTTAGTCTAGCTAGTAGCGCTCTTGTGAGTTGCACGTCAGCTCCCCAGAACACTCAAAACAGCCAACAAAACAGTTCAGAACTTTCATCGGTTGCTGTCACAGTCCGCGATCTCGGCAACCCCTTCTTTGTACAAGTTGGTAAGGGTGCAGAGGCGGCAGCTAAGAGAATTGGCGGTGCGGACGTTAGCACAACCCTCGTCTCCAGCGGGGACGATTTAAATCAGCAATTTAATCAAATTGAAAATTTCATTGCCTCAGATGTCAGCATGATTATACTTAATGCTGCTGACAGTAAAGGAATTTTTGCAGCAGTTGAAAAAGCTAAACAAGCAGGAATTCCAATTATTGCAGTTGATACTGCCGCTGAAGGAGGTGTTGATGCCACTGTTACCTCCAATAACGTGCAAGCAGGTGAAGTAAGTTGTCAATACATTGCCGATCGATTGAAGGGTCAAGGCAATGTTGTAATTATCAACGGACCTCCTGTTGCTTCAGTTGTTGAGCGAGTCCAAGGATGTCTGAGCGTATTTTCCAAATATCCCAATATCAAGATCCTTTCAAAAGATCAGAATGCAGAAGGTAGCCGTGATGGTGGGTTGAGAGTCATGAGCGATTTGCTCACATCCTTCCCAAAAATTGATGCCGTTTTTGCAATTAATGACCCTTGTGGGATTGGTGCGGAGCTAGCTGCTACCCAAGCACAACGGAAAGAGTTCTTTATTGTTGGCGTCGATGGCGCACCCGAAGCTCTAGATGCGCTCAAGCAGGAAAATAGCTTATTTGTTGCGACTGCGGCTCAAGATCCCTTTCGCATGGCAGCCAAGGCAGTAGAGGTCGGGAATGACATTATCAAAGGGAACAAGCCTGCCAATCCAGACATTCTCATTCCAGTCACGTTGGTTACTCGTGAAAACGTGAATCAGCATAAAGGCTGGACAAGTGAATAACGAAATTTTTGTCGTTAATTGCACCAATTTATGACTTGATAATCCATCCATTTGAATCGTATTTTCACAAACATTACAGGGATTTCTGATGGCAGGTAGCACTCAACCCGCAATAAAAACTAAACCAGTACTCGAAATGCAAGGAATTACAAAAACCTTTAATGGTTTCACCGCCTTGCATGATGTAAATCTCACTATTTATCCTGGGGAAGTTCATGCCCTTATGGGTGAAAATGGTGCAGGCAAGAGTACGCTGATGAAAATCCTAGCTGGAGCCTATATAGCCGATGCAGGGGAAATCAGAATTGACGGTCAAGCTGTTAAGATGACAGACCCAGGTCAAGCCAGAGATTTGGGTATAGCCATTATTTATCAAGAGCTTAATCTCGCCCCAAATCTGACCGTTGCTGAAAACATTTTTATGGGGAGCGAGCTTAAGAAAGGAGGCACCTTCATTGACCGAGACGGAATGCGGCATCAAGCATCTGAGGTATTGAGAAACCTCGACGCGAGTTTTGATGCGAGCGACCTGGTTTCAACCCTTTCCATTGCAGAACAGCAGCAAGTTGAAATTGCTAGGGCGCTCAAACACAAGAGCCGCATTCTAGTAATGGATGAGCCGACAGCAGCGCTTTCAGACCGAGAGACAGAGAAACTTTTCGAGGTTGTTCGCCGCTTGCGGAATGAAGGGATTGCGATTATTTACATTAGCCATCGGATGGAAGAGATTTATGCGCTTGCTGACCGCGTTAGCGTGATTCGAGATGGCGGGTATATAGGCTCTCTGGAGAGGAGTGAAATTTCCGCCCCTCGCTTAGTAGAAATGATGGTGGGTCGTTCTTTACAGGATTTATACGAACATAAGCGTCAAACCCATCCTGGCTCAGTAGTCCTTGAGGTAAAGAATTTAAGTGATGGGCGCAAGGTAAAATCTGCGAGTTTTAAACTGCATGCTGGGGAAATTGTTGGTTTAGCAGGCTTGGTTGGCGCAGGCAGAACTGAAATTGCTCGTCTTATTTTTGGTGCTGACCGAAAGGCTAGCGGTGAAATAAAACTGGAAGGTCGTTCTCTCAATATCTCGACACCCGATGATGCAATTAAAGCGGGAATTGCCTATGTCCCAGAAGATCGTAAGGATCTCGGTCTATTTCTGGAGATAAGTTCTGGTGAAAATATCACTATGAATGTTCTTGGACGAGAGGCAACCTCTGGCATCATCAACTCAAAATCCCTTTTTAAAATTGTGGCTGATGCCGTTAGCAACTTAGGGATTCGTCTTGCCAGCCCAAGCATCAGGGCAATGGATTTATCTGGGGGAAATCAGCAGAAGTTATTGCTAGCCCGTTGGTTGGCAATTAATCCCAAGGTACTTTTGCTCGATGAACCTACGCGCGGCGTTGACATCGGCGCGAAAAGCGAAATTTATCGAATTATTAGCGATCTGGCAGCAAAAGGTGTAGCCATTTTGATGATTTCCAGCGAACTGCCGGAAATCGTGGGAATGAGCGATCGCGTCTTGGTGATGCGTGCGGGAAGCCTGGTTGGTGAAGTAGGCGGCTCAACTGGGGAAGCAATTACACAAGAGAACATCATGGGTTATGCCACAGGGGCAAGAGAGGTAGCAAAATCATGAGTCAAACAGAAGTAAGAACCACCAGAAATGGAACGAGCGATCGCTCTAAAGCGAGTAATCGTCAAGCTTGGAAAAATTTCATTCAGGTTGCTGGTATCCTACCGATTTTGGTTGCAATCTGTATAATTTTTTCAATTGTTACGCCGAGCTTTCTTTCGCCCGGAAATCTGATAAATGTCATTCGGCAAGCATCGATCAATATCGTACTAGCAACCGGGATGACATTTGTCATTTTGACCGGAGGAATTGACCTTTCTGTGGGGTCAATTTTGGGCGTGACAGCAGTTGTCGGGGTGCTTGTCTCGTTGATCCCAGGTCTTGGTTTACTTGCCATACCAGCCGCCCTATTAGCGGGATTAGGTCTAGGCTTACTAAATGGGTCGTTGATTGCCTATTTAGGTTTGCCACCTTTTATCGTCACGCTTGGTTCTTATACGGCTTTGCGGGGTGTTGCTTACTTAGTTGCTAATGGCACGACCGTTCTAAATCGAAATCTAAATTTTGCTTGGATAGGCAACAATTATCTTGGTCCCATTCCCTGGCTAGTTGTGATTGCTTTGCTTGCCGTTGTAGCGAGTTGGTTTGTCTTAAGACGGACAGTATTGGGAAGGCATATTTACGCCGTAGGCGGTAACATACGGGCAGCACGACTAACAGGAATTAAGGTGAGTCGGGTGCTGTTATTTGTTTATGGTGTGAGTGGGTTGCTTTCCGGTTTAGGCGGAGTGATGAGCGCCTCGCGCCTCTACAGTGCGACGGGTATGTTAGGGCAAGGCTACGAACTCGATGCGATCGCTGCCGTCATTTTAGGAGGAACCAGCTTCACGGGTGGCATTGGCACCATCTGGGGGACTTTACTGGGTGCTTTAATTATTGCCCTCCTCAACAATGGGTTAACCCTGATGAACGTGTCATTTTTCTGGCAGTTGGTTGTTAAAGGTCTTGTGATTATTATCGCCGTGACGATTGACAAACTCCGCACCCGCACTAGCGCTGCGTAAGTGTTGAGCTTCCGATGACAGACTGGTAGATCGCGCGTCAGGCAGAATTAGTCTAAAAAACAGGGAGTCGCGATCGCGACTCCCTGTTTTCCCTATTGGTCGATCCTCACCGAAGACTTAACTAACGACTCCGTTGAAGATACCCTTCTACATTGCTAATCGCTCGTGTCGCATACGAATCGCCAGGACGTAGACTAAGCGCCCTTCTAAAGTTAATCAAAGCAGTTTGGTAATCTCTTTGTTGGGTTGCAGCGTACCCAAGTCTCATGTACTGAGTATAATTCCCCTGCCGACCACTCCGTTGCGTAGCCCCTGGAGTATTACCTGCGGGATTCTGTTGGGTAGTGCCCGTTCCTGCTGGATTTTGTTGCCCAGTCCCAGTTCCGGCTGGATTCTGCTGAGTTGCACCCGCACCAGATGGAGTTTGTTGCCCAGTACCTGTACCTGTACCTGCCGGATTCTGCTGAGTTGTACCAGTTCCCGCACCTGCTGGAGTTTGTTGTCCAGTACCTGTACCGGCTGGATTTTGCTGAATTGTACCAGTTCCCGCACCTGCTGGAGTTTGTTGCCCAGTACCTGTACCTGTACCTGTGGGATTCTGCTGAGTTGTACCCGTGCCTGCTGGAGTTTGTTGCCCAGCGCCAGTTCCGGCTGGATTTTGTTGAGTTGTACCAGTTCCCGTGCCTGCTGGAGTTTGCTGGGTAGTACCCGCACCTGCTGGAGTTTGTTGCCCAGTGCCAGTTCCTGCTGGAGTTTGCTGAGTTGTACCAGTGCCAGTTCCTGCTGGAGTTTGCTGGGTAGTGCCCGCACCTGCCGGATTCTGTTGCACAACTCCTGGGCTAATTACCTCATAGTTAGGTTGCCCAGTACGAGTACCGGCAGGAGTTTGTTGGTTAGTACCCGTACCCGTACCAGCGGGAGTTTGTTGGTTAGCACCAGCGCCAGATGGATTTGTTTGTGTCCCACCTGGAGTACTCTGAGCTAATAATTGTTGGCTTCTCGTACTAGAGTTGGAATTGATGAGGGCTAATGCTGGAAAACTGAGGAAAACACTAGCGCCAGCAACGCTCATCAAGCTAACAAGCTTTTTAACCGAATGTTTCTGATTTTGCGTACTCATGGGAATATCCTGAACTTAGGCTAAAAAATACTGACTTTGGCAGCTTTCTTGCCAAAAGCGAACAAATGTTGGTTGTAAAAAAATTGACCTTCAATCAGTTACGTCAGTTAGCAGCCTAAAGACATATTTCTTGAAACTCTTTGTTAAAACCCTACCTCTATTATTTTCTTGGCTCGTCTATCTAAAGAGTTGTACTAATGTTAAATTAATCTGCCTAATTAGGTAGTAATATCCAATCTGATTGATTACTCGCAATTTCCCCAAATCCAAAGCAAGTCTAAGTCTCTGGCTCTATCTCTCCTCCCTGAAATGTGGGTAGATAGAGGAAGCGGTTTCCTCTTGCGGGAAATCTACCAGATTTGAAATGAGGCAGCTAATAGAAATCCACCGTACCTATACTTTGATATCGCAACCCTCAATGATTCGTGAAGGCGAGATCCCCGACTTCGAGAAAGAAGTCGGGGATCTGAACTACTAGCATCCACACTCAAATAGGATTGCCATAACAATTGAGTTAAAAAGGTTTAGAAAAAGACAAGCAGCAATTTTGGCTCAGGCGCACTGAGACAGAGTAGCGGATGAATTGTACTGCTGAATCGGAATCGCGATCGCAAACTCTGTTCCTTTCCCCGTTTCGGAAATATAGGTCAATTGACCGCTGTGTTTTTCTACCACGATTTGATAACTAATTGACAACCCTAAGCCAGTTCCTTTGCCAATAGGTTTAGTCGTAAAGAAAGGATCGAATAATCGTTGCTGTACCTCCGAGGTCATCCCAATGCCGTTGTCTGCAATCCGAATTACAACTTGATTGTTATCTCCGACTTCCGTGCGAATCCGAATTATCGGTGATGGGTAATGGGTATTTCCTTGTCTGTGACTAATTTCCTTTTCTAGTGCCTCAATTGCATTGCAGAAGATATTCATGAATGCTTGGTTGAGTTGCCCAGCATTGCATTCTACAAAAGGAAGGTCGCCATAGTCTTTATGAACCACAATATCAGGGCGTATACCTCTGCCTTTGAGCCGATTTTGTAGAAACAGGAGCGTGTTGTCGATGCCTTCGTGAATATTGACACACTTCACTTCTGCTTCGTCGAGCCGAGAGAAGTTCCGCAGGGAAAGAACAATCTCAGAGATCCGTTCTGCACCTACCTGCATTGAAGATAGAAGTTTCGGCAAATCTGACCTCAGAAAATCCAGGTCAATGTCTTCCATTTCTGCTTGTATCTCTGGCACTGGCTGAGGATAGTGCTGGATAAACAGGTGCAGCAAGTGCAGCAAGTCGTAGGCATACTCGCTGGCATGGGTGAGATTGCCATAAATAAAGCTGACAGAGTTATTAATTTCGTGGGCGATACCGGCAACGATTTGTCCCAACCCAGACATTTTTTCGGTCTGAATCAGTTGAGCTTGAGTACGCTGGAGTTCATGCAGGGTTTGCTCTAACTGGGTTGTTTTCTCTCTGGATTGAGCTTCTGATTGCCGCAGTGCTTCTGCTGCCTGTTGATGAATCTGCGATTGAGCAATGAGTAACTGATGTACGTCTAAGAGTCTGCAAATTCCCGATTGCAGTTGCACGACGAGCGGTTCGTAAATGAGTTCGGGCGATCGCTTTAAGGACTGCTGTACAGTTTCGACAATGGAACTGTTGCGATCGCATACTAAAATCTCACATCGGGCAATGCTGTAGAGTGCCTTCAGAGAAGGCGGGGAAGATAACTCTAAGCTGTAGAGACGGCGCATAGATTCAAAGAAGCGCCGTCGCGAAATCATTCCGACGAAATTACCTTGTTCGGTAATAATCATGCCAGGAAGCAATGGGTTCGCTTCAAAAATCTGGATTGCTTCCTCTACGGCACGTTCCGACTCGATACTAGCGTCGTAGAGCGTTAATTCTTCTAGCGTCGAATCTAAATGTAGGGGTGACGGTTGGGAAGTCGCCTCTTTTTGGCTTTGTTCAAAATCCTCAGTCCGGGTTACTGATGCTTGCTCAATCCATGCCCAGGGCGTTACTTGTTGTTGAGTCCTGCTTAGCATTTCTTGTGAGTAGTCCGTCCAGTGAGAAGTGTCTTCTGGAATTTTGTGCATCAGTCCCATCGCACCTCTGTTAATGCCCTGATTCAGTATGGCTACTATCAAGCTTTTGAAAAAGCTGCGTAGTGCTACCGATCTCTACACGTTTGCGATCGCAAATTCCGGATTAAGCGATCGCGATCGCTTACGTAAATTTACGTGTTGTTCGATACACTATACGGAAACTTTAAACGCAAAGCCTCTACCACGGGTGTGAATTAGCACTCTTCTTTTGTGTAGATGCCATTTTGTAGGCTTTTAGCCACTCTCCTAATCAAGCAATCAGCCAAGGTAGCCAAATTGCTAAACTCAAAAGCGTTATAAACAGCGCTGGCAAAGTCAGGATGAGACTCAGATGACGAGAGTGAGGGTGAGAAAGAAGAAAGCGATCGCTCCTGCTGAAAATCTCGTCAAGGCGATCGCTATTGGTGCAACATAGGCAGTTGCCGCTATGCTCATCTTAGTTACGATGCCATCGCGTACCATCCGGGCTATCAATTAAAGTAATGCCCTTGGCTTGTAGCTCGTTGCGAAGGCGATCGCTTTCAGCAAAATTTTTCGCAATCCTGGCTTCCTGGCGCTGCTGAATCATCGCCTCAATGTCTGCATCGCTGAAACCACCAGAAGCGGCAGTTTCAACCTGTAGCTTTGCGATCTCGTCAGCACTTACTTCCAAGCCCAACACACTTGACAAATCAACCAAATTATGCCAGTAAATTTCTAATTGTTCGGGTGGGATCTCAGTTTTACCCTGATGAACGAGGATATTTCCCTGCTTGCCTAACTCTTTGGCAAGTTCAAACAATATGGTTAACCCGCCAGGAAAATTCAAGTCATCATCCACTTCTGCCTGAAATCTTTCCACAGCGTTGTCATGTCCCCCCTCGCTGACGGGGAGATTAGCGGGGTTTCCCGTCCAACTCAGTTGGGAACCGTACTTATATCCAAACAACAGACCTTCTTTTAGCGTATTCCAACCGTTTGTCGCCGCTTGTATTGCTTCATCGGTAAAATCAATCGGCTTGCGATATTGGGCTGTAAGAACAAATAGCCGTACCGCCATCGGATCGACCCCTCGATCGAGTAACTCACGGATGGTGATAAAGTTGCCCAGAGACTTAGACATCTTCTCCCCATTTACCGTCACCATCCCGTTATGCAGCCAGTAGTTCGCTAACGGCTTGCCAGTTACCGCTTCCGATTGGGCAATTTCGTTCTCGTGGTGGGGGAAAATTAAGTCAGCACCGCCAGCGTGGATGTCGATTGTATCGCCTAAGCGATCGCGCACCATTGCCGAACATTCAATGTGCCACCCCGGACGACCCGCACCCCAAGACGATTCCCAGGCGGGTTCCCCCGGTTTTGCCGCCTTCCACAGCGCAAAATCAAACGGATCTCTTTTCTTGGACGCTTCCAGGTCTTCCACCTCCACCCGGTTACTCGCGCCCGCTTGCATATCTTCTAACTTGCGTCCCGACAGCTTACCGTACTCCGGAAATTGACGCACCGCATAGTAAACATCACCCCCAGCGGGATAGGCAAAATTTTTCTGTTCTAACTCGTGAATCAGCCGCTGAATCCCATTGATCGTGTGTGTAGCACGCGGATATTCATCGGCTTCTTTGATATTCAGCCGCGCCATATCCTCAAAATAAGCTTGGATGTAGCGTTCGGCGACTTCTTCCATTGACGAACCTTCTTGCCGTGCCCGGTTGAGGATTTTGTCATCAATATCGGTAAAATTCTGCACATAGCGCACGTCATAGCCGACAAATTGCAGATAACGGCGCGTCACATCCCAGACGATGCAAGCTCTTGCATGACCCAAGTGGCAATAGTCATACACCGTCACGCCGCAGTAGTACATCCCGGCTTTACCGGGTTCAACAGGTTCAAAGGCTTCCTTGCGACGAGTGAGGGTGTTGTAGAGTGTTAGGGCCATTCCTAGAACTTAAGAAATAAAGTGCATCTGTATCAGTATTTTAAATTCCCTGGTCAGCAAGCCATCCACTCATCCGAATTAAAATTTTACTTTGTCGCTAATTAAGTCTCAAAAAGTAGGTGCTTAAGAGAGTAACTAGGGAGCAATGCGGCTTCAACACAACATCATGCGCTTCAACATCGACTTAACGCGATAGCGTTAGCGAAGCGAGGCGTTAGCCTAGCGCTGACTTGTCAGTTCGCATCCGTTAACACTAACGCTAACAACATCGCTTTACTGATCGAAATTCGCTTCAAGATGAAAAATGCTTAGGCGATGCGAAAAGGATTGGAGAATGCCTTCTTCGGAGTTAGGTAAGCTGGAGGGAGAGAGCGATCGCTCTGTTAGCGCGTATGCGAAGCTGTTCGCTTGCTATAAAGTAAAAGGTTGGATCTCCATTTCAAGCCATCATCGGGATCTAAACCTACACTCTGCTTAGCGCTTAGCTCCTACAGTAATTTACGTATAGCTCTATCAACGTTTTTTGAGAAAATCTGAAAGTCGCACTATGCAACCAGCCACCACTCCCAGTCAATCTCCAGAGATAGATGCCCCCAAGCACGGCTTACCCGTGACGATCATTACAGGTTTCCTTGGCAGTGGCAAAACCACCCTCCTCAATCACATCTTGAGCAATCAGCAAGGCGTCAAAACCGCTGTTCTGGTTAATGAATTTGGTGAAATCGGCATTGATAATGAACTGATTGTCACCACCGGCGAGGACATGGTGGAGTTAAGTAACGGTTGTATCTGCTGCACCATTAATAACGATCTCGTCGAAGCAGTCTACAAAGTTCTGGAACGCGAAGAAAAGGTCGATTATCTGGTAGTCGAGACAACCGGACTCGCAGATCCCCTGCCAGTGGCACTTACCTTTTTAGGTACAGAACTGCGAGACATGACTCGTCTAGATTCCATCATTACGGTGGTAGATTCGGAAAACTTCAGTCTCGATTTATTCAACAGCGAAGCCGCCGCCAGCCAGATCGCATACGGTGATATCATCCTGCTCAACAAAGCAGACTTGGTGGATGAAGCCGACTTAGACTCCTTAGAAGTCAGAATTCGGGATATGAAAGGCGGTGCCCGGATTATGCGAACCACCAAAGGACAGGTGCCGCTACCGTTACTCCTCAGCGTCGGTTTATTTGAGACTGACAAATATTTCCAAAACGAAGAGGCAGAAAAGGGTCACGACCATCACCACCACGACCACGGTCATGACCACGATCATCACGATCATCACGACGATCATAGTAGTTGCGATCACGATCATGGCGTTTGCACTCACGACCATCACGACCACGATCATCACTCTCACCATTTGGAAAATGACGGGTTTACCTCAATTTCCTTTGAAAGCGACAAGCCTTTTGCGATCAAGAAGTTTCAAAATTTCTTAGATAATCAGTTGCCCTCGACCGTCTTCCGTGCCAAAGGGATTCTTTGGTTTGATGAAAGTCCTCGGCGTCATATCTTCCATCTGTGCGGCAAGCGCTTCTCCATTGATGATGAAGATTGGACAGGAAAACCAAAAAACCAGTTGGTACTGATTGGTCAGGATTTAGATAAAGAAACCCTGCAACAACAAATCAAAAATTGTGTTTGTCTGCCTTCTACTTCTCGCGGTAAAGGCTTTGGGAAATAGTTTTTAGGAATTAGCTAATTGCTAAATTCTTAATCGCTTTTCTCAGTTAGGTCAAATAGATCGCGGCTCTAATGTTTGGTCGGGACATGGCATTGTCATGTCCCGACAGATGTATCGAAGCTAATTATGCGCGTTGTCATTCAGCGAGTTAAATCCTCACAAGTTGAGGTATCAGATCGAGTAGTCGGCAAAATTGGGCGCGGACTTAATTTACTTGTAGGCATTGCCGAAACAGATACCGAAGCCGAACTGGAGTGGATGGCTCGTAAATGTCTGGAATTGCGCTTATTTCCAGATGAGCAGAATGGTAGCGGACGTTGGGAGAAATCAGTCCTAGAAAGTGAGGGTGAACTGCTGGTAGTCAGCCAATTCACCCTCTATGGAGATTGTCGCAAAGGACGCCGCCCCTCTTTTGATAAATCTGCTGCGCCTGCGATCGCTCAAAATCTTTACGAACAGTTTATCGCTAAGTTGCGCCAGAGCGGTTTGCGCGTGGAAACAGGCGAATTTGGGGCGATGATGCAGGTAGCAATTGAAAATGATGGCCCTGTTACTTTGCTGCTAGAGCGAGAAGCGATTTAACTTGAAGAAAACTGACTCAAAAGCTGGAAATTTCCCCCCTTCCTTTGCAGGAAAGAGGGTTAAAATGTTAGGTCCTTATTAAGGCCAGATGTTTTGCCACCAAGGTCTAGAATTGCTTTGTGCAACAGGCATTTTCTTCCGAATATCCTGAATATTCCACCCAGTCAGCTTGGCGAGAGTCTGCGCCTCTTGTTCAAATCGTCTAGTCAAAGACTGTTTATACTGTTGACCCGCTTGACACTTCACATCTCCTGTAAAGGGATGACGAAGGACATAACGACCTTGAAAACTTTGTTCATTTGATGTTTCTTGAAACACCAAATCTTCCGGGAATTTATCGCGGGTGTACCGGACGTGGAGACGGGTGATAAAAACATTATTAGAGGGAACAACGGCTCTACGGAAAGGTGCTGACTCGCGGGCATCCGAAGGATAATTCTCTAGCCAAAAAACACCGGCTTTTCGCAGTTCTTCTGGATTTAAAGGTTCGGCAGAACAGGGATCGCAGTTTCCCATGTTCCAGGCATATTCCAGAAAGGCAACCTTTTTGTCTTCACGAGTGTAAGAAGTTTGAAACATCGATTTGTAGAAATCGCCAAATTCATTTTTGACGAATACTGGAATTTCAGCATCCGAGGGGATTTTTACAGTTCGGTAATTGGTAACTTCAGCTTGTCCTTTAGGCGATAAAACGTAAACAATCAAATCTTGTTCGCTAGTAGAGTTAATCATCCCTAGACGAATCGGCAACATAAATTTAGGAGATTCGTAAGCCATCTGTAGAGGTCGCAGAAATTGAGAGCCAGAACTTTGAAATTCTTTAAGATTGACTTTTGCAACAAAGAATTTCATATTTTGCCGGATATAAGGTTGCAGCAGTTGTTTTGCACCCCGTGGAATCTTATATCCGTTACGATTTAGCCACGTTTCTAGACCGTTTGATTCCTTTGCACTGAGAATAACAATGTCATACTCTCCCACATTGAAACGAGCTTCTACAGTGACACCCAAGCTATTGTCTTCATCCCTGCTAGCTCTTGCACCGCCTGACGTTGGTGCGGATGCTGGTGCAGGGAGCCTCTCGTACATGACCGGATTACAAGGATCTTCGTCAAAATATTCCACCAGTCGCGGCGCACTAAAAGCATCCAATCGCTCGATAATTTTAGGGTCGCCAACGTGAACCTGTTCTTTCTGAAGCACTGTCGGAACGGGGACAACCAGAGCAAAGTCTTTGACATCGCCTTGATAGTCATTCGCCATCGTTAAAATAGTGCGATCGCGATCGCGAGCAATTACCACTTGTGACGTTTTATTGTAAAGCTTTGTATCCGCTTTCGCCACATAGAAACCACAAAACCCCCAGGCTGTCGGAGCAAAGCAAATAACAGCCAGAAGCGTTATCACTAAAGTTTTACAGATCCGAAATAACTTCATTGTTACCTCTGCTAGTAATTAATAAAAACTTACACTTGTAGATACGTCTCAGATTCAGTTTCCTCAGGTTTATCAATGACTGAAGTACTGAATGTCTGTGAAGAAGTCTCCGCCCAAGAAAATCGGGGTGCTGACCAGAGAAAATCTAACAGAACGGTCATAGGTGCAAGGGCGAATAAAGCCCAGAAAACAGCAGTAGAAATAAAAAATTGATTTCGCAAGAAAAAAGTTAAGCAGCCAATAGAAACTGCCCATACTAAACGCCCACTCCTAGCGTTAGGAATAGAACGAGGATCTGTAATCATAAATAGAGCGAATAACAACAAAGAACCGCTCATCAATCGATGTAAAAATACATCCCATGTCCAGCCAAGCCAAATATTGCGAGTAGCTTCCAACAAAGCGTAGGAACCTAAAAAAGCAGCAGTTGTATCCCAACGACCAACTCGTTTTAAAATCGTGCCCCCGGTGCCTGCAAATAACAGCGCATACCACCATTCATCTCCCCATTGTCCGGGCGAAACCCAGGCATCTTTTGTCAAGATAAGCGCGGCAATAATACCAAAATTAGCAGGGTTAAAAAAATGCTTATTCCGAAAATTAAAAATAAATTTACTGAGAATTGCGAAAGAACCAGCCAAAATCATTGTGCTGTAACTATCGGCTCTTAGCAGCAAACTGAGACCTAAAGCCGTAATAAAAGCACTCCGTAGTGAAAGCTTGACAGGAACATTTATTAAACCTGAATCAATTTCATTCGGACAATTATCTTGTACCGGAAGCAAATTGGATAAGTTTTGTTTAATCGATGCTGCTAGCCACTGAGTCACTAGACAAGTTATCATCACCACTAGAATTAGATCCGGTCTTAGCGTCCAGTCTCTTGTCCAAATACCTAAGAACAGGAACAAGGATAGAAACAGAATTTGATAGTCTCGGACATCTTTTAGCAGCATTGCCGATTAATAGTAAGATTAGCCGTATCTTTCTCCTGAATCTAGACGCAATAAGATGCGAACAGGGGTTCTGTTACAGAAATTGTTACAAAGATGCCGGTTAGTTAAGACGGTTTTTACCAGCGATTCAACTCCCAGACTTCTTGGAGAAGCGAGGGATCTTGCCAATGCTTTTCATGAATTTTAGAAAGCTTTTCAAAAGTAGTCTATATAGAAATCTTATTTGAGTTATGAGCCAGCGATTTAGATCCCCGACTGCTTCATGAATCAGCAACTCTCACTTGTGAAATTGAGAAGCCTCCAAGATTAATGGCTATGCTTTACCCATAAGTCCAAAAACCCTGTAGGGATTTTCGCATTTGAGCGATAACTTGAGGACAAAAACGGGCAACTCGCTATCCAAAGGCTTCGCCCTTTCCCGTAGCGTGACAGGGTTTTCAACAGATGTGGGTAAAGCATAGAGGTTATGGGGACGTTGTCACGACTTCAATCCCCCTGCGGATACTCCTCCCATAAGGTGGTTGTTTGCCGCAGACTCAGATAGTCACCATTGCCTAAAATCAAATGATCTAGCAGCGGAATACTTAAATATTGCGCTCCCATCAACAACTGACGGGTCAAATCAATATCTTCTTGACTGGGTTCAATGCTCCCTGACGGATGATTGTGTGCAATAATCAGCCGCGTCGCACCCTGGCGAAGGACTTCTCGGAAAATCTCGCGGGGAGGAGCCAACGTTTCAGTTGCAGTGCCAATGGTAATCACTTGAGTACCCACCAAGCGATTCTTCACATCCAACAGCACCACGGCAAATCGTTCTTGCATCTGCCACATCAACTCATGACTGAGCGCAGCAGCAGCGGCAGCAGGACTATCAATCATGGTGCTAACTCCGGGGCGAGATAGAAATGCCCGTTTTCCTAACTCAACCGCTGCTAGAATTGTGGTGGCTTTTGCTGGCCCTACACCGGGAATTTTTGTCAACTCTTGAACGCTGATATCTCGTAACATATCCAGCGGATCGCGTTGGTGTTGACTTAATTCCTGTAATATGTATTGCCCAAGACCGACAGCGGAAAGTTTTCCTGCCCCTTGACCCGTGCCCAGCAAAATCGCAATTAGCTCAGCGGTTGCAAGATTTTTGGCTCCCTGCGCCATTAATCGTTCGCGAGGACGTTCGCTAAGGGGTATATCTGCAATTCTGAGGCAATAGGTCATAAATGCACCGGGAAAGACTATATCTAGTTTTCCCGATAGTGCCGTGAGAGTTGCGATCGCGCCAAGAACAAAACAATTAAGAATTAAAAATTAAAAATTGAGAAATTCAACTTTTAATTTTGCATTTTTAATTTTTTAATTCTTTACTGTGTGGATATTTGCAGCTTTGAGCATATGATAGGCAACCAGTAGCTGAGTCAGTGCCAGAGGGTAACTTTGGAGCGTTTCCCCAGTTGTCCCGACGAGAGTACCCAGATTGGGGGTACCGTCCAAGCTACAGAAAGGCAGTAAGTCAGGGATGTCATTACACAGCATCCGCTCTAAATCTCTGACTTGTTCGCTGGTTGCTTGACCGTCAATTTCTAGCACATCAACCGGCTTACCCATATCCCGCTCAAGTTCCAGGCGAATTGCCGGTTTGTAACTAGGACTGCTTGGGTTCAAAATTTGGGTTAAGCTTGGATGTGGAATTGTTGGTCTGAGTACCAATTGCACATTCAGGTGTGAACTGTTCTCCTCTGGGGTGTCTGTAGGTGGATAGAAACTTACCACGATATCTGCCCATTGGCGCTGAGGACGGATGTATGCTTCTGAGTCTGGTTCGCGCTTTCTCAATTGTTCGCGAACCTGTTCTTCGTTATAGCCCCGTTTCATCGTATCTCGCTTGATCTTCCACTCAGCGCGTAGAGCTTCAGGCGGTGCTAAATAAACTTTTACATCGTGATAGTCACGGGTTTTCATGGTTGAATAACCGAGAAGCCCTTCAACAATCACAAACTTGCTCGGCTTGATATACTCAGGCGGATCGAACATCCCCGTGTCGTGGTTGTAAATCGGCTTCAGGATAGGCTGTCCGTTTTGAAGCAGGGACAGGTGTTGCTCCATAATATCCAAGTAGTTGCAGTCAGGATGCAGTGCTGAAATTCCCTTCTCTGCACGCTGAATTCGGTCGTACTTGTGATAATCATCGGTACAGATAATGGTGACATTGTCTTCACCTAATATCTGAGCAATTCCTCGTGTTAGTGTTGTTTTCCCAGCGGCACTGTCACCAACAATGCCTAGAATAATCGGACGATGGCTCATTTTCCCTCTCGCGCAAAAGCAAGTCCTGCTGGACATTCTGAATTGTTCAATTGTAGAGGGAATAGGGATCAACTCGATCGCAAGAATGCCTGCTGTTCGGGCGTTGGTTCTCTGTGCAGGTTGCGCCAAGCGTGTCCTTTTATCGGCACCCGCTAAGTAAATTATTGTAAATTAATCGCGATGCCAGATTGCGATCGCAATCTTCAGCAGTCTATAAAATTAGCTCTCCTCGCCCTCAACCGATGAATTCTGACGTTCCCATGCTGGGTTAAATGCGATCGCACTATCAGGAAAAATGCGATCGCCCACACAGCAGTTACAGCAACACATTGAGGCGTGGCAAGCGATGCGGTCAAAGTTGGGAGGGAGTGAATGAGCGATCGCACTCATGAAGCAAAAGGCGAGCGCCCACACAGCAGTTACAGCAGCAGATTGAAGCGTGGCAAGCGATGCGGTCAAAGTTGGGAGGGAGCGAATGAGCGATTCGCTAGCACGATAGCTCCGCTTCACACTTCTCCTGATGCCAAGGTATGAGCAGCATCAGCTGAGGTGGTTGGTCGTTGTGTCCCAGGTGTGGGACGAGGGTTTAGATTCCGGCGTTGTGGCAGGATGAGTGTTGTTATCAGTGTCAGTTGCTTTTTGTGGGAATGACCGTCTACCAGAAAGCTATCTGCTCGAAGTATTTTCATGGGTAAAATTGAAGAAAATGATTAATACTAATGTCTAGACGAGATAATTTACATTTTTCTCTACGTCGTACCCTAGAAAAGGATGGTTGGACAATTACTGATGATCCGCTAGTTTTGCTGTTAGAGAGAACATTGCTAAAAGCCGATATTGGAGCCGAAAAGTTTTTTAGTGCAGAGAAAGAAAACTGTATAATCGCAGTTGAAGTAAAAGACTTTGATACTCCTTCGGTGATTAGTGAGCTAGAAAAGACGATGGGGCAGCTTCAGCTTTATCAGTGGGCTTTAGAAGAATAAGAACCAGAGCGTCAGCTTTTTTTAGCTGTGAGTCAGTCGGTCTACTTAAAGCATTTTCAAAAACCAATTTTTCAGCTAGTTATTAGACGAAATAAAATCAATCTACTGATTTATGAACCTATAGATGAGGTCATTATCCAATGGAGCGCACACTAACCTATCCTGAAATTTTGACACAAGTATTACGGAAGGCATCAGCTGCACAACCCCGATTACAGACAGTTCAAATTCGTGCCGTGTGCGATCCTGAGTCAGGGCAGTTTCTAATTATTGCAACAGGTTGGGAAAAAAGTGTTTGGCTTAATACAATCTTGTTCCATGCGCGGCTCGTCGATGGCAAGGTTGTTATTGAGGATGATAATTTTCAGGAGGGACTGACTGAAGCATTAATTACAGCAGGAATTGCAGCAGAGGATATTGTGACGGGGCTTTCTCAGGAACAGCGACAGATGAGTCTACATCGTTAAGCACTCACATTCTTACTGTTTGCAACCATCCAAATAATGGGGATAAAAAACAAGCTTGAGGCGTGAGAAGCGATGCGATCGCACTCATCAGGCAAAAAGCGATCGCCCGAACAGCAATTACACCAGCAGATTGAGGCGTGGGAAGTGTTGATGCCAACATTAAGAGTTATTAGAGTTGTAAAATTGTGTTCACTACCAGATGCGGATTGCAGGACACTTCTGATTTATTATCCACAGATGAGAACTTACTAAACACTTGAGTAGTCCAAATCTAAGCAGGAAGAGGGACACAGGTAAAATACAATATAGGTAAAAGCGCTCGCTAGTTGCACCTAGCAAGCGCTGGAATAGGAAGAAGAAGTTATGTTAAATTACTTCTTCTTTGGAGCGCGTTGGGAAAGAGCCGAGCCAGCAGCACGTTTTGCTATCTGGCTGTAGTTCTTTCCACGCAATACTTTGGAAGCTGCGCTTGCGGCAGCTTTACTGGTACGTCGCTGTGTCATAAAATCACCTCCTGTTTAATGGGTTACTGCCATCCTAGCAAATGTATTCAGTTTTTTGATTTTGAATATATCTCATGAATATCATTGACCAATTCACTAGGCGAGAGACTATGGAGCTGGCTGGAGCAACTTCCAACCAGCTACAGTATCTTGAGCGCTCTGGGTTGGTTATTCCGACACGGGTTTTGAAGGAAGGCAAGAAAAAACCTGAAGTTTACTACACCTGGGAGCAGGTGCTGGAGATTCGGGCTATCCGGAATTTAAGGGAGGCAACGTCTCTACAGGTGATTCGGAGGGTTATCGATTTTTTTGAGAAATGCCAGTACAACAAAGCTCTTAGGGATAAGCAAATCGTCGTTATTGATGACGAAGTTTTTTGGGTAAACCAAGACTGGTCAGATTTTGGTAAACAAATTTCAGTCCTAAAAGTTGACGACAAGCGCAGAAAAGGCATTGGTCAATACACGCTGATAGTCATTCCAGCACTTTGGGACATTGTAAAGGAGGTTTGGGACGCAGCAGCAGCCTCCAAGGTCATTAGCATGCAGGAGTTTCGACGACGAGCTAAAGACGAACCTGGTAAAGCTGCATAACTCGCTTGCAGTGGAATTCTCCTAATTGCCAGCAGCCATGAGGAGGAAGAGAGCAACCTCATGTACGTTTACTGCCTCTAACCGACCGATTATCTCAAATGTAAAACTCAAGCAACAGGTACAAGTCAACGCCGATAAAGCCCAAACAACGTTTAATGGAACGCCTCAAAAGCCAAACGACCGACTTATCTACCGCTCAAAGTTTGGTGAGGTTCTCAAGGCAAACGTTGATGAGGAGCATCGCTCGAAGATAGCACAACAGGCGACCCCAATCGTTCGGTGCCTTAATGTGCTATTTTAGTGACAAGATTCTCGCATCGCTTAGCTTCTCCAAACAAATTTGGATGGAGCTGAATTTGGATCAATGACATTCATCTGTCACGAATGACAGGTAATTAATCACTATACAATTTTTAATGGGCAGTACTGGACTCGAACCAGTGACATCCTGCTTGTAAGGCAGGCGCTCTACCAACTGAGCTAACCGCCCAAATTCAGACACTTTTTAGATAATAGCAGATTACGCGGCTACTGCTACTATTCAAACAGAATAAATTTAAAAAAATCTCAAATTTTAACGGATGCCCTCTGGTCGGACGCACGATCGCATTACTTTATGGTGCCTGCCTTGGGTGGCGGGCATGACGTTCGGGCTGACTCGCAGTGGCGATCTGACGTTAATTGTTTCCGGAGGATTTTTATTCAGCGGGCTAATGTTTAGCCCAGACTTGGATTTAAACTCCCGTCCTTATCAGCGTTGGGGCTGGTTGCGGTGGATTTGGATACCTTACCAGAAGAGTTTACGTCACCGCTCGGTTTTTTCCCACGGGTTGGCAATTGGGACAATCGTGCGATCGCTTTATCTCTCCTGCTGGCTCTTTCTCGTGGGATTGTTGATATTGGGGATGCTACAGCTAGTCTGGGGTGTCGGGTGGACTTGGCAGATGATAGCGAATCAGGTGCAGCGATCGCTTACTCAATATCCGGCTGAATGGATGGCGCTGTTTGTGGGTTTGGAATTGGGTGCAATGAGTCACTCGTTCAGTGACTGGGGGGGTTCTGCCTACAAGCGGTTTAAAAAAAGTGGATTGAAGGCGGTGATGCCTAAGCGAGTGAAGACTCGGAAGCGAACCGGCAAAGTGAGTCAGCGTAGAGTCAAGAAACCAACCGCCAAGACGCAGAGGACGCAAAGGTAAGATCGAAAGGCAAACTGAATTTTCGTTTATGTCAAATTCCCCAGAATCTGCTCATCCCATGCCTCAAACTGCACTAGAAGCGCTGCAACAGTTGATTGAGATTGTTGCCCAGTTGCGATCGCCCAATGGAGGTTGTCCGTGGGATTTAGCGCAGACTCCCCAAACCCTCACCCCGTATGTCATCGAAGAAGCTTATGAAGTCGTAGATGCGATTCGCACTGGGGATAAAGATGCGATCGCTGAAGAACTGGGGGACTTATTGCTACAAGTGATGCTGCAAGCGCAGATTGCTAGCGAATCCGGGCAATTTAGCTTAACCGATGTCGTTCAGGGGCTGACTCAAAAGCTGATCCGCCGTCATCCTCATGTCTTTGGAGAGGTTGAAGTCGAAACTGCTGAGGAAGTCCACGAAAATTGGCAGAAAATCAAAGCCGCAGAAAAAGGAGAAACGACTCAAGACGCGCAACAGCTAAGTCGCAAACTGACTCGTTATTCCCGCACATTGCCGCCACTGATGGCGGGGATGAAAATCTCTCAAAAGGCGGCTGCGGCTGGGTTTGAGTGGGAAAATATTGAGGGCGTGTGGGCGAAGTTTCACGAAGAGTTAGCAGAATTTGAAGAGGCACTGCAACAGGAAGACGAAGCCCATCAGCAAGCGGAACTGGGAGATTTATTATTTACAGTGATTAATCTTGCCCGTTGGTACGATCTCGATCCTTCGGAAGCTTTACAGGGAACGAATCAGCGATTTATTCAGCGTCTGAAAAAAATGGAGGCTTTTGCCGACCGTCCCCTCTCTGATTACAGATTAGATGAGTTGGAAACGCTTTGGCAACAAGCGAAAGCTCAGTTAGCAGCTTCGGGCGAATTAAACCAGGAACGCTAAATTTTTAAGCTGCGATTTGGGAATCCTGAATCAGGATGCGATACAGTTCTTCTTCCAGCCAGCACTCATCTTCTTCTGCTAGCACCAACCGTGCCTGCCGCCATATCCCAGCCATCTCTGAATCTGTGTACTTTGAAGTCAGTTTCTCCGATAGCTGTTCCAATGCTCTTGAATTCCGAGCGATCGCGATTGATGCCATTCTCCAGGAATCCCACCCATTTTTTGAAACTGCACTCATTTTCTGAAGCCCACTTCCTGACTGTTCTTTACCTAACTTAGAGGTCATTGGATTCGATTATCTTCCGTCAAAATACTGAATCTATGTAACTTCATATACTCTTCATAGGAAAACAATACTTATATAAATTTGCGATGAAATTTTCTAGCACCTGGTTTGCTGCTTTGAGTTCCTCAGCACCAAGAAGAAGGCGAACCGTGCGCTTGCAGTGTTCGCCCTTTTTGAAACTACAGGTTGGATGAAGAAAATTTCCGAAATTTAGAACAGGGAGGGGAGGAAAAAACCAAGGGCGATCGCTTTTTGCGTCTGTCTGCTCCCTTGATAGGCTTTCGCTAGCCCCATCAAACCTCTCAGGTAGTCTTGGCGTGAGCATCGGAACAATGGCAGTATTGCTTGAGCAACCGAACTGCCTCTTGATATCGTCCTTGTTTGAGCGCGTCAAATCCGGCTTCGAGTGACATAATGCATCTCCCTGAAGAAGGAGCAGCGGTATTTGTTGACCAAATACTCGCTAGATACACGGTTTGTCACAGTAGTTTCGGAAAGTTTCAGAAATTCATCTACCAAAAGATAGAACCATTGAAATGAAAAACCCGCTTTCTCGAAGAAACCGGGTTTATGGGGATGAAACTAAATAAAAAATTTCATCGCCGCCAGCGATACTCAAAGAGTATCGCTGGCGGTAGATTCATCATCTTCTGAGTAATCTCCGCTTAAATATTGAGCAAGAAATTTGTCAATAACTTTTACAATTTCTCCGCACTCAGGGCTATCGGAAGACTCTTGGAGGATATCTCTATCTAAGACATCTAGCTGCTGATTTTCTATCAACAGCTCTTCTTTCAGCAGAGATTTACCTAAATCAAGTGGAAATTGCTGAAGGGAGTCCTCAAGCGATCGCAAACTTTCTACTAAGTCTAACTGCAATCGATCTACCATTTGGAGACGAGTCTCTACGTCAGACTGCGATTGCACAAGCGCGTCGAAATACTCTAATGAATCTAAGGGCAAGTCTATCGCGGGGAGGCGTTCATCTAAATCAATGTCTAAATCAATGTCTAACAGCTCGACCGGAACACTTCTAGTTGAACTAGCCCGTAACTGCTGCGACTTTTGGCACTCTTCAGCACTATTAGCCAACAATTGCTGTAATTTTTGACAGGTTTTAGGCAAATTAGCTAGCAACTGCTGGGATTTTTGGCGCTTTTTAACGCCATCAGCTCGTAACTGCTGGGATTTTTGGCACTCTTGAGCCAAATCAATCCGTAACTGTTGTCTAGATTGCAACTGTTTATCTGCGGGTGGGCTAGCAGAAACTAACAGTTTTTTTTGATGTATACTCATTTAAGTTATATTTTGTAATTTTTCTGAAAATTTTATTTTCATACTACTTATATATTTTACAAACAACAATTAAGAATTTATTAAAATGAGCTAAAATCGAGCTAATAAATTTAATTGATAAATCAATTAAAAAGTAGTAAACCTATCTCTAGCCTTAGGTTCATCCGATTTAAACTCAGGCATCCTACCCATTAGAATTTAAACAGAAGCCACATTTTGCTAAACTTTGGCTTGAACGTAGGCGTTTGATTCAGAGCCATGACTTCCCAGATTGCTTCCATGTCCTTAAGTGCGATCGCTCAAAAAACTCGTCAAGCAGCGCGAAGCTTGGCAGTGTTGTCCGCAGAGGCGAAAAACCAAGCGATTGAAGCGATCGCGCAAGCGCTAGAATCCTCAGCATCAGAGATTGTGGCGGCGAATGCGGCAGATTGCAAGGCAGCCGAGACGGCAGGAATCCCTAAACCGCTTTACGCCCGCTTGAAGTTAGATGAAACAAAGCTAAAAGCAGCGATCGCGGGAGTGAGAGATGTGGGGCGTCTGCCCGATCCCGTGGGCGCAGTGCAGGTTCACCGGGAACTGGATGAGGGATTAATTCTCAAGCGCGTTACCTGTCCTCTAGGCGTTCTGGGAGTGATTTTTGAAGCGCGTCCCGATGCAGTGATGCAAATTTCCACTCTTGCCATCAAATCTGGCAACGGTGTTATCCTCAAATGCGGACAGGAAGCGGTGCGTTCTTGTGAAGCGCTGGTGAAAGCGATTCGCCAGGGATTAGCGAAGACTGAAGTAAATCCAGATGTAGTGCAATTGCTGACAACGAGAGAGGAAACCTTAGAACTGCTGAAATTAGATCAATTTGTAGATTTAATTATTCCTAGAGGTTCTAACTCTTTTGTCCGTTTTGTGCAAGAAAATACTCGGATTCCTGTTTTGGGTCATGCGGAAGGGATTTGTCACGTCTATGTGGACAAAGCGGCGGATCTGCAAAAAGCTATCTCGATTACCGTAGATGCCAAAACCCATTACCCAGCCGCCTGCAACGCTGTGGAGACTCTGCTAGTGCATCGTGCGATCGCATCGGAATTGTTACCGCAAGTTGCGAATACTTTGCAATCAAAAAATGTAGAATTGCGAGGAGATGAAAGCACTTGCGAAATCCTGAACATTACACAGGCGACTGAAGCCGACTGGGCGACAGAATACAGCGATTTAATTCTCTCAATCAAAATTGTGGATTCTCTCTCAGAAGCGATTGACCATATTAATACCTACGGTTCTCGGCATACTGATGCCATCGTGACAGAAGATACTGCTGCTGCAACTAATTTTCTGGCACAAGTCAATGCTGCTGGAGTCTTTCATAACTGTTCAACTCGCTTTGCCGATGGCTTCCGTTACGGATTGGGTGCAGAAGTGGGAATCAGTACTCAAATGATGCCTCCTCGCGGCCCTGTAGGCTTAGAAGGACTGGTGACATACAAATATCAAATCGCAGGCGATGGGCATATTGCTGCCACCTACAGCGGTGCAGATGCCAAACTCTTTACTCATCGAGATTTGTAGACACCGAATCTAGGTGTAGTAGAAATACTCGGCGGAGAATCTCCCTAAATTTTCTCACCCCCGAAAGCAGCCCAGTGAAGGTCGAAGATAAATTTTTCCAACAGAAGCCCAGGAAAAATTTTATTCGCGAGTGCTGGGGTGTACTTTAAAGTAGGATTGAGGTTTTTTAAAACCTTAAAATGCTTACCGAGCGATCGCTAACCTTGCCACTTGCCAAGGAGAATTTAGGAATTATTTAATTCAAGAAGAAGCCATTATGAACTCACAACTATCACTTTATGAGCGCCTGGGCGGTGTTTACAATATTGCAGCCGTAGTCGATGATTTCATTGACAGAATCATGGTTGACCCGAAATTGAATGCAAATCCTCTCGTAGATGAAGCACATCACCGAGTGTCAAAAGCAGGTTTCAAGTATCTGGTTACAGAAATGGTTTGCTGGGCGACAGGTGGCCCGCAACAATATACGGGTCGTTCAATGCACGATTCTCATGCTCACCTAAAAATTTCTCCTGAAGAGTGGGAAGTATTTCTGGCGGATTTTCAACAAAGTTTAGATAAGTTTGAAGTTCCTCTGACAGAACAGAAAGAGCTATTTGATATCGTTGCCAGCACTCGGCAAGATATTGTTGAATGAAGGCGATAACGATGATTTAATCTTTTTCTGCTTCAGTGAATAAACAGCAGCATGACGATTGAGAATAAAAACTGGTTTGCAATGGCTTTACAGTTGAGGGGATCGGTCGCACCGACTATTTTTCCCCGCGTTCTTTTGTGTGGAGGGTTTGGTTTTTTCGTTTCTATTCTCGATTATTTTAAATTACCGATCGCTGGAAACCTTTTAGATAATCTGGTTACTAATGTTGTTTATAATCTGGTTTTAGGCTTATTATTGGTTTTCCGGACAAATACGGCTTACGAGCGGTTTTGGGAAGGGCGCAAATCCTGGGGGCTTTTGGTGGTGAACGTCCGCAATTTAGCGCGGCAAATTCAAGTATCGGTTGCGGAACGAGAATCAACAGATAGAGAGGATAAAGCAACAGCGATGCGGTTATTAGGAGCCTTTGCGATCGCAACTAAGTTACAGTTGCGACAAGAGGCTTTAAACGACGAGTTAGAAGAGATAGTAACTCCATCGCAATTTCTTCAGCTCAAAAGCTTTAAAAACCCTCCGCTAAAGATAGCATTTTGGATTGGGGATTACCTACAGCAGCAACACGATCGGAACTCCTTAAATAATAATCAGTTAGCTGCAATGAATGCATTGCTAGATAATATGGTAGAAGCTTTAACTGGCTGCGAACGCATTTTGAAAACCCCCATTCCTTTAGCTTATGCGATTTACCTAAAGCGACTGTTGCTGATCTATGGCTTCGCACTACCTTTTCAACTTGTCGATACTTCCGGCTGGTGGACAGGGCTAGGTGTCGGTATAATTAGTTTTATTTTATTTGGGATTGAAGAAATCGGTAATGAAATTGAAAATCCTTTTGGACGAGATCCGAATGATTTACCATTAGATGATATTTGCACCACAATTATTGAGAATCTTGAAGATTTAACGAAGATACCGGAGCAAAGTTTAGGAGAAATTTTGGCTCCTCAGGTTTGAAGTAGCAAGGAAATTAAAGTTTTTGAGAAAATGGATAGCATTCAGCTAACAGGAATTCGCTGCTACGGCTACACTGGTTACTTACCAGAAGAACAGGTATTGGGGCAATGGTTTGAAGTAGACGTAACTTTGTGGCTAGATTTGGCACCAGCAGGCATCAGCGATGCCATAGAAGACACTCTGGATTACCGCGCGGTGATTTCGACAGTGAAGGATTTGGTAAAAACCGCTAAGTTTGCCCTCGTAGAAAAGTTAATCAGCGCGATCGCAGATGCCATCTTAGAATTCAAGCAAGTGTCACAAGTCCAAGTGCGGTTAACGAAACCGGGCGCACCGATTCCAGACTTTGGCGGCAAAATTACGATTGACATTACGAGGGCGAATCAAAAGGGGAATGGGTAGAAGACCCCTAAACAAGGAAGAATGACCAATTAGTTATTGGATTTGACAGCAATCTTTTGTGGGGAAAAAAGCGTGACTTTTCGCATTTTGAGCTTTGACGGAGGTGGTATCCGGGGTGTCATTTCAGCAACGATGCTGACAGAGATCGAGAAAATTATCGGTCAGCCCTTAAGCCAATACTTCCACTTAATTGCAGGAACCTCTACCGGGTCAATTTTGGCGGCGTCGATTGCTAGCGATCGCACAGCCCAGGACATCGTGGATGTGTACCAGAACAAAGGGACTCGAATCTTTCCCTACCGAAACCTTTGGTCGGCGCAACGGGTAGGGTTGCTTCTTCAGTACGGCCCTTCTGCCCCTAAATACTCAAACAAAGGTTTGATTGAATCTCTTAAAGAAGAATTTAAATACAAAAAACTGTCGGATATCACTTCAACAAAACTCTTAATTACTGCCTACGACACAATTAAGCGAGAACCGATTATTTTTAAAAGCTGGCGCAAAATATTTGCTGAACTTCCCTTATGGGAAGCGTGCCTCTGTTCTGCTTCTGCCCCAACTTTTTTTCCTGCCTATAGACTGGATAAAAAAGAAGAAGGGATTGCCCAAGCCGGAGATACAAACTCGATTACGTTAGGGCAAGAAGCCGCAGAAGACAATGGTGATTACAATCAAATGCAAATTGAAATCATCGGCGGGGCGGGACGCGGTCAGATTCGTAGCATCATTGGTTACAGAGGCGGGACTCGGATGGCGCTTGTGGATGAGCCGTGGAACGTAGTGCCTAATAATACCTCTGCTTACCGAATTACTAACGTATACTCGGTGATTGACGGTGGTGTTGGGGCAAATAATCCTACAGCTTGCGCGATCGCTGAAGCCCTGCGGTTAGGTTATAAACCCCACGAAATTTCAGTTTTATCCCTCGGTACGGGAAGTCTTACCCGCGCAATTCCGCTTGAAAGTGCCCAACAATGGGGTGCGATTCAGTGGGCACTCCCGATTCTTGATGTAATTTTTGATGCTTCGTCAGATATTAATAGTTACATTGCTAAACAGGTGATTGATGAGGATAGTCGTTACTTGCGCTTGCAATTTAAACTCGATAGCAAGTTGACTGGGAAACGATTGAGTGACGATATCGATGATGCGAGTCCGGCAAATGTCATGAATCTAATTGAAGCCGCCAAAGTCTACATCAACCTACCACAAGTGCAAAGATCGTTGAGGGATTTTATAAATAGTTAGCAGACTCAGAAAAATTAAAAATAAGATGATTTTGAATGGTCTTACCATTGGGGCATTGCGGCGATTAATGCTCTAGCAGATTCGCTATCTAGTGGCTTGGAAAAGAAGAATCCTTGCCCAGCTTCGCAGCGTAGCGATCGCAGTTGTTCCATCTGAGCCGCCGTTTCTACACCTTCTGCGATCACATCTAATCCCAGATGATGAGCCAGCGTAACAATCGTTTTTACAATCTCAGAATTTTCGCCTGCATCCATCCGGCTAACAAAGGAGCGGTCAATCTTCAGAGTATTGAGCGGAAAGCGGTGCAAATAGCTCAAAGAAGAATAGCCGGTTCCGAAGTCATCAATACTAAGTTGAATTCCGGAGTTGCTTAGTTGCTCTAAACTAGCCGTAGCGGCGGCAGCATTTTCCATCACCACACTTTCGGTAATTTCCAGTTTTAGACTTGGTGCTGGTAACTCGGTTTCTTGGAGAATTTGCTGAATTTGCTCGACTAAATTAGGTTTGGAAAACTGTCTGCCGGAAAGATTAACGCTGATGGTTAATGGTGCTAAGTCAGAAAATTCTTGTTGCCAAAGCCGCATTTGACGGCAGGCTTCGCGCAGAACCCACGCTCCCAAAGGGATGATTAAACCTGTTTCTTCTGCGATCGGGATAAAATCAACTGGGGAAATCAAGCCGCGAAACGGGTGAGACAAGCGTACCAGTGCCTCGAAACCAGTAATTCTGCCAGTCATGAAGCAGACAATGGGCTGATAGTGAAGCAGGAAAGAATGACTGAAGGATGCGGACTCACGACTGAGTGAAGAGTAACCAGAAGAATTGACAGTTTTTGTTTGAAGCCGGTCTTTTACCTCAGTTCTGGCTAGGGCTTGTCTGAGATCGTTTTCTAGTTGCAAGCGAGCCACCGCATGAGTGTGCATAGCGGTGGTAAAAACTTCGTAACGGGCTTTGCCTAGTGCCTTGGCTTGATATAAGGCGATGTCGGCGTCACGCAGAATGTCTCCGGGGTAGGGGCAAGTTTTGTAAGTGCCTGATGAACCTCGTTGCTCGATTGCACTTAAGGTAATGCCAATGCTGGCTGTCACAACGACCTCGTGTCTGTCTAGGTTGAAAGGATGCTGGAGGTCTTTTTGGATGCTTTTGGCGATCGCTTCTACAACGTCGATATCTTGAATTTCTTCTAAGAGGATGACGAATTCATCGCCCCCAAGCCGTGCCACAGTATTGCTGCCACACACAGAGGCTTGCAGGCAAGAAGCGACGCTACTTTGCAGTCGCTTTGCTAACGCAATCAGCAGCTGGTCTCCGATGACATGACCGAGGCTATCATTGACGACTTTGAAGCGATCGAGATCTAGAAATAAGACGGCAAACAGATATTCTGGCTGTCTTCTGGTTCGCGCGATCGCCTGGGACAGTCGCTCCATAAATAAGGCTCGATTGGGCAAACCTGTCAGCGGATCGTGAAATGCATCATAGATGAGATGTTCCTCAGCCACCTTGCGGTCGGTAATATCCGTCTGCGATCCTGCCATCCGGTAGGCTTTGTCATTGGCATCTCGAATCGCCATTCCTCGACAAAGCATCCATCGATAGGTTTGATCCTTATGTAACATCCGATATTCTTTCTCGAAGTGGTGAGTCAACCCTTCTAGATGGGCAGCGATCGCGCTTTTGACTCGCTCCAAGTCTTCTGGATGTACGCGGTTAAACCACTCCTCCGGGCTGTCGCAAATTTCATCCTCCTGGCAACCCAACATCGATTTCCAGCGCGGCGAAAAATAGAAGGTTTCCGCTTTCAGGTTCCAATCCCACAAACCTTCATTACTCCCGCGAACCGCCAGCGCATACCGCTCTTCGCTTTCCCGCAGCGCCTCTTCCGCCAGCTGGCGTTCGTTCGCCGTTGCCAAGACATTCGCAACCGCTTGCAAAAAATGAACTTCGTCTTCCGTAAACCTTCGGTAGTCAGGGGTGTGAACGCTCAAAACACCGAACGGGTTCCCCTGACTATGAATAATCACACTCATGCCAGCGATCGCGCGGTGGTTGTGCAGCAGTGGCGTTCCAGAAAAGCGCGTTTCGATCCGGAGGTCTTCCACAATCACCGGCTTCCCCGTTAGCAAGGTATATCCTGCCTGGGAACGATCGTGGGCACCGATGATTGCAGAACCCACCAACCCTTCCTGCCAACCAACGCCCGCTCGCATGAACAAAGCATTGCCTCCCGGCATCAGTTCCAGAACCTGGCAATAGAGCACTTCCAGAGTTTGAGCAACCAGCTTTACCGCTTCTTGCATTAGCGCATCTAGATTGGTGCCAGAGAGCGCCCCTTGCCCCAGTTGAGCCACGACTGCTGAAGCCCGCGCATGGGATTTTAGTTCGTACTCAGCAGCTTTGCGTTCGGTAATATCTCGTTGCACCGCTAGCAGATGGGTAAACCAACCCGTACTATCTGCCAAGGGTAAGATATTCAGTTCTACCCAAAAATCGGAACCATCTTTGCGGTAGTTAATCAACTCGACTCTGACCGGCTCCCATCGTGACAAAGCTTGACGAATTTTATCGAGTTGCGATCGCTCAGTTTTCGGTCCTTGCAACAACCGGGGAGTCTTACCGATTACCTCTTCCGGTTGATAGCCGGTCATTTGGGTAAAGGTCTGATTTACATAGACAATTCTGGGGCCAAGCGGCTCTTCCAATGGCTCGGCTTCTGTAATGACAATCGCGTCATTGGCATTGATAACAATGGATTCTAGTAGGCGCAGGCGCTCCTCAGAGAGCGTAAAGAAACGCTCCTGCTGTTCTTCCCCTCGTGAGTGCGATTGGGGGGCACGGGTTAAGCGGTTCAAACCACGGCGTAGTTCTTGTTGAGCCGCAACCTGACGAGCGATGATTCGCAGTGCTTCGGATTGTTTTGGGCTAATCTGACGCGGCACGAAGCTTATATTCTTATCAAAGATACGAGGGTGATAATTCGTATCCAGCTTAACTGCTTGATTCGCAGGCCGTTTTGGTTCGATCATTCATAAATGCTTTCGACAGGTTGGACACAGTAGGATGCAAACCCGTTTTATTAACCTTTGTTTTCTTATTTTGCCTTTTTTTTAAGGATCATTTTAATTTCTTAATGCTTCTCAATCCTCTAGGGAGGGATAACCGTGTTATAGGCAAGTTGTTGGCAAGCAGATCCCCTAAAAACGGCAAAAGGCAAGGGATGATTCCCTTACCCTTTTTGCCCTTCTAAACTGAGCCTCTTTCCAGAAAATTTGTCTTTTACCTTGGAGCCGGTTCAGCTTTCCTTTTAAAACTCGGTTTCGATGGGAAAAAACAGCATGCTGTCGGGTTCAAATCTCCAGGATATTCCTTCTGGATCTCGACCCTGGCTCCAATCTGCGAAGTATGGCTCACTTCTGCGTTTGTAAATGGTACTGGAATGAACATCCAGCCGCCTTGCCAGTTCAGATTGAATCAGCGCTTTAGAAGCCCTCTGTTCGTCAGTGGGTTCGTTTTCAGGTTCCTCAAACTCCTCGTCATCAGCTAATTCCTGTGGTTGCTGCTCTTTGCGGGCAGGTGCCACAGCTTCTGGAGCATCATTGACATAAGATTGGCTGGAAGGTTCGCTGTCATCAAAGATGCTACCTAAAGTGTTGGCAGTGATAAAGTAATACACTTTGCCTTTGTCTTGATAGTCAAGGGCACTTGCTCCAAATTCTTGGGCTTTTGTATCCAAGTACCGCTGCGCTGCTGCTCCAGAGAGATTCGCTTTCATTGCCAAGTCGAGTGCTGTAACGCGCCCTTGGGTTTCCTGAATCAGCTGATGAAAAAAGGGATTGACTTGCTGGCTCCACTTTTGCCATTGATAGTTTTGCCAAAGCCTTAAACAGATACCCACCAACACCAGTGCCAGCACTACAGGCCATGCTACAAACAGGAAGGCGATCGCAAACGCCAATGGCAAGAGGACAACAAGAAAACCACTGGCACTACTATTTATTGTTTTTCCAGCCATGTTGCTTCCCTTATGAATTTACTTAGTCTTGATATCGCCATAACTGCCGTTGTGGCATAACAATCTAACTAATCTTTGCAAAGAAAGGGCGATCGCGGCAAAACTAATCGGCAAACAAGCAAAAGTTAAAAGGCAAAAGTTACACAAAAGGCAAAACTAGGCAAAAATCTGGCTTGGAGAGTAGTGTCTTGGAACCCCACCCCCAACCCCTCCCCGCTTGCGGGGAGGGGAGCCGGAGCCAGCCGCAGGCGAGCGCAGGGTGGGGTTTCAGGGTATTTTGGGTAATTAGGCGGATTTAGATAAGAGCCAGGAGAGAGAACATAATGTCAATTTCCGAACTACTCTAATCCGACACTTTCAAAGTAGAAGAAGCTGAGCGTCCAAACTCTTCTGGGGCAGACTGTAGATGAGCTTCTGCACCAGGCCATAGAAAGGTACCTGGAGTGACAGAACGGACGAGGTAGTGCAGGGAGTAAACTCCAGCTTCCAGGCGATCGCTATAGGCAACAATGCGATCGCGATAAATCGTCTTGAAGCCAAAGTTATCCTCTTTTGCCTGTAATGCAGCCGTAGAAGTTTGGAAACTCGCATCGACTGCCTCAAACCCGGCTGGGAGCGGATCGCTAATGACCACACGATTCACGGGACGATCGGTAATAATCTCCAAACCGATATCAAACACCTGACCGCTTTTCACCGTCAACGGCTCATCAGAAGCATAGAGGCTGAGCTTTCGCAACACCTTTTCTTCATTAGCGGGACGGATTTCGCGTGTCACCCGTAAGCCGTTAAATCTTCCCGGTTGATTTCCCTGTAGGCGATAGCGGTAGGCAACCAAGTAGTGCAACGTGCCTTGACCAGATTTTTGCACAATCAGATCGTGGCGATCGCGTGGCAACTGGGTCATCGGCACCTTAAGATCCTGGCTGGGGTTGGTGTATCCCTTAAACTGCGCCGATGTCAATTTTTTGCCAGCGAGTTTCACCGTTGCGGCAAAGTTAGGCGGTGTTGGCTGCGTCTGACTATATTCCACCAAAGCCGTGAGTGCTTGAGCGTTGTCATAGGTATTCTGCCAAGTGCCATTTCGTCGCAGTGCGAGGAGACTTTGCAACAACCGATCTAAGATTTCTGGGTTACTCTTTTGCGCGATCGCAAGGCGCAAAGCTTGAGCTTGCGCTGTTGTTGGCGAGTTGAGCCAAGATAAACCTTGGGGTAAATTTACCGTAGCAGTGCGACCCGTTTGATAAATATTCTGCTGAAATTGTTTCGACATTTGAGATTCTTCTTGCCACTCTGGGAACTGAGACAGGTAATGCGCCAGCTTAATCTGCGTAACCGGATCGAATTGACTGCGCTGTGCGTAAATGTCTGCAAGAAAGTCATTGCGCTTTTCTCCCAGTTCCGCCAAAGCAGAGAGTGCTTCTAGTCGCACCTGATTCTTGCAGAGTGGTTGCTTACAAAAATCGTATTGACCGGGATCTGCAAGAATTTTCTTCAAGTAAGTCGTCAAGCGAGACACCATTCTCGGTTCTACCGTCAGTCCCGCTTTCGAGGCTCTTGCTAAAGCTTGAGCTGCGTAAGGAGATACTAACGGATCGGACTTCTGTTGACCAGGCCAAGCGGCGAATCCACCATCCGGTTGCTGGAGTTTTTGTAGGTGTTCTAGAGATTGGTTCGCTTGTTGAGTCGGATTGAATTGTGCAAAGGTTTGACCGTATTTTTGAGAAAGCGTTTGCAAGCTGGATGCGATCGCTAATTGACTCGCCGCCGGTTCCAAAAATGGCAATTGCTCATCCTGCAATACTTGACGCGCTGGTGCGGTAATTTCTGGTATTAGCGTACTGGCAAGGGAAATCTCCAAACCTCCCGCATCAGGGACAACCTTTTTATCCACATTCAGGGGAATTTTTACCTGATTCGTAGTTGTACCGCTTTCTACGACTTGTTCGGTAATCTCTAGCGCTTTCACCTCCAAAGGCACTTCAAACGCATCAGCGGTTCCATTCAACTGAGTGGTAAACTTCACCTGAGATTTACCCGCACTACCCGCCACGATAGGAAAGCGATACGCACGAGTGCCAGATTCTGCTTTGGTTTGCAGATTAGCGGGTTTATTTGCAAACTGAAGAGAACCATTCGCCACACCATTGATTGCCAAATTTCCGGTTTGTTGGGTATTGTTCGTGACAGATAAGCCAGCTTCCAAGCGATCGCCCGGACGTGCAAACTGCGGCAATATAGGGTTAGACAGCAGGGGTTTCGTGGTGATAAATGTCGCTTCGCCGTTGCCAAAGTGCAGATTACCATCGGTAGCAACTGCCATCACCCGCCACGTTGTCAAGTCATCCGGCAACTTAAATGTCACCTCTGCCTTCCCTGTCGCGTCTGTGAGAACAGAACCGTTGTAGTAAGCTAAGGCTTGGAAATCCTTGCGGGTGCGGGTATTCGCTGCGCCTGCTGATTGTCCCCCGCCATAACCCCAACCTTTCGGTTTCGTCATTGAGGTTGGTTGCACCACCACATTAGGACGATTATCGCTAAATCGAGTTGAAATCGGCTGCTCTGCATAAACAGTCTGCACCAAATCCGGCGGACGATAACCGCTCAGTTGCAGCACCGCTTCATTTACCGCCATGACGGTAAACTGTCCTTGGGCTGGGTTGCCTTGTGCATCCTTGAGTTCTAGCTGTACGGTTTCTGGGACACCCGGTTCTAGTTGCGTTTGAATGGGGGTAACTTGGACTTTTAAATACTTATCATCCAAGTTAGTTTTAAAAGGAGCAAACCCAATCCGCACCAAGTTTTCTAAGCTTCCAGGTTCCACTTGACTTAGGGGAACGCCTTGGCGAACTAATACCGCTTCTACTGCGGCATTTGGCAACATTTCCGGTGTCACCTGAAATTGAATTTGCGGCGCACCCCCTTTCACTTTGGTAATTGTCTTGTACAGGGGTTTGTCGCGGACAACGGCAAAATATAACTCGGCTTCCGGATAAGGAGATTGAATTAAAGCGGTAGCCGTTTCACCCGGTTTATAGGTGTCTTTATCGAGTTTGACTTCTAAGCGATCGCGATCGCTTTCTCCCCAACTCACCGCATTGCCACCCGTCGCCCAAATCTGCAAATCGGTTGCGGTAACTTCATCCTTTGTGTTGGCAAAGTTTGCTCGGATGCGGTAAGAACCCGATTCCGGAGGTGTGAGAGAGACAGATTGAGGACTGGTTCCAGATTTTACTTCGGTCTGTGCAACTGTCTTATATTCAACCTGATTTTTAGCAGTATTACTGCCTTCTACCACCCGCGTGACGCTGCTAAATTTCATCTGTTGCAGTTCCACGCGCACCCGTTGTCCTTCTATCGCCTTGCCTGTAGGATCGGTAACGATAACTTGGACGGGGAAAGCTTGAAGCGCATCCGCGACGAAATTGGATTGTAAACCGATTAAGCGATCGCTTGGCAATACCGTAAATGTCTTAGAATCCGATACTGACAAATTCGACACATCGGAGACTTGCACATCCACCCGATAAGTCATCGGGTAAGGCACATCCTTCGCTATCTTGACAATTTGGCTGTTCCCCCTACCATCTAATACCTGGTTTGATTGCAACACATCACTAGAAACAGTCGGGCTTTCCTCAGGCCAAAACCACTGTCGCCCAAAGGAAAATTGCTCCCACCCTTTCGGTTTAAAATCAGATTGCGATCGCGTGACGTAATATTCCGCCTTCCCGCCTTCTACAGGCGCACCAAATAAGTAATTACTCGTGGATTTCGCTTCAACTTGCTGGTCTTTTAGAGCAAATTCTTTATCTAGATTTAGCTCTACTTTAAAATTAGGCGGTTTAAACTCGGCAACCCGAAAGTCACCCAAAACCTCTACGCCACTTTTGCCTTTCGCTTGAATCGAATAGTAGCCAAGCGGTTGATTAGTCTTAAACGGCACTTCTAGAGAAAAGCTGCCAAATTCATTGGTTGTTTGAGTACCTAAATCCGTTTTTTCACCATCTGGATTTAAGAGAGTGACTTTATAGCTAGCATTTTTGTCCTGCTGGATATTTCCATTTTGTAAGTAGTAGGCAAAACCCGTAAACGATGCTTTTTCCCCTGGCTGGTAAAGCTGTCTATCCGAGAAGATTACCCCCCGTGAGACTGGCTTCCCATCATCCCATCCAGCATCAACACCATACCCATAAGCACCGCTATATTCTTCCGTGCGGACAAATGCCCAATCTTGATTTTCGCGGGCAATTACGAGCAATTTAGGCCCTTGTTCAAATCCATTTCTGGATTTTGTGCATTGCTGCATATCCTCACGAAGCAACAGTAATGTCCCCGCTTCATCCGTTTTCCCTGATGCACAAGGTACGGGTTGAGGGCGAGATTTCGCCTCCAATTTCGACTCATAAATCTCTACAGGTGCATCTGCTGCGGGAGAACCATCTGAGAGATGATGCACGCGAATCAATCCCGAATCAGGGAACCACTGTGCAAACACTCCCAAATTAGTCAATTCCACCATTCCATAAGTCGTCGGTTCGCGCCATTGTTGCTTACCATTTTCTTCATAACGATTAGTTCGCGCCTGAACCCCATAAGCTAACATTCCCGTACCAGTACCCAGTTTTTCTCGGATAGGAACAGCTACATCGATTAACTGATTTTTCTTACTCGATACCTTGACACTTTGCCAAGAATTGGGATTCGGTAATAAATCATTCCCATCGCCTTTGGGATAAGCGGAATCTACATAAACTAAATCTGTCGGCTGCAATACTCGATAAGCCGCTTTATACTTTGATTCCGGCAAGTTCACAGTAGAAACATTTAACTGTAAATCTTTACCAGATGGGAAAATATTTAGATTTGATGGTACCCAAATATCTCCAGCTACATCGCCTGTCTCATATTTGAGCGTAACTGGCTTTTCCAATGTTTGACCAAACTTATCCTTAAGTTTTTTACCGATAGTAATTGTATAAGTAGTGGCAGGTTCTAATGCCCAAGGGTTGAGACTAACAAGACTTTCTCCATCAGGAACTTGAACCAATTTAGGAGTTTCTTTTGGCGCAGGAGTTACAGTAATATTCTCAATCGCTGAATTTGCATCAAGCCCGTTATTAAATTGCAGTTGAGGACTTCCTTTGACAAACCGACCATAAGTACCTCCAGCATCGGGTACTCCGTAATATTTAATTATGAGTAATTTCAAAGGCGAATAAGTGGCTAGCTGACTAACATAAGACATCTCGCTGGGCAGATTACCCCGAATAGGATGCAAACCCGGAGAAAATTCTAAGCGGTAACGAGTCGCTTTTTCTAAAGTCTGCTGCGGTACTAAATCATATGTCCAGTTGCGGGTTGAAGGGTCAAGTTTCTCCTGTGGCTGTTCATTCTCTAACGGTGTCTCTTTTTTTTCTAAGTCAACTTTCAGCCGTATATCCTTCTGTTTTCCTTCCGGAATTAGCTTCAAATGCTCTTGGACTGAAGCGATATCCAGTTCTACATTTGAGTTAAATTTTAGAGTTGGCTTTAAATCAATAGCTTGATTATCAGGATTTTCAGGATTAGTAGTCGGTAAATTAGTTAGTTTAATCGGTTCGGTATTAAAAGTCCACGCCAAATCCTTCTCTAAACGATGATTTTTTAGATCCGCCAAACCAGCTTTCAGAGTGACTCTGACTCGCGTCGCTTTCGGCAATGCTTTGTTGGCTTGAAATCCCACCATTCGCGGCGTCAAAAATCGAAATTGTCCCGGTAGCGGCGGCAAAATCTCAAATTGTTTTAGCTTTTGCTGTTGATCGGGGCTATCAAGACTCTCAACAGGAATCAAAGCATCTTTAAATCGGATGCGAATCTGCGCTAAAGGTTCAACCTCCCCAGATGGACTAATTTCCTCAATCCAGTCTGGGAGTTGCGGCGTCGCTAGAGAAGGAACTGCTGGAAGTGGTTCATTTCCAGAGAGATTAATCACGCCACATCCGGCTATTCCCAGTACAAATGCTACGACAACCAGAAACCGCATCCAAATTCTCACGATTGTGCCTATCTGTTGAAAGGATTTATCTGTACTATCCTGTGCATGAAGGGAAGACAGCGAATCTGTATCAGGAATTGAAACTGGCATGACTTTTTCCCTCATTGCAGGTAATTCATCGGAGGGTAAACCACAAGAGTTACCCCTACATGACTCACTAACAAGAGGTCTACATCTCAACTACTCAACCTTCCGGGTAGCTGAATCATTACGCTTAAAATCTTTACTTTATGCTGAGCTAACGCTACTCACACTTGGTTGAGCGCATTAAATGATTCCTAAAGGCGAGATCCCGGACTTCTTGAAGAAGTTCGGGATCTGAACTACTGGCATCTCACAACTTTAATAGGATTGCTATTCACCTTTTGATTAGATAGCGGTGACGGGCGCACTATGAAGCGTAGCGTTCTTATCTTTTTTCAATTGTGCTTCGATTGCATCGCAGGCAACTTTAACCCCGTTTTCTGCTCGTACCTTATTGCCAACTTCTGCGGCTTTAGCCTGGTAGCGAGGTTCGCGTAATAGGCGATCGAGTTCCTTAGCCGCACGAGAAGCAGTGTAGCGATCGCGATCAATAGTCCGTCCGACTCCTAAACGAGTAATCCGTGCAGCATTGTCTGGTTGGTCGTTACTAAAGGGTACGACCAACATCGGGCGACCGGAACGCAATACCTGCGCGGTTGTGCCCACGCCTCCTTGATGCACAATAGCAGCAGCCCGATGAAACAGTTCCGAGTAGGGAGCGTAGTCAAAAATAGCAATATCTTTAGATTGCAACTCTTTTGGCAGAGAGGGGTTATTGTTGCCAACCAGCAATACAGCCCGATGACCCAACTTTAAGGCAGCTTTGGCACTTTCGAGGTAAAACTTGTCAGCAACCCACACGGCGGAACTTCCCAAAGTAAACACAATTGGCGGATCTCCCGCATCCAAAAATGATGCCAGTTCCGGAGATAGACCAGTATCGCCATTGCGATCGTAGAAAGTAAATCCGGTAACGCAAGTCTGTTTTGGCCAGTCGGGTTGAGGAGTTGCGAGAGCTTCTGAAAATAAAGCCAGCACTAAGTCGGGGGAGTTCATCCCTTCAAACATAGAATCGGCAAGGGGAGATAAACCAAGCTGTGTCCGTAACTGTCGCAGGGGTTCATCCCACGAGCTGAAACGATTTTTGGCGAGGCGGATGAGCGCTCCATTAAACCCAGGGCCAAGTATGCGTAGATTCAGCCAACTGGGGAAAGTCGCCACCACTGGGGGATCGTAGGCGGAGAGGAACGACATCGGAGACAGTACGCTGGAAACCCAACGAATTCCCGTTTTCTCAACAACGGGCGTTGCTGCGAAGCTGAGGGGGTGTGTCACCAACAGGTCTGCATCGCGCACTGCCGACATCAGATCCTCATAAGTTTCTTGGACATAGGGTAAGATTGCTTGGCGAAAGACGTATTCTGTACCGTTTTGCTTGTCCATGATCAGACGCACAAGTTCTCGTTGCTGTTCAACGTCTGTGGGAAAATCGGGACGGACTGGGTGGAACTCAAGACCAGCCGCTTCGATTTTGTTACGGTAGAACCCAGCTGTGGCAATTACTGCTTGATGCCCGCGTGCCTTTAATTCTAGGGCGATCGCTATATAAGGATGCAAATCGCCTAACGAACCATAAGTGTGCAGAACAATCTTCATAATGGCTACCGTATCTTTTTATAGATGAGTTACTTGTATTACTACAAAACTACGGCGGTTTAAGGGTACTTGCTTCATCCGATTGGCTGACCCTAGTGGATGATTAGGAAGAATTACTCATCATTCTCTTGAGGTGGAAGCGTACCATCTGCCAGTTTCAAGCGCTTAGAGGGAAGATGCGATCGCGCATCCCCTAAAAACACCCTCATCCGGTAAAGGCGATCGCCACAATGAAGATAAGGGGGTAAGTCTTCGTTGGCGAAAGGGTTAAGCGATGAGACAACCCAAGCAGTGGCAAATCCAAATGCAGGAACTCTTTTGGCGTTGGGGGAGAAACAAGAAATTTCGCGGATTCTTGGCTTTAGTGTTGCTGGGTTTAACCGTGCGATCGCTTCCTTATCTGGCACCCGTTCGTGCCAAAGATATTGCCCAGGATACGCAAGCGATTGAATTTAGCGATCGCAATGGACTTCCTTTAGGAAGATTGCTGACCCGCGACCAAGAGCATACCGCTGTGGTGCCGCTGAATCAAGTTTCGCCCCACTTTATCAACGCGATTCTAGCTGCTGAAGATGGCTCATATTATCATCACGGGGCGCTGGATCTGAAGGCTGTAGCGCGATCGCTTAAAGATTCACTTCAGGCGAAAAGGATTACCTCCGGTGCATCCACGATTACGATGCAACTAGCGCGGATGTTAGATCCCGTTCCCCGCACCTTACCGGGCAAGTTGCGCGAAATTTGGCTATCTTGGCGCATCGCCGCCGGGATGAATAAAGATGCAATCCTCTCTGCTTACATCAATCGCCTGCCAATGGGGGGGAATATCTATGGGTTAGAAGCTGCATCCCGTAACTATTTCGATATTCCAGCAAGCGAACTTAATCTTGCCCAAGCAAGTCTTCTCGCTGCTGTTCCGAATAATCCCACTTACTTCAATCCCTACGACCATTGGAAACGCCTTAAAAAGCGGCAGATTTATGTTCTGAATCGCATGGTTGAAGACGGTTATATTACTCGCGCACAAGCAGATCGAGCTTACAAAGAAGAGATTTCCCTAGCACCGAGACAACAGGGAATTATTGCCGCCCCTCATTTTTTATTTTGGGTATCTAATCAACTATCTAATTCTTCAATTCAAAATCAAAAATCTTCGAGCAAAGCCCCAGAAAGCGCTATCCCCAATCGGATGTCCCAGATCCGCACCAGCATCGATCGCCCTTTGCAGCAATTTGTGGAAGCGCAAGTGCAGCAAGTGATTCGTACCCTCACCCCCAATAATGTTCATCATGCTGCTGCCTTAGTCATTGACAACCACACGGGGGAAGTTTTGGCTTATGTGGGTTCTCCCGATTACTTTAATGAAGCACAACTCGGTCGCAACGACGGGGTACAGGCATTACGTCAACCCGGTTCTACTTTGAAGCCTTTTTTATATGAATATGCCCTACAAAACCGCACGATTCGCCCGAATACTATCTTGGCGGATGTGCCAACACATTACGCGATTCCCGGCGCGAAACTCTACAGTCCTACAGATTATGATGAAACTTTTTTAGGGCCAGTACGAGTTCGCGTAGCTTTGGCAAATTCCCTGAATGTTCCGGCGGTGCGGGTATTAGAAAAAGTTGGCGTGCAAAATTTTCTAAATCATCTGCATCAATTAGGGTTTGAGCATTTAAATCGGTCGCCCGAACATTACGGATTGGGACTAATTTTGGGTAGCGGTGAAGTCAGTTTATGGGAGTTAACGAGGGCGTATGTTACTTTAGCAAGACGTGGAGAAGCCACCCCGCTAGTCACAACATTCTCCAACCTGCCATATAGCAACCGAAGACCTTCCAGGCTGCCATCTGCTAACCCTTCAACCTGGGGATTAATTGCGGATATGTTAAGCGATCGCCATGCTCGTGCAAGTGCCTTTGGGGTAGACTCGGTGCTAGCTTTACCATTCCCCGCAGCAGTTAAAACAGGCACTTCCTCGGATTTTCGAGATACTTGGACGGTTGGGTTTACCACCGACTACACCGTAGCCGTGTGGGTGGGCAATTTTAACGGCGATCCCATGCGACAAGTTTCGGGGGTGACAGGTGCAGCACCCCTCTGGAATCGCATCATGTTACACCTCCATCAGAATCGAGAACCTGCCATCTTTCCCCCTCCAGAAAATCTGGTGCAACGCCCAATCTGTGCAATTTCTGGCTTACGCCCTACCCCAGATTGTCCCTCAGTAGTGCAAGAATATTTTTACGCAGAAGATATTAGCGATTATGAGCGTCAGTCAGGGACTGCAAAGTTGCCTCCAGAGTACGATGAGTGGTTAGCAAGGCAGCATCAACCAAGTTTTGTCTCTAGTGGCGTCAAGATTTTGTCTCCTCACAATGGCGATGTTTTCTTATTGCACCCAGGTGAAAAAACGAATCCCAAAGGTACAGAGAATGTACAGACAGAAATGCAACAACTAGAGTTTAAAGTCGCTGGAACGCGCAGCCAGTCAGTAGAGTGGTGGTTGAATGGGGAAAAACTGGCAACGCAGCCATCGAATTCCCTATTTTGGCAGCTTCGTCCCGGTCAGTGGATTTTGGAAGCAAGAAGTGGGGAAAAGACTGATACGGTAAGTTTCCAAGTGCAGTTAGGTAAATATCGGCAGACACGCCGGGGTTTCTCGCTCAAGTCAAATTAAACCGTAGTATTAACTGGGTGGTTCGGATGCCTTGCCCTCAAACACATCGTTAATGATTGCCAGTCCTTGTATTACACGCAGTAGCTGATCCTCTGACAAATTGACAAACATTTGAGCAATTTTGGCATGAGTTGTCTGGCGGAGTTGCTGAAGATATTCAAATCTAGCCTGAGTCAGTTTCAGGTAGGGCTTACGCACGTCAACACGCTGTAGGGGCTTTTTGATTGCCATGCCCCTACGATAAAATTATGCATTCACTAATTAACTGCGTAAGTCCTGTTAGGGAAAGGCTCTAGTGCTAAATTACCCGCAGGGCATTAGTCATAGCAAGTTTGATTGATTAGTCGTAATCTCAATCGACTTTGAAGAATACAAAATTTTTTGGTGCAATCTTGCCAAATTATGCAATACCCGCATTGACACCCTTGTTGTAACAGGTAGAAGATAGGGGCGATCGCTTCCCCCAGATTAACTATGCGCTTAAGTTTTTCTTTATAACAGTTTGTAACTGTGATAGCATCTATTCTGTCTTTTCCCTAAACAATTAGTGGAATCAAAATCCAGCGCTTTTACACTTAGGAGGATCGAAATGGCACTTAGCGACCAGCTCTTGAACCCAAGCAAAAAGGCTGAAGTTGTAGATGACTTCTGCAAATTGCTCGATGAGGAGGTCGCTTCCAAGTCAGGTATATCTGGTCTTGCCATAAAGGCAGGCTACAACGCCGTCAAGGGTATAAAGCCAGGGTACATTGGCTACGCTGTCGAGCAGTTCCTGCCAGGATGGTGTACAGCACTCGATCCCATTTGGAGCGAGAGTGTCCAGAAAGGAGATCCAGTCGCGCACTTCATTGCCAGCCGCTCTCCCGCAGCAGATGCTATCCTGAGCGTTACCGATGCCAGGATGGAGAGCGTCAGAAGCAGCCTCGTATTGGGTACCTATAAAAAATTGCGCGGCTCGGCTAAGAAAAACGTGGAGGAAGGGATACCGGGATTGGCTAAGCTTCTCGAAAAACACACCTTGGTCTGAACGAGAAGGGAACGGTCACACTCTGGTGCGGGTCGCTGTCCAAACAAGAGTGTAGAGTACGGTAGAGCTGTTCAACCCGATGCCTCTACTTACAAAAAAAGCCGTTCTCTTGGTATCAGCCTAATTCAATCAGCATTTCTATCGTACTGACGCGAAAGCCGCAGGAAGAAAATAATCGCCGCGCCGCCTCGTTAGCAACAGTCGTATCGAGGCGAATTTGTTTGACTCCAATCGAGTTAAAGCGTTCAATCGCCTGCATCACCATCGCCTTCGCAATTCCAGCTTGGCGATATTCCTCTTCAACCCAGAGGTCGTGAATAAAAGCATATTCTTGTAAACGGTAAATCGGGATTTCCCGTTCAACCGTCGCCACCAGAAACGCCACCACTTGCTTATTTTCAGCCTCAGCGACTATGAAGATATTGCGATCGCGTTGCGGTGACGCATCCAGCGATGCACTAGACGCTATCCGACTCAACCACTTCTCATAACGCAACTCTGGATTCGGCAAGAATCCATACTTTGCCGAATCCCAAGCTTCATGCAAGGCACAAATCTTGGCAACCATCGGGAGGACAGATGGCACGTCAGCAGGTGTAGCAGGACGAATAAGCATATTTCAGTCTTTTGATGCTGAAACTGTATACTTGCTTATCCGTAGCATAGAAATGAAACATCTGGCAAAGGTGCGCGCACTTCGTGCCGCTTCGCTAACAGACTAAAGTCTGGCGCTATACAAACAAAGACTGCCTACGCAGTCTTTATAATGTTTGTTTCAGTCCGTATGTTTGTATAGGCACGAATTACATTCATTGGGTATTTTAGTAACTTATGACTCCTGAAAAGTTTTCCAATCCTTTTGTAAATCTCAATTATGAGTCTGCCTTAGAAGCTTTAGGCGATGATTATTTTGATCGAGTAGCAGCGGCAGACTTTCCTAAATATATTCTGCGCTTTCGCAACGATGAATTATTACCAATATTGGGACTGAAACCAGACACGGTGACAGACGATGATTTTATCGAAGCATTTGGGATGTTTCAAGGAGTCAAACCGTTCTTAGCTTTGCGTTATCACGGCTATCAATTTGGAGAATATAACTCTCGCTTAGGCGATGGCAGAGGATTTCTCTACGGACAAGTGCGCGGTACGGATGGCGAACTTTATGACTTTGGAACGAAAGGGTCTGGTACGACTCCGTATTCTAGAGGCGGCGATGGTAGACTCACGCTTAAAGGTGGCGTTAGAGAAGTTTTAGCTGCTGAAGCGCTTCACTATTTAGGAGTGCGTACTTCCCGCTGCTTATCGATGATTGAAACGGGAGAAGGACTCTGGCGAGGCGATGAACCTTCTCCAACAAGATCCTCGGTAATGATTCGTTTCAGCCGTTCCCACATTCGTTTTGGTACATTTGAACGGTTGCACTTTTTTGGACGCAAGGATTTAATCGAAAAGCTTTTAGACCATGTAATTGAGCAATACTATTTTCACCTCAAAGATAAGCAAGACCGCTACATTCTGTTTTATGCAGAATTAGTCAAGCGGGTTGCAGAACTTGTTGCTCAATGGATGTCCGTTGGGTTTTGTCATGCGGTTTTAAACACCGATAATATGTCTATTACTGGGGAAAGTTTCGACTATGGTCCCTACGCTTTTATTAACACCTACGATCCCAAATTTACTGCTGCCTACTTTGACTATTACGGACGCTACAGCTACAGCAATCAACCAGGGATTTGCCAGCTCAATTTAGAAATGCTCCAACAACCCCTATCTGCGGTTATTCCTATGGCAGAGATGGAAGTTGCCCTATCCCAATTTGCCGAGCATTATAACCGAACTTACACCGCGCGGATGATCGGTAAATTGGGATTCGAGAATCTGCCCGATTTAGCCGCAGAAGAATTAGTGATGCAAACTCTGAAACTCCTGGTAGAAACACAAGTAAGCTATCACAGTTTCTTTTGGGAAGTAACAAATCAGTTTGACCGCAATTGGCGTGATGATGCGACAAACATTCTGAAAGCAGATGGATTTTTGAATGCGCCTGAGGCTACAGCATTATTGGAAGACTGGAGAAATTTATACCTGCAAACTTTACTCAGTTTCCCAGATAGCGAACTGGATAATATAGCAGCACGGCTGGGTCGTCATAATCCTAAAACTGCGTTAGTTAGACCAGAAATAGAAGCGATTTGGGAGAAAATTGACCAAGAAGATAACTGGACACCGTTTTATGAATTGATTGAGCGACTGAGATTTCACAAGAATGCGATCGCTTAATTTTCATTACTTGTTTTTCCTGTGGTGATAAATGGCGTTAATGTATTGACAAAAACGAGATACAGCCGTTTTTAAATCCTTCAAAAAAGATAAAGGGAGAGATATTCACAATATCTCTCCCTTTATCTTTTTATCAGCGAATCCTATTGCACAACAACTGATTTAACTTCTTCATTTGGGGCGAGAAATGTTCCACCTACTTCTATCGTATGGGGACTCTTGAAGGTTAATTGAGCATCAGGCTTCTGGCAAGCTATCATTGTCTTGACGTGTTCCGCTTCATCATCTCGAATGTTTACAAACACATCGTAGAGGTTGTTAATGACGGGACGGCGTTCTTCTGGAACTCCTCCAGTCTGAAACTCATCGAACATATACAAGTCGCCGTCTCGATAGTAATTGATGGCAATTTGTGGGGCAGATGTAGCTTTTAATTCTGATTCATTTTCTTGCAAAAATGTATCGTAAGTATGATAAGCGTGTCCTTCAACTAATTCCATGAAATTGTAGGCAGAACGAGGCGAGAGAATGTAAAGAACAACGATCACCCAATAATAAAGTAAAGCAGTATGTTGTGCTAAAAATCTATCGAACCACTGCTGATTACCCCCTAAAGATTCCATAATCAGGAGGTGATGGAGTTCGTTCCAAGATTCCGCAAAGTGAACTTTTAACCAATCTGCTCTGCGCCACATTCCAACTGTTTCGTAAAGGTGCAAAACTGATAAATAGGCAAAGTAAGGAACACGAGCAACTGTTTCTAGGACGTAAAAACGGGGATAAGGGCGATCGCGGTAAATTGTGTTGATAACAAAGACTAATACACCGACAAGTAATCGAATCATTTGAAAAACCCCAAATATTTTGATTTATTGAAGAAGTTGAGCGGAAAGGAAGGCTGTTCGTTCTTTCTATTTGCATCCTACTCAACTTCTAAAAATAGAAAATCCGTAAATCTGACAGTGGCTGGAAGGACACTATAGTTACCAAAAGTAAAAGATTGACTCGCTGCAACTTGTCCAGAGCTTTATTAAGAAAGATTAAAATATTTGGCGGGAGCTAACTTCAGCGTCCCTCTGTTCAGAAGATTGGTCAGAATAAGCAAAGAAAAGAGCGATATCTAGAGGCATCAATGCTTAACAGCAGCCAGTGCATAGAGACAAAATGCCCAATCCAGTTCACCGTGGACTTAATCGGCAGTAAATGGTCTATTCTGATTCTCAGAGAGTTGTTTACAAGCGATCGCCGTACCCACGAGTTCCTAGAAGCATTGCCTGGAATTAGCACCAAAACGTTGATGATACGGCTCAGAGAACTAGAAGAGTATGGTTTAGTGGAACGCCGAGTCTACGCAGAAATTCCTCCCCGCGTAGAGTATTCGCTCACCCAGAAGGGGCGAGAAATTCAACCCGTGATGACAGCGCTAAAGCAGGTGGGAGAACGATGGCTCAACCGAGATGCTTGTGTTTGTCCTCTTGATGGGATAGCTTTCTAGGAAAGGTCGCCTGCGTGACGCCGATTCCTAATAACAACAATCTATGGGCAAAAGATGGGCAAAAGATATCGTTCGCCCTCATTAACGCGCTTTGTGAGCCGGGATGGGCAGTTGAACATCGTGCGGCGAGGGGTATCGGGATTTCATCGGGGCGATCTATATCATTTGCTGCTTACCCTTTCCTGGGGATGGTTCTTAGCGCTGTTCAGTCTGTTGTATTTAGTCTCCAACACGGTATTTGCCCTCATCTATCTAGCTGGAGGAGATTGCATCCAGAACGCTCAACCGGGTTCCTTCCTTGACGCCTTCTTTTTCAGCGTCCAGACGATGGCGACTATCGGCTACGGTGCGATGTATCCGCGTACGCCTTACGCGAATGCGGTGGTGACAGTCGAAGCGCTGGCGGGTCTTTTCGGAGTGGCAATGGCGACGGGACTGGCATTTGCGCGGTTCTCCGTGCCAACGGCGAGAGTGCTTTTCAGTCGCGTGGCAGCGATCGCTCCCTATGATGGGGTGCCGACTCTGATGTTTCGGACGGCTAACCAGCGGCGCGACGTAATTGTAGAAGCGCAGATCCGGGTGACTTTAGTTCGCAACGAAGTCAATCGGGAGGGAGAATTCATGCGTCGGTTTTACGATCTCAAATTAGTTCGCAGTCATACATCCATGTTTGCATTGAGCTGGACGGTGATGCATCAGATTGACGAGACGAGTCCGCTTTATGGGGTTACGGTAGACTCCCTGGCTGAGTCGGAAAGCGAGATCGTCGTGATGCTGACTGGGTTAGACGAAATCGTTTCACAGACGATCCATGCCCGTCACTCCTTTGCCACGTCCGATATCCTGTGGAATATGCGTTTTGTGGACATCTTATCTAGGATGCCGGACGGGCGGCGCTCGATCGACTATACCCGCTTTCATGATGTGATGCCGATAGAATCTGTCAGGGCTAATAAGTAGCTGGAAAAAGATAGTTTTCCCTTCGCCTAAGTTCAGCAAACCCTATTGGAGACAGAGACTCAGGTAGTTTAACAATGGTTTTTTTCCTGAGACTTAATATCATTTTCTTTCAATTGTCACCTGCCAAGTTTCCAGTGTGGTACCGACAGATTGATCGAGATTTGTCAAGGCATTGAGATAATCAATCGTTGCATCTAGTTCTCGGTTTCTTGCCTCTACTAAATTATTCTGAAAACTCACAACCTGAAAAATTGACCCTCTTCCCAATCTCAGTTTTTCTTGTTCTATTTGTAGTGTTCTCTCAGCCAATTGCCTTGCTTGCTGGGCAAGTTGCACCTGTCGAAGACTTAGATTTACATTTCTAACTCTATCTGTTACTTCAATATCGATACTTTGACGCAGACTTTCTAAAGTATTTTCTGCTTTCTGGAAGTTTACTTGACTTCGTTGATAATCTCGTTCCACAGTGAGATCGCCGAAGGTACGGGACAAGATTAACCCAGCTGTTAGTTGGGTTGTGTCATCTAAGGAATCGCCGTAACCTGCATCTAAGTCTAAGTTCCAGCGCCGGTTATTATCTGCAATTAATCTTTCAAATTTTGTTCTTTCCAAGCTGAACTGTGCTTGCAAATAATCCGGTCTGTTTTGAAAGGCAATTTGTTTTAGATTATTTAAATCTAAAGACTTCGATTGCAATACTATTTTTTCTACAGGTTCAATATTAAGAGTTTGCTCGATATCTAGAATATCTAACAAAGTTAATTTGACAGACTCCAGATTATTCCGAGCCTCTAACAAGCTGACTTCTCTATTTGCAATGTCTGTCTGGCTTTGAACAATTTCAACTGGCGCGAGTCGCCCAGCCTCAATCAAGGCTTGGTTAAATTCTAAAATTTGGCGGGCGCTTTCTAGAGAAATCTGCTCAATATTCAGTCTTTCCTGCGCTCTAAGTAAATTGCGGTAGACTAAGATAGCTTCAGTAATGGTATTAATGAGAGTTGATTTTAAACCTTGAATATTTGCTCTTTCATCGAGTCGAGCAATTTCAATAGGAGCTTGATTAACTGCAACACCAGCACCTCGTAATAGAGGTTGAGTTAAACGTAGCTGAAGATTTGAGCCAAATAGATTGTTATCTCTATCAACATTGAAATTATTTATATTTGACGTTTGACCGTTCGTTTCCCAACCAAAACTCAGCCTACCTCCCGTAGGAACCGTGACCTCAACAGTGGCACCAACACCAAGATCGCTATTCGTGCTAGTGTTTCCACCCGAACCAAAGCGATCGAGATTAAATGATAATCTAGGCGTAAAATCAGGGACAAATCTATCTTCTGCCACTGCTAAGTCTTGTCTTTGGGCGATTCTTTCTAAATAAGCGTTTTTGATATCTTTATTGTTTTGCAATACCAAGATAACAACATCAGCTAGGGTTAATTGAATCCCTCGCCCAGTTGTTACGGTTTCTTGTTGGTTGGGTTTTGGTTGCGCTTGAGCTAATAAAGCGGCTGGTTTCCTGGCTCCAGAGAACACCTTTAAAATTGACCGGGATGCGGCAACGGGAGGCGAAGATTGGGGGTGAATACTTTTTGCCGATGGGGGGATACTAGATCCCTCCAACTCTCCTTGTAAAGGCGGGCTAGTAGTTGGAGAGGGTGGGAATTGTCTTGGCTGGGCGTTAAGCGTAAAAGTTGGACTGGTTTTAGTTGCGAGTGGGGAAAGAGAAGAAGGAGCGATCGCATTCTTTACACCAGTTCCCCCTAAAACTATTGCTTTGCCTATGTTCACCCCCGGACTTTCTGAGACTGGAGCCGTTTTGAGCTTTGCTCTATCCGTTGGCGGAACCATAATCGGGCGTGCGAGTTCCGGCGTCTGTGTCTGAGCCGCTGTCCGAGCATTAGCAGTCGTCGCTCTTACCGCCGTTGAATGAAGCTTAAGAAGGACGGCTAACGTTAATGTCGTGCCTAAAGTTGCAGTCACAAGCAGAACCACACCCCCAAAAGAAGAGCGGATAGGGGGTAAAAACCTACCGCTAGAAACTGGAGGTTGGGCATTTGGGTTGTCGTGCTTGTGCATGATCGCGGGTAGCTTTTAGCTGGTTGATTTTAGATCAGGACTTACGCAAAGGCGCTAGATATAGCGTACAAGTTACACAAGTTGCATGGGAATAGAAGGATGTTTCAGTTCCTCAATCAAGGAATCAGAAAGCCACTGGTATTTCAC
>NZ_JAMPKG010000028.1:0-85903 GCF_039962015.1 Trichocoleus sp. AS-A1 | reverse complement strand
GGATTATGAGCTGTATTCAGAGATCAGCGAAGCAATGATTTATGGTTCTTTGATTCGTCTCATGGTCAGACGACTAGCTGCTTAAGATTTCCTTTATAAATTAGCTCTTAGGGTTAGCGACACTCTACACGAGTTTTTTTAGTATTTTTGTCAAAGCTCGATTAGAGAAATTGCGAGTCATCTATTGCTTTAGGAGCCCCTTATATTTTTGGAACCTAAGAATTATGTAAATAGGTGATAAATTGTCATTCTTGCTTGTAGGAATCTGAATTCATCAATACTGCCACAGGATTCTGCAATGTATGACGTGTATTTAGCTACTGACAAATCAAGCCGCTCATTGCTTATAGGCGATTTAATCATCCTATCTTTAGCTGCTAAAGTTTTTCATCTATAGCACCTCTAGACTCTTTAAAAGCGGTCAGAAAATAAGTTATCAGTTGCATATCTCTAGTTAGAGAGCTATGCGTGTACTCTCATGAAGAAGATACTTCCTGGATATCTAAAAGATTGGGTAGAATCTCCAGAAACATGACTTCTGAAGTAAGCTCATCCGAATAAAACTTTGATTAAGTTATTTGCTGAAAAAGCCCGTGACGAGGATTGAACTCGTGACCTCACCCTTACCAAGGGTGTGCTCTACCACTGAGCCACACGGGCAGTTTTATAAGTTATAAACGTTAAATTTTGAGTCGGTTATCTTAATTAAAGAATAACTCAAAACTTATGGCTTAGAACTTTTGTTGCGTGGTGGGCCGAGCTGGATTTGAACCAGCGTAGGCATAGCCAGCGGATTTACAGTCCGCCCCCATTAACCACTCGGGCATCGACCCATCTGTTCCACGATTAATAATCGTAGCACAAGGTTTGGGAAATGCAAAAGTTTTTTTGAAAATTGATTTTATAGCTGTGGAAAAAGTGACGGACAGTGCAAGTAGCAGGATGAGAGCGGGAATCTACATCGCTTATTCCTACATTGATCCCTGTCTTCTGAATCAGCCACCAGAGCGCGTGGCATTTCTCGTAGCGATCGCTCGACTGGGAAAGTCACTTTCATCGTAAATTTCGCCAACCAGCTCCTCCAGAATGTCTTCCAGCGTGATCAACCCTACCGTGCCCCCATACTCATCGACGACGATGGCAATGTGAAGGCGTTGTTGCAACATATCCTTCAGTAGATTGGCGGCTCGTTTCGTGTCCGGCACGTATACTGGCGGGTCCATCGCCTCTGTCACCAAGCCATTATCAATCCCTTCTTTTTTCAAAAACCTCAGCTGCTGGAGCGCTCGCTTCAGGTGAACAACGCCGACAATTTGATCCTTAGACTCCTCCTGCACGGGAATACGGGAATATCCTGTCTCCAGACACAGATTCACAAACTCCTGCAACGTCGCTTCATGAGAGATTGTCCTCATGTCAATCCGTGGCTTAACCAGATCGCGGGTGCTGAGACTGTCTAGCATCAAGGCTTTGTTCAGCAGCTGGTGTTTGTGTAAATCCAGATGCCCCTTGCCTCCCAAAATTTCAATCATCAGATGGAGGTCTCTTAAAGACTCTCCCTCTTGAACAACACCCCCCTGAAACAGGCGAATTACCCGCTGAGTAATTTGCTCAAATAAATAAATGAGCGGGCCGAGAACGATAGATAGCAAGTAAATCGGGCGAACGGCAAACTTAAAAACTGGCATCACATTGTTGATTGCCAGAGATTTAGGGGTAACTTCTCCAAAAATCAGCACTAGAAAAGTAACAACAGCAGTAGCAATTCCCAATCCTGCATTCCCTAACCAGAGGGCAAATAAGTTACTGGTCAGAATTGCTGAAAAATTATTAACTAGATTGTTACCGACTAGAAGGGTAGTGATAAACCGACCCCGATTTTCTAAGACCAGCGCAAACATCCGGCGCGGGTCTCCTTGCTCTTGAATCAGCGCCCTGAGTTTAAGGTTGTCGAGGGCTGTAATCGCCGTTTCCGAGCCGGAGAAAAAAGCAGAAAGCAAAAGCATCAATCCCAGCACCGCGATATCGAGCCAAACACTTCCTAAAAGGGGACCCAGATCGGAAGTAACTAGAATATATGACTGAACGGGTAAAACAATCACGGGAAGCTGTAAAAGGCAAAAGTTAAAAAGCAAAAGGAAAAAGAAAGATTTTTCACTTTTGCCTTTTTCCTTTTAACTTTAGAGTAGCTCACCTGTTTCTTGTAGGGAGTGCAAACGTCGGTAAATTCCTTTGCGGTGCAGTAGTTCAGCATGGCTACCGACTTCTACAATTTGACCTTGATCGAGAACTACAATTTTGTCTGCTTCCCGGATGGTACTAAGTCTGTGAGCAATGATAATGGTGGTGCGGGTGCCGAGGATGCTACGCATTGCTAACTGAATTGAGCGCTCAGATTCGTAGTCGAGGCTAGAAGTTGCTTCATCAAAGATGAGGATATCTGGATCGACCAAGAGTGCCCTAGCAATTCCCAAGCGCTGTCGTTGTCCCCCAGACAGCCGCATTCCCCGCTCTCCAACAACGGTGTAGTACCCTTGCGGCAGATGCTCAATGACTTCGTCTACTCTGGCAATGCGGCAAGCTTCCTGAACCTGTTCAACCGTAGCTTTGGGGTTGCCATAGGTAAGGTTTTCAAGCAACGTCCCGTTGAAAATATCTACTTCCTGGTGAACAATTGCCAGACGCCGCCGATAGCCAGTGACATCCAAAGTGCGAATGTCTTGACCATCCATTAAAATCTGACCTTGATGGGGTTCAAAATACCGGAACAGAAGCTTGACTAAGGTAGACTTACCCGACCCCGAACGCCCCACCAGCGCTACAGTTTGATAAGGTTCGATGAGTAGGTTAATGTTTTCTAAAACTGGGCGATCGCTGTCATAGCCAAAGCTCAGATGGGAAAATTCGACTTTGCCGGTAAATTGATAGGACAGTTCAGAACCACGAGAATCCTGAGTTCCTCCTTCTGCCGTCTGCGTTCTGGTTTGAGACAGAATGACCCCATCTACGCCTACAGGTAGGTGCATGAACTCGTGGAACCGGAGCATGGAGGCATAGCGACGAGCAAATATCTCAGCGAGGTTACTAATAGGTTCTAGCTCCGAGTAGGCCATGCTGGAGATGGTCAACGTAGTAACGAAGTGTCCTAGTGAAATTTTTCCCTGTAAGGTGGCGTTGAGGGTCAAACCAAGCACTAAAAAGACACAAAACTGGATGATCGTCCTTTGGGAAGTAGCTAGGATGACGTAACCTCTATGAATGCGGTAGTCAACAACTTTGAACTCCCGCTCTAGACGCTGTCGTTGACGCTCCAGTTCCGTCTGTTCGGTGGCAAAGGCTTTGACGGTTTTAATGTTGGTAATAATTTCCGAAGTACGACTTTCGGTATTTTCCTGATATCGATCCAGTTTCTGTTCGCGATCGCTCAGTTGCTTGAGGTCTTTGAGGGTGAAGCTGAGGATGAAGATGAAGGAAATTAGGAAAATTACGGCAATTCGCCACTCAATTAGCCAGATCATCGCAAAGATACCCAGCACCCGAACGAGTTTGGGAATCAACTGTCCGGCGACTTCAGGATAAGTCCAGGTGTGATTAGCGAGTCCTCTAGCAACTCGTCCGGCGATTCGTCCGGGGTTGTTTTCTTCGTAAAATTCTAGCGGTAGAGTGACGATTTTTTCGAGGACTTTTATGCTGTGGTCTCGACGCGATCGCAAGGCTGTATCCCAGTGAAACCAGATGCCGAGCCAAGGCTGAATGGGCGCTCTAACGACGGTGACTAACAAGATTAATCCCATTAGCACTGAGAGGGAAAGGAATCGATTTGCCGGTAAGTTGCTAACTTCAGCGATGAGAGCGATCGCATTTTGCAATCCCCGATCCAGCGGTTGACCGGACAGTACGTTGAGAATCTGCCCAATTGTGTAAGGAACTACCAGATCGATGATTTCAAAGAGACTAGATGCCGCAATACTTAAAAGCGCGACGATTCGATATTTTCGGTAATAACCGAGGATATCCCGAATGCTTGCCATAATTCTTTCTTGATGAAAAATAGCCAATAAAAAATTCCAGAGTCAGGCTCAAAAAGCGACTCTAGAAAAACTTGTATCTTGCATTCAGCAACTCCATATCGCGGCTACACGTACCAAACCCATCTCCGTGGGTTTGAAAACATTTCACTTGTCTTTAGTCAAGCAAAAGGTTGGTGTAGTCCTATGCAGCCTGAGGCAAAAGATACGCGAAAGACATTTTGGGTTGAATAACAAAGTGACTCCCGAACAAGGAAGTTTTACAGGAGCTTTGAGATAACCTATCGATTGAACTTATGGCTTCATCAGCATCGGTAGTGGCCTCGGTTTAGTAGCGAGTTACATAGCGTAGGCTGAGTGAAGTGCCCACCAAACAAGAAAAGCAATACCACCCAAAACCAACACAGATGAGATAGCGATCGCTTTTGGGCTATCAGCTCCCTCGAACTTCATAATTCCACGGTTCAAGTCTGACATAAGGCTGCGATCCTCCTTGATTCGGAGCTAGACAACAATTTGTAAACATATCTTAACCCATGACTAGGTTAGCGGCTGAGGGAGGATTCGTCTATCACCCGAATGGGTCATAAATGGGTTGGGTTAAGATGGGAGCGACTTTTAAGACTGCAAAACTGAAGTGCTGCAAGATTTAAGCTAGATCGGGTCACGATCTATGTACATAGGGGATTATCCGTGAAAATTGTGCTGATTGTTTTGGCAGTTGTTGTAGGGTTGGTACTGGCGGTAGAGGTGGGATTGCGGCTGCTATTTGGCTTTGGAAATCCCTTGATTTATATTGCTGATGAACAGATTGGATATTTATTAGCGCCAAATCAGCGGACTCGCAGGTTTGGCAATCTGATAGAAATTAATCAGTATTCAATGCGAAGCCCAAAAATCACGGAAACTCGCCCTGAATCTACGCTGCGGGTGCTGCTGTTGGGAGATTCCATTGCGAATGGTGGCTGGTGGACAGATCAGGCTGAGACGCTTTCAGCCATGATGACTCAACAGTTGCAATCCTCTATTGATGGTAAAACTTTTAAGCAAATAGAAGTTCTCAACGCTTCAGCGAACTCTTGGTGTCCGCGCAATGAATTAGCGTACTTAAAGCAGTTTGGTACGTTCGATGCTCAGGTAGTCGTGTTGCTGATTAATACTGACGATCTGTTCGGGACTGCGCCAACTTCAATCCCGGTGGGGCGCGATCGCAATTACCCCGACCAAAAACCGCCCCTAGCGCTTGTAGAGGCATTCAGCCGCTATTTGTTAAAGGCACCGCCAGTACCAGAGATGAAAGCAGTGAACGCGGAATCAGGCGATCGCGTTGGGTTTAATCTAAACGCCATTCAAGAAATCCACACAATCGCAGAGCAAAAAGGTGCCCGTTTTTTACTCGCAATGACGCCCCTAAAGCGAGAAATCGGCGAACCGGGTTCTCGTGATTATGAACTGAAAGCGCGACAGCGCCTTATCGATTTAATCCAAAACCAACGCCTTACCTATATAGATTTTCTGCCCATTTTCAACTCAAAAGAGCAGCCAGAAACTCTGTACCGAGATCATATCCATCTCAGCCCTCAAGGAAATCAGCTGGTTAATGAAGAAATTGGGCGATCTCTCAGTCAATTAAAAATGCAAAATTAAAAATTAAAAATTGCGGAATTTTTACTTCGGTAGTGGTAAAGCATAGTGTTAATTAGTAGAACCTTAGTTTCACAAAGGTCTCCAAACTAATTATCGCTACTTCTAAAACACACCTTCCATTTTTAATTTTTAATTTTTAATTCTTTAGAAGGAAACGGCTACAGATGGAGAACTCAGACACCGACAATCCCAGCCTGGTTGCTGCCAAACTTGACCATCGAGAGCCATCTGATCGATCAAACTCGCCAGACGCAAAGCTTTAAGCGCTTGTTCGCCGCCTACAGAGGGTTGATTCCCACCGCGCACGCAGTTAACAAAATGCTCTAACTCCGCGTGAAGCGGCTCAATATTACTGGTGTAGACTTTCTCAATTAACCCATCCTGTCGGTAAAGCACCTGACCATAATCTGTCATATAGTTGGCAGTCGTTTGCCGGTGAATCAGAATTTCATTGTTGAGGAAATCTGCCTCAGTTAGAGAATTTTTACAATGGGCAGCAATGCGACGAATTTTGCGGTGTGTCACCTTACTGGCTGTTAGCGTGGCGACAATTCCGTTGGCAAAACCTAGGGTAGCAGTCACGTAATCTAAATAGCCGGAATCAGAGGCACGACTACCACTGGCGGTCAATTTGACTACCGGCGCAGCGGATAGTTCTAGCAACAGGTCAATATCATGGATCATCAGATCCAAGACGACAGAGACATCGTTAGCCCGTTGCGAGTAAGGACTCATGCGATGAGCCTCTAGGGCAAGCAATTCTTCTGTTTTCAGAACTTTGCTGAGTTCTTGAAAAGCCGGGTTAAACCGCTCAATATGTCCTACTTGGAGAATCGAGTGCGATTCGGCTGCGGCATTGACGAGGGATTCAGCCTCGGCAATACTGGCGGCAATTGGCTTTTCAATCAAGACATGAATCCCTGCTTGCAGGCAAGTCATGCCAACCTCATGATGCAGCCTTGTCGGAACGGCAATGCAGACAGCGTCTACATAGGGGATTAAGTCATGATAGTTTTCAAAAAAGCGAGCGCGATACTTACTCGCAGTATCCAAACCCCGCTCAACATTAATATCTGATACACCAACCAGTTCCACATCTTTAAGCAGACTCAGAACGCGGGTGTGATGCTGTCCCATATTACCGACCCCAATCACGCCAACGCGGATCGGTTGCGGCTGGTTACGCTGCTGATGAGCGTCTGGCTGTCTTGCTGGCATGCTATCTTGCACTCCTGTATGCTCCTCCACCACTAGGATTAAATCAATTGGCAACGTTTAGTCGCCTGAGACGATCCAGATGGTATCATAGTGCCTTCTTTTGTGAAGAATTTCAAAGCTGTGTCTAACTTTCTCAAATTCGTGAGATTTATCTTATCTTCCATTTTGTTGAGGTTTGTAAATTAGTAACTGGTAAATGTGTCACTTTCTCTCCCGTCCATTTGGTGAGGACTGAGGGCTGAGGGCTGAGGACTGAGAGTTGAGGACTAAGGACTGAGGACTAAGGACTGAGGGCTGAGGAATTTAGTAGCCAGTAAGCGGTCAATTATCAAGACGTGATGGTGGGAAACATCTGAAAGTTGGCAGAAGTAAAAATCTGGGGATGAGGGGGCTGGGAAGTGAAAGCGGTTGTTTTGTTGTCTGGGGGGCTAGATTCTTCGACGGTACTGTATCAAGCAAAGGTTGATGGCTGTGAGTGTTATGCCATCTCATTCGATTACCAGCAGCGACACCAGCGAGAGTTAGAGTCTGCGACAGCGATCGCTCGCCTCGCTGGTATACGAGAACATCAGGTAGTGGTGTTTGATTTGCGTCGCTGGGGCGGTTCTGCGCTCACAGACAGTGCCATTAACGTACCAGAAGGGCGATCGCTTGATGAAATGGATCAAAGTATCCCCGTGACCTATGTCCCCGCCCGAAATACCATCTTTTTGAGCTTTGCCCTCGCTTATGCAGAAACCATCAATGCCCAGCGGGTTTATATTGGCGTTAATGCTTTAGATTATTCCGGCTATCCCGATTGCCGTCCCGATTATATCCAGGCAATGCAGGAAGTCTTTCGGCTGGGAACGAAACAGGGACGAGAGGGACAGCCAATTAGCATCATGACGCCCCTGATAGACCTGAAAAAAACGGAAATCATTCAGCTTGGAAATCGGCTAGGCGTTCCTTGGGAGCAAACTTGGTCTTGCTATACCGGGAGCGAAGTGGCTTGTGGCGTCTGTGATTCCTGCCAGTTGCGTCTAGCTGCTTTTGCTGAGCTAGGATTACAAGACCCCCTTCCTTATGCAGCAAAGAGTCACTAAAGTTGGGGATGTTCCTGCCGTAAACGAGAGGCAAGTGAAAATCCAAACGAGATCATTCAAAATTTCTGCTGAATCCTGATTCCTGATTCGTTATTTCTGATTTCTTGGTGTCATCCGCTGCAACCTTGGCATCTGAGACATTTGAATCTGAGCCATCTGAATCTGACATATTGGAGACATCAGACCCGTTAGCTTCATTGCTAGCAACTGTCGCCTCTCGTCGGTGAATGCGAATTTGGTGCAGGCGAGGACCCTCGGCGGAAACGATGGTCAGCTCAAGGTTGTCAAAGCGCAAGGTTTCACCTTGGGTAGGAATTCTCTGATAGTGGTAAAGCACGAAGCCGCCCAAGGTTTGGTATTTATCAATCAAGGGCAAGTTGAGATCGAGAAATTCGTTGACTTCTTCCAAATTCATCTGTGCTTGCACCAGAAAAGTTTGCTCATCCAAAATTTGCACAGCTAACTCTTCTTTATCCTCAGCTTTTGGCTCGTAGCCGATAATTTCAGCAATCAAATCCTCAATTGTTACTAACCCCGCGGTGCCGCCAAATTCATCCACAACGATCGCCATTGCCAGGTGACTTCGCTGCATCATCGGCAAAAGTTCGCTTAAAGGCTGTCCTTCCGGCACAAATCGAGCGGGTCGAATCCAAGGCTGAATTGGTGTATCTAAAGTTAGTTCGCCTTTGGCTAGAGGTTCAGCTAACTCTTTGAAGTAGATAATGCCGCGAATATCGTCAAGGGATTCTCCTGTGACGGGATAGCGGGAGTGACCCGTGGTAGTAATTTCATCTAGAAAGATTTGAAAAGTGGCTTCACAGGGAATAGAGGCAATGCTGGTGCGGGGAACCATGACTTCTTCCGCCAACACCTCACCAAACTCAAACACGTTGTTGAGCAACTCTCGTTCTTCAGCTTCCAGTCCCGTAGATTCGCGCTCTGTGGTGATAATCATTTGCAATTCTTCGGGGGTAACGCGCGTATACCAGCCTTGTCCAGTGTACTGAATGCCTACCAGCCGCAAGAGTAAGCGTGTCGATTGGTTGAGAATCCAGATGAATGGGTTGAAAAAGCGGGCGATCGCTCTGATTGGCAGTCCCAAAAACCTTGCCATCTGTTCTGAGTAAAGCAGTGCCACTGATTTCGGGGATAGTTCACCCAAAACAATTTGTAGATAGGCAATCAGGAAGAAAGCAACTGGCACCGAAAGGGAATGAGCGATCGCTGCTTTGACCTCCCAAGATAAGGGTAAGTGCGCGATTGAAGCAGACACGAGGATTGCCATTGTACTCTCACCAATCCAGCCGAGAGCCAAACTAGACAGAGTAATCCCCAGTTGAGTAGTAGAAAGCAGCCGATCGATGCTACCTTGCAAGTTTTGAACCGTTTTTGCTTGAATATCGCCCGCTTCGACTAGTTGATTGATGCGCGATCTCCGCACCGAAACTATCGAAAATTCAGCGATGACAAAAAAACCATTAATCGCAATCAGTAGTAGCACCGATAATAATCGCAGCAAAACGTCTTGCGCGGTGAGCCTAGGAAAAGCATTCACCGTCAAGATCGCCAACACGGGGGTATCCATCCGTAACCAGGGTATTGGGTATTGGGTAATGGGCAACGAATTGTCGGTAATCGGTCGTCGGTAATAAGTAGTGGGTAGAATCCTCTACCCCCTGTACGGTCATCATACAGAGACAGCTCCTATTACCGACCACTTAACACCTAACGCCTACTTCACCACTGGAATTCCAGACATTTTCAGCTGGAGTTTTTGATCTGGATAATCTGTCAGAGTCAATGAAAGCTGCTTAGCGTCTTCCAGTAAAGCCGTGGGAATACTCACCGTCCCCGAAAAGCTTTGCCCATTCGGTGGCAATTCTCCTGGCAGCCCTTCAGTCACAGCACTTAAAGCTCGACCTTGGTCGTCCGTTACATTTAAGAAGCTATACAGAAACCGTACAGCATTCCCTCCTTCATTCTTCAGGCTCACATTCAGCAACAAAGAACCTCCTTGCTGACGCGCTGAGCCTATCTCCAGCTTCACGCCCTTGTCCTGACTGGTAATCGGGAAATTTTGCTGTTTACTGTCCTGCTCAGAGGTTTCCTCAGGAGTGTTAGGCTTGCTGTCGCTTGTGGTTTCCGCTTCCTTCTGTTCAGGCTTAATAACAGGTTTAGCCTTGCCGCTCATTTGTGCTTTGACACTTGCCAGGATATCAACCTCGCGCAAAATTGCTACTCCTTCTTTACCAGGAGTTGCCCGCTTAGTCCCAGCTAATTTATTGGTAGGGCGCACATCCGGCTGCGTTACTCCTTTAAGGGCTTCATGACCTACAGTAAACCCCCACATCGCACTTACAAAGCCAGCGCCTAACATCATAGCAAGCAAAATTAACGTAAGTGCGACAGTTGAATTTAGTTTCATTGGTTGCTCAAGCTACAAAAATTGCCGCGACACCGATCAACTGCTATACATAGCTTACGACTGACAGCAGTGGAACCTATGATAGCGAATTGGTTAATGTCACGCTGCTAATTTATCTCTATTTTAGAAAACAGCGCTTATAATTTATTATCAGGAATCATACTACGCATCCGCTTTCGAGTGGACTTAGCGTGCATAATTGTATAAAATAACAATCCAGCCAGCAATCTTGGCAACGAAATCAATCACGCGCCCTTGGCCGATTGGGGAGGCAGCGAACTCATAATTCGCCTTCAGACTGGTTCGATTCCGGTAGGGCGCATTCCTATAAATTCGGTATTCTTTGAGCAAATTCCCTAGAATCGCTCTATGGGGAAGTGCAATGCGCTCAGGATAAATGCAGTTTACTAGCGGCTGGCGCTCCTCAAGAACCTAATTAATTTAAGTATCTCGGTAATTTACTTTGATCGAAAATTTCAGCAAAACCTCTGATAAATCAAAGGTTATCAAAGGCTGGAAAGCAACTGAACAAAGTAAGTTGGAACCTGAATTTCAGTTCAAAAAATAGAGTTTATAAAAAACAAGCCCCTATTACTTTGTTTAAATCTTGAACTTTAAAAAAAGTAGAAGGAAGAAAGACAAGCAAAGATTGTTTGTCTTTTCTTCTTTTCTGATTTAAGGCTGTGGGGGATTCTCAAACACGAACTCGCTGCCTGTTACGGGTCTACCAGTACCAGTAACGTTTACATTGATAGCTGGGCTTTGCAGAATTGATGAGTTGAAAGGATTCGGGAGATCGGGAGTGCGAATAATAAAGTCACTGGAAGTTTGCTGCCAGAGTAGCTCCCGGTAAAGGTTATCTACTGTCTTAGTGTCTCGCTCGATTTCGTTTTCCGGAAAGCTAGGGCCAATGATGAAATTCAGATCCCGTCGGTAAGATTGGTTGCCGAAAAAGTCTCCAGAGGTTTCACTGATAGCTCGATTAAACAAGTCTGGAATCGAGTTAAAAGTTCCTGACTGGGAGTTAGAGAGTGTTGGCTGAGCGATCGCGCTAGAGGCAATGACAGTCGTAGCGGCACTGAGAACCAATACACTCATGAAATTAGTCAAGCGCATTCCCATCTCGTCCCTCAACTTTGGCTGAATACTATTCTTCAGTTTAAGTTTAGGATGATTGTTGGTCAAATTGTAATCGCTCTACTCTTTTTCTCTCCTAGTGATGATCCACGAAATCCAATCCCAAACTGATTTAACTGGCTCTTGTGCTACTGCCGATCTCACAACGCTACGCCAGCAACTGCTGGATTTATTTTGCCATGTGGCTTATAAAGAGGGAGATTTTGTACTGTCTTCGGGGCAGCGCAGTTCTTACTACATTAATGGCAAGCCAGTCACACTGCATCCCCAAGGAGCTTTGGCAACGGGTCGTATTCTGTTATCGTTGCTGCCGATGGATACCCAGGCCGTTGCCGGATTGACGCTGGGAGCCGATCCGATTGTGACAGCGGTAAGTGTAGTTTCTGCTTATGAAAATCGACCGTTACCGGCGCTAATTATTCGCAAAGAAGCAAAGGGACACGGCACACAAGCTTATATAGAAGGCCCGATTCTCCCTACAGGTGCGAAAGTGGTCGTTTTGGAAGATGTTGTCACGACAGGGCAATCTGCCATGAAAGCCGTTGAGCGGCTGCGAGATGCCGGATACAGCGTTGATGAAGTGATTTCGCTGGTAGACAGGCAGCAGGGGGGAGCGGAGTTTTATCAGTCAGTTGGGCTAAAATTTCAGGCAGTATTCTCGATTCCAGAAATTCAAGAGCGATCGCGCCAACTCAGATAAGGTTTTTTAACGCAAAGGAAGCAAAGGTTTTCGCAAAGTAACGCAAAGTAATTATCCTCTGCGTTACTTTGCGTTTAAAAGAACTAGCTTTGGGTTACTGGTTCTTTCGCCAAAAACTTCTCTAGTTCTGTCAAAGCATCGGCATCCACTTTTGTCTGCATTGGGCAGAATTTGGGGCCGCACATCGAGCAGAATTCAGCAGTTTTGTAAATATCTGCTGGCAGAGTTTCGTCGTGATATTCTTTAGCGCGTTCGGGGTCGAGGGACAATTCAAACTGGCGGTTCCAGTCGAAGTTGTAACGGGCTTTAGAAAGTTCGTCATCTCTGTCCCTTGCCCCCGGACGATGCCGTGCAATATCAGCAGCATGAGCCGCAATCTTGTAGGCGATTAATCCATTCCGCACGTCTTCAGCATCCGGCAGTCCCAAGTGTTCCTTGGGTGTCACATAGCAAAGCATTGCTGTACCGTACCAACCAGCCATTGCTGCACCAATCGCGGAGGTGATGTGGTCGTAACCGGGGGCAATGTCCGTTACCAATGGCCCCAGCACATAGAAGGGCGCTTCCGAACACTCTTCCATCTGCTTTTTGACATTGAACTCGATTTGATCCATTGGGACGTGTCCTGGCCCTTCCACCATCACTTGCACGTCATGTTCCCAGGCTTTGCGGGTCAAGTTTCCTAACGTTTTGAGTTCGGCTAATTGAGCGGCATCTGAGGCATCGTGCTGACAACCGGGACGCAGGGAATCTCCCAGACTGAAGGAGACATCGTATTTTTTGAAAATTTCGATGATGTCTTGGAAGTGGGTATAAAGCGGATTTTGCTTGTGATGATGCAACATCCACCGTGCCAGAATGCCGCCGCCACGCGAAACAATCCCGGTGATGCGATCGCGCACTAAAGGCAAATGCTCAATTAATATCCCAGCGTGGATGGTTTGATAATCTACCCCCTGCTGGGCATGTTTCTCAATGATGTGGAGAAAGTCATCGGCGGTGAGGTTTTCAATCGTGCCGTGGACGCTTTCTAAGGCTTGATAAACTGGCACGGTGCCAATGGGAACGGGGGAGGCGTTGATAATTGCTGTGCGAATCTGATCCAGGTTGCCGCCTCCAGTGGACAAGTCCATAACGGTATCAGCGCCATATTTGACTGCCAGCTTCAGCTTATCGACTTCTTCATCCAGATTGGAAGAGTTGGGAGAAGCGCCGATATTCGCGTTCACCTTACACTTCGAGGCGATGCCAATCGCCATCGGTTCTAGGTTGGTGTGGTTGATGTTGGCAGGGATAATCATTCGTCCTCGCGCCACTTCATCCCGAATCAGCTCAACTGGGAGCTTTTCCCGCTGTGCTACATACTGCATTTCTTCAGTAATCACACCTTGACGGGCGTAGTGCATTTGAGAGACGTTGCTCTGTCCACGCCGCTTAGCGATCCATTCAGTCCGCATATTGAATTCCTCAATTAACAGCTTCCCTCCGCCGGTATTAGCCGGACTCAGGTTCTAAGGGTGTAATCTCAGCCTGTGAATCCAGGCACCCCTAGCTTGATTGACAATATTACCATCAAGCTCCGGTTAGGGCTGGAAGGTTCCAAAAACTTGATATTTTGCATCACTCTGTGAGGTGGCTACAGAGCGATCGCGTTTGAGTCAAGTCAAATTTGGAGTATGCACAGCGATCGCCTACTGATTACCAAGCTGCAAGAACATCACGATCAGCAGATTGTTCGCAATACTTTCTAATTAGAGCTTTGGCAAGCTCGCGCCTTTCTCCTGTGAATAAATTGAAAACAATTTCTTCATCTTTAGAGTAAAGATGCAATAATCCAAAATTTTTTACCCGTGAATAAAGTAAGGGAACGCCTGCAATAGCTAGTAAAGCCGCCTTCTTTTTATCACGCTCTTTTGCTTCAGGAGAGTCGTGATATTGGGATTGAAACTCTACGACTAAACAAGGTTTGTAATCATAGTCTGTTATTAAAGCATCAACGCTGGAGCTAAAGAGAAATTTTCTTAATTGCCAGTCTAGGGTACTATCTAGTTCACAAAATTGGCATAAGCTTACCTGTGTATGGATTTTATAATTTACTTCTACACAGGTTTGTAGAAACTCCAGCATCCTTTCTTCATAAGGATTAATAAGCCTCTTTGGTTTTACAGACATTACTATTGCTCCATTAATATTTTTGCAAAGTAACCAATAAATTCTTTGAGGACTTCACTGGATGTTATAGATGCCTGCCAAGTATAGGGGAAAAGTTTATCTTCACTGAGTATCAGGTAACTGCTATTTTCACTCAGGGCTTCAATCCGAACTTCATCTCTAGGAATAATTTCGCTGTCAGGAATAACAGAGCAAAAACCATAAATACCGTCGTCAACCATTCTACATTTATTAAGACTAACTTCGCCTATTGTCTTTTCTTCAACTTGCATTACATCCCAGTATTCGACAGGAAGTGAGTTTAAGAAGACATCTTTCTTACTAGGTAAAACCCAGAGTATTCCTACTGGTGAAAGAGTAACACCTGGATCTTCTATAATGTCTACCAAATAACCTACTTCTAGAATATGTCCCTCTAAAACATCTTTGGGAATAGATATACATAAACCCTCTTTGCGTTGGGCTAACACAAGTTGATAGCGTTTAGCTCCTTTTGCTGGATTTTTGAGTCTATACCCTAGGTATTGAGATGCCTGACTGACTTTAAACTTTTCGTTGAAACCAAGCTGACTTAGCAGTTTAGTAGCTAAAGACATCAAATCTTCTCCGCCTTGAATCACCTGAATATTGGTCGAAACCAAACGGGGGATTCCGTTTTCTACCTCAAACCGCTGAATGACATCATAAACAGTCTTTGACATTGGCTATATCCCAAAAACCTTATCTAAGGTTCATGGAATCAGCTTAACCCCGTTTTTGAGATTTGCCAAGAGTCTTGGATAAGAATTTTAGATTTTGGGCAAGAGGCTCTAATTGCCTAAGGACTGAAGTCGCGGCTACACAAACAAAGCCTGCGTATGCAGGCTTTGAGAGTCTGCATACGACTTTGTTCGTCGTGTATCCACTGGCTTACTGCCTGCGGCAACTCAAACGCGATCGCGTTTGAGTCAAATTTGGAGTATGTACAGCGATCGCCCTCGCCTATCCCCTTACCTATCCACAAGTTAGGATTTTTGAAACTGCGATCGCTCCTACGACTAATTACACTTCATCAGAGTTAACTTTCAACTGACGTAAGCGTTCCGCTAATTTTTCAGTACGTTTTGGTTTTTCGTTTAATAGGGGTGATAATAAAAGCGATCGCTCATTGCCAAGCAGCATTTATAAAGGCAGATTATAAGGAAAACTAACTTTTAAAAACTAACAACTAAAAAGAGCGGGTCAAATATTTGACCCGCTCTTTTTGGTGAAGTAAATTGTAATTGAGAACATTTCTTAAGCCTTCGCGGATGGATCGGGAAAGTACCGACGCCCAATTGCTCTGACATGACTTTCTTGCTCCTCGCCGAATCATCAAGCCTTATGCAGTTTCCAACCAGTCATAGATTTGATCTAACTGTTCCAGCGTTACTAAACCGTATTGCCATAAGATCATTGGCAATGGGCCGGGATCTTGCTCCCGACGCCGCAAAGCGATCGCAATCGATGCCTTGGATATTGCTAAATCTTCTTGAAGAAAACGGAGAAATCGAGAAAAATTCGTAGGTGCCATGATGGCTTTTACCCCCTTTGTTGAATCTATTTTGTAATTTAAACCTTGGTTTGTTGAGTAACGGTAGTCAGTATTTTATCTGTCCACCTTTACTCGACTCCTTTTATACTATTTTGCCGCTACTCACTGTAACGCTAGTGTTTCAGATCACCAGCCTGGTGTGACAATTACGGCAGCCGGTATGGGTATTAACAGAAGAATGCTCATACTAGATTCAGGACTTTAGGCATCCCTTCCGGGCTGACCTAGAGAATAAGACTAAAAACTTAGGCTCACTCCCCTTTTTTCTGAAATCTTAGCCGACTGTTGCTAGTGAACTTTGCTTAATATTTTCTTTAGCAATTCACTGAAATCCCTCTGTATTAAGAGAGATTTGCTTGCCTAGAGCGTCTATGCCTCTCACCTCACACCAAATTCCAGGCAAAGCACTCTCATTCTTGGAAGAACCATGTCTCTGGAAGCGAGAATCTAGGTTTAAGCGTAACAATAATTGAAATTTGCAGTCTTAAACTCTCTCTTGGGAAAGAGTAGCTTATTTTTGCGACAAATAGGTTAAAAGAACGAGTAAATTTTTAAATCGTTTCGATAAGGACTATAAAAGACAGCCAAAAAGTCGGTCTGTCTTAGTATTGAGTTACTGAATGGTCACGCGATCGCCTGCCTTCAAACCGAGTTCCGCAGCGCGTCCTCCCCGGAGTTCAATTACCTGGTTAACGGGCGTATTGGGACCATAGGTGGGGCAAAGACTGGTTTTACAGGGAGGGACATCGGCAACGATCGCTTTCACCACTCCATCCAGCATAAAAACCATATCCAGGGGGATGAGCGTATTCTTCATCCAGAAATTGATCGGTTGCGGTGGGTTGAAAAGAAATAACATCCCGCGATCGTCCGCCAAAGATGTTCTGTACATTAACCCCATTTGCTGTTGTTGGGGTGTCCGCGCTACTTCTAGCTGAATCACCTGACCTGCCATCGTTGCCTTGGCTGAAATTGGCAAAGTTTGACCCCTCTTATTCTGTGCGGGTGATGCTTCCGGTGATGAGTGCGCTTGTTGTGCAGGGGTCGTCGGTGCTGATGTCGGTGCTGATACTGGCGACGCCTGCTGCAATGGTTGCGCGGGTTCCCCACTCTGAGAGGAGGTTGATGGCACCGATGCCGAACATCCCATCAGCAAAACTGCCAGCATCATGACGACTAAACTTGCCTGCTTTTTCACATTGCGATCGCTTTTGGCAGATGTGCTTAAGCGCTGCTCTCTCCAGTCCAAATTCATCCTTAATCCTTGATATTTACGCCCAAAACTCAAAACCTAAGCTTCTCGCAAAACATATCCGACACCTCGCACTGTCTGAATTAGGCGCTTTTCGCCCTCTTCTTCAATTTTGAGACGTAAATAACGGATATACACCTCAATCACATTCGACTCTCCCATAAAGTCGTATCCCCAAACATTTTCTAGAATCTGTTCGCGGGTTAAGACCTCACGGGGATGCGACATCATATATTTTAGAAGTTCAAATTCCTTCATTGTCAGGTCAATTACTCGCCCATTCCGCATCGCTCTGCGAGTAGACAAGTCTAAAACCAGTTCGCCAAACCGTAACTGTTCGCTAGCACCCGCTTCCGGCTGTAAGTAGAGGCGCACCAGTTGCAAAAAAGCGTCTGTGCGATAGGGTTTGAGGAAGTAGTCATCGGCACCCGAATTTAGACAAGCAACTCGATCTTCTACAGTATCGCGAGCCATCAACAGCAGCACTGGCACGCGAGAACCGGCATTCCTCAGTTGGTTGCACAATTTCAGTCCAGAATCTCCTGTTAGCACTCGATCTACGACGACTAAAGCTGGCTGAAGTTCGCAAGCTTGATGAAAACCACTGGTGGTGTCTGGTGCAACCACAGTTGTATATCCAGCCTCTCGCAAATCCATGCTGACACGTTGGACAAGAATTTCGTCGGTTTCGACAAGTAAAACACAGGGAGTGCGGTCAAAAGTAACAGGAGACATAGGCTACATTGGGGCGCTTTTGCTGCGTTGTTATCTCAGTTTAACTACACTGGCAAGCGTTAGCTGCTTCCTTCAATGTAGGTAAGTATTCATGCTTAGTATAAAACACAGGATAGGGAGAGCGAGGGGCAAGTAGCGATCGCCTAAATAAGTTGCCAGACCTAAGATTCCCCTAATTCCCCGATAACTTGAGGAGAACCGGAAAAATCTTCCTTGAAAACAGGGATTTAGGGGGAAAACGATTGTTAGGGTACATAACGACAGGAAACCCCCTTCTAGATGCAAAGTTAGCATAATTTAATTTTCACAAAAACTCTTGTTTTTACTAATAAAAAAAGCAGTTTAATCAGGAGCGATCGCTTTCTTCATCAATTCTTTATAAAAGTCTACTCAGGCTTTCTTCAACCAGACTGGAAGACGCGATCTCTCCCCTTCCTCGGAGCCGGGATTTTGCAAATTTTGTCTAAGTCTTGCCTTAAATAAATGCAAAGCAGGTTTCAGACTGATGGCTTAGCTTTGCTCAATTAAACTACTAATCTCGGTTAAAATAGATTCTGACTTCTTGAGGAAATGACTGCTATGGAACAAAAGACGTCGTTACAGTCTTGCACTTTCATAGTTTTAGTTACTTCCGAAAACGAGAAAGTCTGCAAAATAGATTAAGCTGATCGTTCAAAGCCTAACGCAACTACCTATTCCTAAAGACGCCGCCATCTATGACCAGCCCCTTCTTGACTCGCCTCCACAGTCCTGAACGTCCTGTCATCGTCTTCGATGGCGCAATGGGAACTAACCTCCAAACACAAAACCTTACCGCCGCCGACTTCGGAGGGCCAGAATACGAAGGTTGTAACGAGTATCTGGTACACACCAAACCAGAAGCGGTAGAGAAGGTGCATCGGGACTTTTTGGCAGTCGGTGCCGATGTGATTGAAACAGATACTTTTGGCGGTGCCTCGATTGTGCTTGCAGAGTACGACCTGGCGGATCAAGCCTACTATTTAAATAAGAAGGCGGCGGAACTGGCGAAGCGCGTGGCGGCGGAATTTTCGACCCCAGAGAAACCCCGGTTTGTAGCGGGTTCGATAGGGCCAACGACCAAGCTGCCAACGCTGGGACATATTGACTTTGACACACTGCAAGCTTCCTTTGAAGAGCAAGCTGAGGCGCTTTACGACGGCGGCGTCGATTTATTTCTTGTCGAGACTTGTCAGGATGTGCTGCAAATTAAGGCAGCACTGAATGCAGTTGAGGAAGTCTTTCAGCGTAAAGGGGAACGACGCCCGTTAATGGTGTCAGTGACGATGGAAGTCATGGGTACAATGCTGGTCGGTTCTGAGATTAGCGCCGTGGTGACGATTTTGGAACGTTACCCGATTGATATTCTCGGACTGAACTGTGCCACGGGGCCAGATCGGATGGCTGAGCATATCAAGTATCTTTGCCAGCACTCGCCGTTTGTGGTTTCCTGCGTTCCTAATGCTGGCTTACCCGAAAACGTTGGTGGTCATGCTCACTATAAGCTGACGCCGATGGAATTGCGGATGGCGCTGATGCACTTTGTAGAAGATTGGGGCGTGCAGATAATTGGCGGCTGTTGCGGCACGCGCCCTGAGCATATTCAACAATTAGCAGAAATTGGCAAAACTCTAAAGCCAAAAGAGCGCCACTTTAGTTATGAGCCTGCGGCGGCGTCAATTTACAGCGCCCAACCTTACGAGCAGGATAATTCATTCCTGATTGTGGGCGAGCGGTTGAATGCGAGTGGTTCTAAGAAGTGCCGCGACTTGCTGAATGGGGAAGATTGGGATGGGTTAGTGTCTTTGGCGAAGTCGCAGGTGCGGGAAGGCGCGCACATCCTCGATGTCAACGTGGATTATGTCGGGCGCGATGGCGTTCGGGATATGCATGAATTAGTGTCACGGCTAGTAACAAATGTGACAATACCCTTGATGCTCGACTCCACAGAATGGGAAAAGATGGAGGCGGGTTTAAAGGTTTCCGGAGGCAAGTGCCTGCTGAATTCGACTAACTATGAAGATGGAGAGGAGCGCTTCTTCAAGGTGTTGGAGTTGGCGAAGAAGTACGGTGCGGGTGTTGTAATTGGGACGATTGATGAGGAGGGAATGGCACGGACGGCTGAGAAAAAGTTTGCGATCGCACAACGTGCCTATCGTGCCGCTGTCGAATATGGCATTCCCGCCCACGAAATATTTTTTGACACCCTCGCCCTGCCGATTTCTACAGGTATCGAAGAAGACCGAGCGAATGGAAAAGCGACCATTGAATCCATCCGCCGCATTCGAGAAGAACTCCCCGGTTGCCACGTTATCTTGGGGGTTTCTAACGTTTCCTTTGGTTTAAACCCAGCGGCGCGAGTCGTCCTGAATTCCATGTTTCTGCACGAAGCGATGGCGGTGGGCATGGATGCGGCAATTGTCAGCGCCAGTAAAATTCTGCCCCTAGCGAAAATTGAGCCAGAGCATCAAGAAGTCTGCCGCAAGTTAATCTACGATGAGCGGCAATTTGATGGGGACATCTGCACCTACGATCCGCTGGGAGAATTGACAACGCTATTTGAAGGGAAAACAACGAAACGCGATCGCTCTGGTGATGAAAATCTCCCTGTAGAAGAACGTCTAAAGCGTCACATTATCGACGGCGAACGCATCGGCCTAGAGGAACAACTCACCAAAGCTTTAGAGAAATATGCGCCTCTGCATATCATTAACACCTTCTTGCTAGATGGCATGAAAGTAGTAGGCGAGTTGTTTGGTTCCGGACAAATGCAGTTGCCTTTCGTATTGCAATCGGCGGAAACCATGAAAGCAGCAGTGGCATATTTAGAGCCATTCATGGAAAAGAAAGATGCTGGAAATAATGCCAAAGGAACTGTAGTAATTGCCACCGTGAAAGGAGATGTCCACGACATCGGTAAAAACTTGGTGGATATCATCTTGTCAAACAATGGTTACAAGGTGGTTAATATTGGCATCAAACAGCCTGTTGATAACATTGTTGATGCTTTTGAGCAGCACAAAGCTGATTGTATTGCAATGAGCGGCTTGCTGGTAAAATCAACCGCTTTTATGAAAGAAAACTTGGAGGTTTTCAACCAAAAAGGAATTACCGTCCCCGTAATTTTAGGCGGTGCAGCGCTAACTCCTAAATTTGTCCATGAAGATTGCCAAAACACTTACAAGGGTAAGGTGATTTACGGCAAAGATGCTTTTTCAGATCTGCATTTTATGGATAAATTAATGCCTGCAAAATCTTCTGGAAATTGGGATGATTTGCAGGGATTTTTGGATGAAGTTGAGGAAAATGGTCATGCGCCTATTTTAGAGGAGGCGTCTCGTGTGCCATTAGAAAATAGCACTCAAGAAGCTCAACCTGTAGAAGTAGATACGCGGCGTTCTGAGGCTGTGGCAATTGAAATTGAGCGTCCAACTCCGCCTTTCTGGGGGACGAAATTATTACAGCCTGAAGATATCCCGTTAGAGGAAGTGTTTGAGTACCTGGATATGCAGGCTTTGATTGCTGGACAGTGGCAATTCCGCAAGCCGAAGGAACAGTCTCGTGAGGAGTACAATCAGTTTTTAGAGGATAAGGTTTACCCAATTTTGAAGGAATGGAAACAACGGGTTGTAGAGGATAATTTGCTACATCCGCAAGTTGTTTACGGGTATTTTCCGTGTCAGGCTGAGGGAAATTCGCTACATTTGTACGATCCGGAGTTTATAAACCGCAGAGGCGCAGAGGAAGAGAAAAGAGAGGTTGTGGCAACGTTCAATTTTCCTCGTCAGAAGTCTATGCGCCGTTTGTGTATTTCTGATTTCTTTGCACCTGTGGAGTCGGGACAGGTTGATGTATTTGCGATGCAAGCGGTGACTGTGGGGGATATTGCGACGGAGTTCGCGCAGAAGTTGTTTTCAAATAATCAATACAGCGATTATTTGTATTTCCACGGCTTGGCGGTGCAAACAGCGGAGGCTGTGGCGGAGTGGCTTCATGCCAGAATCCGACGGGAGTTAGGCTTGGCTGCATCGGAACCGGATAATATTCGGGATATTCTGGCGCAGCGTTATCAGGGGAGTCGGTATAGTTTTGGATATCCGGCTTGTCCGAATATTCAGGATCAGTATAAGTTGTTGGAGTTACTGGGAAGCGATCGCATCAACCTTCACATGGATGAAAGCGAACAACTGTATCCCGAACAATCTACGACTGCGATTATCGCCTATCACCCCGCAGCTAAATACTTTAGCGCTTAAACAGTAAGGTGTAGGGTGGGCAACGCTCACCTTACATATCATTAATTATTCCAAAACAAATTAATTGGGCTGTCAAGATTATCTGCAATTACCCAGACTTGTTAAAACAGATAATCGAGGATCGTGTTGTGCTAGATTGCGATCGCGCGGCGACTGGGTATGAGAATCGCTTAAAAATAATATCCAGCGAACGGAAAATGAATCTAGGAATTTGTAGGTAAATATCAGTTATCTACAGAGGAGTTTCTGTATCGCTTTGAAAACGCTCGGATTCAACACAGGCTAGATATACAGTTTGATGAGCAAATTGGATAATCTCCGATGCTGAAACGGCTGTGCAAAAAGCCAAACAGTTTCAAAGGAGTCAAGTTTACGCAATGTACAGCTTTAGAGATTAGAACTCTTCTTTTTTAAGGAGAATCTAAATTGGTACAGTTTATACCATTTGAGATTTTAAATTTGAATTGTGAAAGCCTTGCCTCTAGGCAGTTTCAATAATTCAAATTTTGCATCGATCAAGCCTAATGGTATTACGTATGCGCTCCCTAAACTCTGCTTTTTAGGAGGGATAAGAAAAAGTTGCACATTGCGTAAGTTTGTTAATTGATTACTTTCAGCAACTTCTTGAGTATTGTACTTCCTTCGATAGAGACACAGACATCAATAACATGAAAGAGCCAATTTTTGACCCAATTCAAGCTGTACCAGGCTGTTGTCCGCCAGTTCCAGAGTCAATAATGACGGCAAATCGCTACGAACTCAGCAACATCAAAATGCAGATTCATGGAGAGCTACCAGATGATTTGCAGGGTCACGTCTTTATCGTCGCTCCAGTAGGCTCTGTCAACTCCGGAGATGCTCCAGATGCTGACGGAACTTCCCTCTTGGCTGGCGATGGGATGATTTATCGGCTTGACTTTGATCGCCAAGGTGAAGTGGGGTTGAAAACACGGCTGGTTAAGCCGCCCTGTTACTACGCCGATAAGGCGACCCGACCTGGCAGCGAGTATGTCAAGTATCAATTTCGCAATCATGGCATTTCGCGATTTTCTCTTTCTCTTGGCTTCCGCAACGAGTTGAATACAGCTTTTCTGCCCATTAAATTTCGAGACGATGCCAACGAGCGTCTGCTAGTAACCTATGATGCTGGTCGTCCCTACGAAATTGACACCGAAACGCTGGAGGTTGTAACTCCGATCGGAGCCAATACAGAGTGGCAATCCGAAACTTCCTTGAAGTTTCCCTTTCCACCCGTTTTGAGTACCGCACATCCGGTTTTTGACCCTGAAAAAAGCGAAATGTTTACGGTCAATTACGGTAAATCAGTAGCGAATATTCTCCAAACCATTCCCTTAATTTACGATCTGGATGAACTTCCAGAACAAATCGAGGAACTCCTCAAAGAACTTGCCCGGTTTATCGAAGCGCAAGACTTTGTGCAAGATTTTCTCAAGACATTCTCTACCATCTCTCAAAATCTCTTGGAATTTTATATGAGGTTGCTTGAGAGAACTACCAACATAGAATTTAAAGATTTCGTCTATTTGATCCGTTGGGATGGTGTAAATAACTTAGAGCGCTGGAAGCTGGTATTACCAGATAGAACCCCCGTCAAGATTAAGCAAACTATCCATCAGATTGGGTTGACAGAAGATTATCTGGTGCTGATGGACACAGCCTTCACGACTGGGGTAGAGCAGTTGCTCAGTAACCCTATCCCCAAAAGTAAGGCGACCAAAAGACTCATCAGAGACTTACTTACACTTCGAGAGTTAGCTGATTCTGTCGTGTACATCGTGCGCCGCGCTGACTTGAAAGCGGGACAGCGCCCAGCGTGCAGTCAGCAAGAAGTTGAAGTTGTCGCACGACGGGTTGTGATTCCCCTGGAAGCGGCTCATTTTCTGTTGGATTATGCGAATCCAGATGGAAACATTACCCTCCACGCATCTCATATTTGTGCTTGGGATGTATCTGAATGGCTCCGCGAGTATGATGTCTCTGCCTACAATCCTAAGATTTCTGTCCCGTCTCGCCTGTGTGGGATGCAACACGATGAGATGGACATCAGCCGGATGGGACGCTATGTAATTGATGGAGAAAGCGGTCAAATTTTGGAGTCGAAGGTAATTTCCGATGCTGAGTGTACCTGGGGCGTAGGACTCTATGCTTATCGCCATCTCTTGCCATCAGGTAAGCCTCCGAAACATCTGGATAATCTTTACTGGATCTCTTTTGGGCTATGGAAGCAGTTGCTGACGCAGTTTGTCTTCGACCTGTACAAAGACTATAAGTATCGGGTAGTACCGCGGACGGAGATGCTTCGCCTTGCAGAGGCTGGTATACCCGCTTCTTTGTTCCGGTTAAACACCTCGTCGGAGGAGTCGCTCAAGATTGGCGATCGCTATCAGTTCCCTGCTGGCTATATTGTCAGTTCGCCGCAGTTTATGCCACGCCGCAACAGCGAAGAGAGTTCAGAAGATAGTTCAACCGACGGTTACATTGTTTGCACCGTTTTCACGCCAGACGGCAACGAAATTTGGATTTTCGATGCTCAAAATCTGGAGGATGGTCCCCGGTGTAGATTGAGCCATCCTTCACTGAAGTTTAGCTTGACGATTCACACAGCGTGGTTGGAAAAAATCGCCCCCCGCACAGCCACGTACAACATCCCTGTGCGTCAGGATTACAAGAACTTAGTGAAGCAAAAGTCTCAAGAAATCCAGGATCTATTTGAAACTGAGGTATATCCTCATTTTGAGCCAACTTCGCGATCTGCCTGTTGAGTGAAGCCCTAAATACGCCTCACTGTGTATCGGAAAATATTTTAAGGTAGTAACTTCGTATACAGACGCGATATGTCGCGTCTGTATCTATCTTGGGATAGATTTTTGATATATAAGATTAAGGATGAGGTATTTTTTTGTTTAAAAGCAGTTTCGCAAATACCATTCCACTTTATGCCTGCAACAGCGCTCTCTAGAGCAGCGGCTTGTAAACACGGCGATTGGGGCACAGCCCGATCCTCACGGCATCCGAAGAGCGCATCCGCGCCGCTAGGCGATCGCGAGCGTAGCTGTAGCATTGAAAGAATGAAATAGTAGAAATTTTAGATTTTTTGACTTTTTAAACAAGAAGGGTAAAAGTAATGGTCTTAATATCAGGATACGAAATCACAAATAAAATCTACGAAGGTACAAGAACTGTTGTTTATCAAGGGAAAAGACATCAAGATGAAAAATCGCTTGTATTTAAATTAATTAAAAATAATTATCCAAGTCCTAAAGATATTGCCAGGATAAAAAATGAATATGAAATCATTAAAGCTTTAAATACGAAGGGAGTTGTGAAAACCCTAGGACTCGAGAATCATAAGAATGGATTTGCGCTAGTTTTAGAAGATTCTGGTGGGGAATCACTTAATAAAGTTATTGCCGACAGACCTATAAATTTTAAAACTGTTCTTAAGATAGCAGTTCAGGTTTCAGAAATTATTGGAGAACTCCATTCTCACAATATTATTCATAAAGATATTAAGCCACATAACATCATTTTTAATCAAGAAACAGGGGAAGTTAAAATTATTGATTTTAGTATTGCATCGCGTCTATCTCTAGAGAACCAAACAATCAGCAGTCCCAATTTGATTGAAGGCACGCTTGCCTATATGTCCCCAGAGCAAACGGGTCGGATGAATCGTTCTATTGACTACCGTACCGACTTTTATTCTTTGGGTGTAACTCTTTATGAAATGCTCGTGGGGAAACTGCCATTTGAAACAACCGACGCGATGGAATTAGTTCACTGTCATATTGCCAAACAACCAATCCCTCCTCATGTGTTGGTGCCAGAAATTCCTCTCCCTGTTTCTGAGATCGTGATGAAGTTACTCACCAAGACAGCTGAAGACAGATACCAAAGCGCTGCTGGTCTAAAATTCGACCTAGAAAATTGTTTGATTCAGCTTGAAACGACAGGAGAAATTGAATATTTTATTTGCGGTCAGCGCGATCGCGCAAGCCTTCTGCTAATCCCGCAAAAACTCTACGGACGTGAAACTGAAGTAGCTACCTTAATGGATGCTTTCGGGCGAGTCAGCCTTGGAGCAACTGAGATGATGCTGGTAAGTGGTTACTCAGGAATTGGTAAGACAAGTGTAGTGAATGAAGTCCATAAACCAATTGTGGGAGTACGAGGATATTTTATTAATGGCAAGTTTGACCAGTTCAAACGAAACATTCCTTATGCTGCTTTAATTCAAGCTTTTTCTGAATTGATGCGACAACTATTAACTGAAAGTTCAGAACAGATAGACATTTGGAAAGAAAAGCTTGAAGCAGCTTTGGGAGAAAATGGTCAGGTAATTATCGATGTCATTCCCGAAGTAGAACTGATTGTTGGCGAACAACCAGTTCTAACACAATTAGGACCATCTGAAGCACAAAACCGATTTAATCGAGTGTTTCAACAATTTATCCGGGTTTTTTGCCAAAAAGAACACCCGCTAGTCTTATTCTTAGATGACTTACAGTGGGCTGATTCTGCATCGCTTAAGTTAATTGAACTGTTAGTAACTGACCCAGATAGCCAGCATCTGTTAACAATTGGAGCATTCCGCGATAACGAAGTTAGTCCAACGCATCCGTTAATCCAAGCGGTTGAGAAAATACAGGTTCTAGGCGCTGTAGTGAATAATATCACTCTTCGACCTTTAGATAGCGATCGCGTCAGCTTGCTAGTTGCGGATACTCTTCATGAAAACGTAGGTACAGAGAGAGGAGAGAAGCAAAATCTCTCCTCTCTCCTTTTTAATAAAACTCAAGGTAATCCTTTCTTTTTAACGCAATTAATAAAAACTTTATACACAGAAAAACTGCTAACTTATAACTTCAGTCAAGGTAGATGGCAGTGGGATATAGAAGAAATCCAAGCGGTTGGAATTACAGATTATAACATTGTTGAATTGATTGCTAGAAATATTCAAAAGTTACCCGATGCAACACAACAAGTTTTAAAACTGGCTGCTTGCATTGGCAATCAATTTAATTTAGATGTTTTGGCAATCGTGAATGAAAAATCTCAATCAGCTACAGCAGCAGACTTGTGGGATGCACTTCAAACAGGTTTGATTTTGCCTCTAAGCGATGCTTACAAAATTCCGCTATCTTTTGACCAGTTACAACAGGAAACTTTGGTTCTTGATGATATAAAGATTAGCTATAAGTTTTTACATGACCGGGTGCAACAAGCAGCTTATTCTCTAATACCCGAATTTGAGAAAAAATCTACTCATCTAAAAATTGGTCAACTGCTACTAGAAAATACTTCTCCTGAAGAAAGAGAAGAAAATATTTTTGCTCTCGTTAACCAATTAAATTTTGGTACTGAATTACTAAACTGTCAATCACAAAGAGATGAACTGGCTCATTTTAATCTCATTGCTGGTCGGAAAGCTAGTACAGCGACCGCTTATCAAGCATCTGTCAATTATCTCAATATCGGTTTAAGACTCTTGGCAGCAGACAGTTGGATTTGCAACTACGAACTGACAAATAAACTCTATGTATCAGCAGCAGAAGCAGAATACCTCAACACGAACTTTGAACAATCAAAGATACTAGCTGAAGTAGCGCTTCAAAATGCGAGAACTCTATTAGATAGAGTGAATATTAATGAAATAAAAATTCAGTATTACATTGCCCAAAATCAGTTGCCAGAAGCCATAGAACTTGGTCAGCAAGTTTTGGAAATGTTGGAAGTGCCCTTAGAGCAGGAACCTTCGCCACACCTAAATGTTGAGGACTGTTATAACCTTCTAGAAATGACCGACCCTTATAAAATGGCAGCCATGAAGATTTTGATAACAATTTCTCCCCCTGCCTTTATCTCAAGTAGCGCGATCGCGTTACCAATTGTCTACACAATGGTCAAGCTGTGTAGCCAATATGGGAATTCTTCCCTAGCTATCTATGGCTATAGCACTTATGGCTTGCTTTTGTGCGGGCCAATGGCAGATATCGACTCTGGATATAAATTTGGCAAACTAGCTTTTCATCTATTAGATAAGCTTTATGCCAAAGAAATTAAATCAAAAATCTACAGTAGCTATTGTGCTTGTATTCTACATTGGAAGGAACATATTAAAGAAACAATAGAATTATTGCGACAATCAATTCAAAGTGGGCTAGAAGTCGGCGATATAGAATTTGCTTGTCATTCTGCGCTGTTCTACTGCGAACATTCATTTCTAGCTGGCGAATATCTAGAAATTGTTACGCAAAAACAAGCTAACTATATTGAAATGATCGGCAAGTTTAAAAAAGAATTTCAGCTTTACTATGCCAGCATAGGTGGGCAAGTTGTTTCTAATTTAACTGACGACTCATCTAAAAAATCTTGTCTATCTGGTAAATATTTCAATGAAGCAGAAATGCTACCCCATTTATTTGAAACCAATAATTTACAATCTGTATTTGCTGTATATTTTTATAAATCGATGTTGGCTTATTTGTTTAAAGATTACGATAAAGCAATTGAAAATGCTAGAGCAGCATCGCAGTATACCCAACCTATCACAGCCCTAATAGTATTTGTTGAATATAATCTCTACTATTCTTTAGCCCTCCTTGCCCAGTACCCTAACCTTACAGCCACAGAGCAACAGGAATACATGGCTATTGTGGCGAAGAATCAGGAAAAAATGCAGCAATGGGCAACTCATGCCCCTGCAAATTCTCAACATAAGTATGAGTTAGTACAGGCAGAGATTTACCGAGTTTCAGGTCAAACGCTCAAAGCGATGGAGTATTATGACCGAGCGATAAATGGAGCAAGAATTCAGGGATATATCCAAGAAGAAGCGCTAGCTTATGAGCGAGCGGCTGAATTCTATCTAGCTCTGGGAAGAGAGAAAATCGCTAGAGATCATATGAGTGAAGCATATTATGGCTATGTTCGTTGGGGAGCAACCGCCAAAGTTAAAGAGTTGGAAATAGAGTATCCATACTTAATTTCCCAGATGCAATCAACAGAGCCGAATTCGAGTGAAGATACTGCTACAACTTCAAAGATGACTACTAGTGGTGAAGTTTCAGTGCTGGATTTAGCCACAGTGATGAAAGCATCTCTGGCGATTTCTGGAGAAATTGTGCTGGATAAGTTGCTCGCTTCTTTAATGAAAGTATCTATTGAAAATGCTGGGGCGATAAAAGGTTTTCTCGTCTTACCGAAAAATGGAAAATTGTTGATTGAAGCTGCTGCCTCAATAGATTCATTAGAAGTAGTTGTGCAGCAATCTATTCCAATGGAAACTAGCCAAGATTTACCCGTAACAGTAATCAATTATGTAGCGAGAACTCGTTCTGATGTGGTCTTAGAAAATGCAGCTTGGGAGGGAAGATTTACGAATGATACCTATATTCAAAACCAGGACTTGAAATCAGTCCTATGTATTCCTATCATTAATAGCGGTAGGCTGATTGCTATTCTTTACTTGGAAAATAATTTAACGGTTGGGGCATTTACTCCTAATCGAATGGAAGTCCTAAAGCTGCTATCTTCTCAAGCGGCTATTTCTCTAGAAAATGCTCTACTTTACACTAATTTAGCTACAGCTAACGAGCAACTAGAAGATTATTCGCGTACTTTAGAACACCGAGTACAGGAGCGTACGCGAGAATTAAAACTAAAAGAAGCTAGGCTTGCAGAAGCTCAAAGACTGGCACATCTAGGTAGCTGGCAATTTGATATAGAAACGCAAGAAGTTAATTGGAGCGATGAACTATTCCGGATTTTTGGTCTCCACCCCGAACAACCTGAACCTACTTTCAGGGAACATCAAAACCTGATTCATCCAGATAACGTTGACTTATGGTTAAAATCAGTAGACCTAGCGATTGAAAGAGGGAAGGCTTATGAGTTGGAGTTGAGAATCTTTCGCCCAGATAGTTCTATTAGATATATTTTTGTCAAGGGGGAACCTACTTGCAACGCTTCTGGTAAGGTGACTAAGTTGTTAGGGACAGCACTGGATATTACCGACCGCAAGCTAGCCGAGTTGGCACAACAACAATCAGAAGCACAATTGAGAGAACAAGCGAAAAAGTTAGAATTGACTTTACGCGAACTACAACAAACTCAATCCCAACTCATTCAAACTGAAAAGATGTCTAGTTTGGGACAGATGATTGCTGGAATTGCTCACGAAATTAATAACCCTGTCAACTTTATCTATGGCAATATTGACTATGCCAATAACTATATCCAAGACCTGCTTGCTTTGATTGGCGTCTATCAGCAGGAGTATCAAAATCCTACACCTGCGATTCAGAAGGCGATGTCAGAAATCGAGTTGGATTTTGTGGTAGAAGACTTGCAAAAACTTTTTGATTCCATGAAAGTAGGGGCAGAGCGCATCAGAGATATTGTCCTTAGCTTGCGGAATTTTTCACGGCTGGATCAAGCTGAAATGAAACCAGTTGATATCCATGAGGGTATCGAATCTACTTTGCTGATTTTGCAGCATCGGCTCAAGAAAGATAGTTTGCATTCTGGTATTGAAGTAATCAAAGAATACGGTCAACTGCCACGAATTTTTTGTTATGCTTCTGAGCTAAATCAGGTATTTATGAATCTTCTAAGTAATGCAATCGATGCTTTAGAGGAAATAAGAAACTCTGGAGAAGTATCTGATAAAAAGCCTACTATTAGTATTTACACAGAAATGGCTTCTTCTAATTCAGTCAGAATTAGAATTGCTGACAATGGAGCGGGAATGACTGAGGATGTTAAAAAGAAAATATTTGACCCATTTTTTACAACCAAACCTGTAGGTTCTGGTACTGGTTTGGGATTATCGATTAGCTACCAGATCGTGGTAGACAAACACAATGGAAAGCTCAGTTGTGTTTCTTCTTCAGGTCTTGGTACTGAATTTATTATTGAGATGCCGATAAGTCAGTAACCATTGCCAATGCAGTTTGTCGGAATATCCAGGATGCAATATCAACAGAGCGATCGCGCTTTACAACTCTTCGGGATTAATTTCTCGTTCTCGCAGCAGCGTTCCTCATTTGATAGCTGGCGCGGTATCGATTGCTAGTTTTTGTATCATATTGCGATGCCTGGAGCTTAGGGTGGTTTTAGTTGTAGCGATCGCATCTTTGACGATTTCAAGAATGCGATCGCATCTCACCACAAATTAGACAGAAGCGCTTAACTGTTCCTCAGAAACCCATGTCCCGTGGAAACCGTAAGGCACCCGCTGGGGGATGAGGACACGCGCCACTGGTTCAGATGTCACGTCTTGGGCATTTACGACCACCAGTTCCGAAGTGTCTGCTTCATCATCGTGGACAAAAGTCATTAGCCAACCGTCATCCTCAGCAGTCGCATCGGGAAGAGGAACAAATACCGCTTCGCCACCATAGCGTCCGCGTCCGAATTCATGAGTTTCGGACTTACCATTCTTAAAGTCATACTTGATGACCCCTTCAAACACAGGCATAGGATTATTTGCCATCTTTGCGGTATAACCGTAGCGCATCGGTCGTCCCATTCGCTGTTCGTTCAGGCGGGGGAAATCTGATGGCGCATCGTCCAGCATTTCCTCTTTTACGGTACCCGTGCTGAGGTTAAAGCGCCATTGGTACAAACGACCCGCGTCTCCCTCATTTTCACCAGGGGTCATATCAGTCGTTAAAACACTGGTGGAACTCATGCGACAAGCGACAAGCACTACTTCATCTCCCTCCTCGTAGGCATTGAGAGTATGGAAGACGTAGCAGGGGGGACTTTCAAACCAGCGGATGTTGCTGTTATCGCCATGACGGGGGACAATCCCGAAACGACTAGGGCGATCGCGCTCAAACATCAATGGTGGTTTACCCTGCTGCATTCGTACCATGCTGAAGGTTAGCGGCAGATCCATAAAAATCGTGTAGTGTTCGGTGATGGCAAAATCGTGCATCATCACTCCCATCGGCAAGTCGATGGGAACGGTTCGCAACAGCTCACCCTTCGCTGAAACGACGCTGTATTTTAGGTACGGTGGGGCAAACGAGTAGCCAAAAAACATCATCTCCCCCGTTTCAGCGTCTACCTTGGGATGAGCGGTAAAGGCAGAAACCAGCTTGCTATTGTAAGTGTAAGCACCTGATGTCTCTAAACTGGGAACTTCGATCGCGTGAGGTTCGCCTCCTTCCCAAAGCGCTAGCAGCCGCCCATCATGCCACACTAGAGCCGTGTTAGCGGTATTTTTAGGGAAATTGTAGGGATTGTTACCTCGTGACGGTTCCATCAAACCCGTCCAAATCGCCTTACCTGCTTCCCGCTCAATATTAAATCCCCGCGTCCGGATATAACGGTTGCGATATTGAGCTTTGCCGTTATTTATTCGCACTCCGTGCAACATTCCATCCCCATCAAACCAGTGATAGTTGCCGATAGGTTGGAATTGAGGATTGGGGCCATTCCGCACAAACATCCCGGATAAATCGGGGGGTAGTTCGCCGATTACTTTCAAGTTGGTGGGTGCGATTTCTTCCCGTACTGGCGCAAAGTTGCCATCTAGATAGGGATTGACTGCGGTTGTGGTCATGCGTTGTGCTGAATCGATTGTCTTATCTATATTTATTTTGATTGAGCGAACGCGATCGCGTCTCACACTATGGTTGTGGAAACAACCTAGATGGAGTGGTTGGCGTGGTGCAAGCAAAGTTTAAAGGATGCGATCGCATCTTTCTCTCGTTCTCTCTATATGGAATGGATGAATACGAACAACTTTTACCCTAAACCATCTAAAGCCATCGTGATTGACTACCAGTAAATCGCAAGATATTTCTGTGGCTAAGCCTATTGGTTGAAGAATTACCCTGTGCCAAAACGCTAATCTACTGGCATTAGCAGGACTACCGCCAAGCGCTTAGAGTTCTGCAAGTAAGAACGATTCGCCAATCACCCCTATCAATCGTCAATCTCTGACACTAAAGACGATGAAACTTGAGAGTACGGCTTTTACTGAAAACAGTGTAATTCCCTCTAAATACACCTGCGACGGCGCAAATATTTCCCCCTCTCTTAGCTGGAATTCCCCGCCAGAGAGTACTCAGAGCCTTGCTTTAATCGTTGACGATCTGGACGCGCCTGGAGACATTTTTGTCCATTGGGTTCTCTACGATCTCCCACCTGAAATTCGCCATCTACCTGGCGGCATTCCCAGCGAAGCAAACCTTGCTGAGGGGGGCGTCCAAGGTAAAAATGATTTTGGCAATTTAGGTTATGGTGGCCCTTGTCCCCCTAGTGGTACGCATCGGTACTTTTTCAAACTCTACGCACTCGATCGACTGTTAGATTTAGCAGCGGGTGCCACTAAAAACAAGGTAGAAGCGGCAATGAATGGTCATATTCTGGCAGCAGCAGAACTCATTGGACGCTACAGTCGCCAGCGATAATCTTGTGGCAGTTCACAATTAATCTACAAAAAAAACACCTTTTTAAAGGTGTTTTTACTGGTGGCTAAAATAAGCCTGCAAATTTGATTTTGAGTCATCAATTCTTATGTGTGATGCCGAGGAGTCCGGGCACCCATAGATGAGCCAATCAGCGATGCTGCTAAACCTAGCAGAGAACCAATTGTAAACGACCAACCTGCCTTCGCTGTTGCACCCGCAATATCACGAGTTTGTTGAGCCGTTACATTCGGCGCGTCGTTGGGTACGTTCACTGCACCTTGTTGCGCTTGATTGACGATTTCCCCAGCATTCGCACCTACAATACCGAATGCGCCTGAGATTCCACTTGCTAACAACCAGGAACTCAATGCCAAAGTTGTAGCCCAAAGAATGGCTCCATTTAACATTGCTGTATTCCGGTTCATCGGACCACTGGCACGGGCTGCTACCCAACTACCCACCAAAAGGGAAATAAACAAAGAGATAATAGACCAAATTCCGACTGCTCTGCCAACATCATCGGCATAGGTTCTCGGTGCGCCGGAACCGGAAATATTAGTAGCACCAATTGCGGCTCCTAAAGCACTCAGAATTAACTGAGTAGCTAAAGCAGTAACAATACCGGCAAAAATGGGACCCCACCTTACACGATCGTGGTACTCAACAATTTGATTGCCAGCAGTTGGCTCAATAACAACCCTGTCTTCTCGATTTGTGTATGACATTGCTCACCGCTCTTCCTGTTTCTATTTTTTATAGAGCTACTTTCTTCTAACTTTCACCCTTGAGTTATACTTTATACTGGTATTTTTCTGGGTATATCTATCAGTAGGAATAATCAGGATATCTATCGATAGAAATATGTGTTCTATTTAAGTGAAAAGCGCGATCGCAATTATTAATAAATTAGTAGAGCTTTACGGCTGTTTCCGTGACAGTAATGAGCAATAAAAAGCCAGACTGGTCGCTGTGCTGCTGCATCCCATTCCGCTCAAAAACTACAGATATATAACTGCCATTCCGTCCGCCGATAATCTCCCCAACCCCATCAAAAAAAACCACAGGGCACGACTAGACAAAACGACTTCAGCGGTGATAATTGCTAAATACGCTCTTAACACAGCTTTGTGAACGACATCAGTTGTTGTTACAATCATTAACTGTCCTCGTCAAAATTTCTTTTTAGGCAAATTAGGGGTGTAGACGAGGTAAAGCTCATCCCTCTGCTGTGTTTAGCCATTCTGGATTCATGCTTCCGGAATAGAAACATTGAGCCATTGTAGAAACTCAAGATAAATCGACCGTGCAAAAACAGACTTTATTAGTAGCCAGTCTCTTGTTGGTGCCAGCGATCGCTACCATCAAAATGCCAGTTGTCCAAGCGGCTCCACTGGTAGCCCAAGGCAGTCAACAGCAGGTGAGCGAACTGCTGCGGCAGGGGCGTAAGTTGGTGGATACGGGAGATATTGCCAAAGCCTTGACAATTTATCAGCAAGCTGCGGATCTCGATCGCGAAAATGCCCGTATCTTCTCCGCCATCGGCTATTTACAAGCAGTTCAGGGCAACTACCGAGAAGCCGCTAAAGCTTATCAACAGGCTGTCACCCTCGAACCGAAGAATGCTGATTTTCAGTATGCATTGGGGTACGCTCTCGCGAATCTTGGAGACAATGCCAGTGCCGCAGCCGCCTACCAGCGTGCTGCCCAGATCGACAACAAGAACCTGAATGCCTATCTAGGATTAGGGGTGGTATTACAGCGTCTAAAAGATTATCAAGGCGCAATGCAAGCCTATGAAACTGCCCTCCAGCTCGATCCGAAAAATCTACAAGCTTATGAATTTATCGGCTCCGCCTTCCTGAAGCAGGGGCGTCCCGCAGAAGCGATTCAAGCACTCCAACAGGCTGTTGCTCTCGCCCCAAATGACAGCGGCGTGCAGTTGAACTTGGGAGACGCCTACATGAAGCAAGGCAACGTCACGGCTGGGATGGCGGCTTTAGAACGGGCAGCCAAGATTGAACCTCGCAATGCTCAGATTAGCCTCCAAATTGGCAAAATTTTGCAAACCGGGAATAATCTGGATGATGCCTTAAAGGCTTATCAACAGGCAGTGAAGATCAAACCCGATCTCGTGGAAGCTCAGACAGCGATCGCTGATATTTTGCTGAAGCAGCAGGACTACCTAATGGCAATTGTTGCGTATCGGCGGCTGGTAGAAATGTCGCCGGAAAATGCCCAAGCTTACTACAATCTGGGAGTGGCGTTGAGAAAGCGAGAAAGGGTACCGGAAGCGATCGCAGCTTTTGAGCAAGCCCGCGACCTTTACCAGCGTCAAGGTCAGAAGGAAGGCTCTCAGAGAGCGACTTCCGCCCTTAGAGAGCTTCAAAAAGACAAAGGCTAAGGGCAAATGGCGAATAACTGATGGATAGTTTCTTAAAAACTTATTAAGAGTCTCGGCTTGTGGAAATTTCTGCGGATAAGTTGGACTGCAAGATACCTCCTAACTGCGTCCTCAGCCCCATTGATGTCAGAACAATTTAGAGCATCTAATGGGGCTTCCGTATTTTCAATTTTGATTTTCGACTTTAGATTTTGGATGATTAGGCTGGGGTTGAGCAACGGATAGATTTTGGTTGTTCGCTCGTAGAACCCGCGCTTAAATCTAATATTTTGACCAAAGCATCAACACTGGCATCCGATAAATCTGCCAGGGAAACTACCCGCTCTAAATTGGGAAAGCAGCGGCGGATAGCGTGGTTGTAGCTCGGATCGTAGTGGCACTCTAGCAAGTCTCTCACCAATCTTTCCCACTGTTGGGTATCAATGAGCTGGTACCATTCTTGGAGTTTTTCCCAGCCATAGCGAGATTTCAGTCTGTGCAACTTCGCTTTTAAAACTTCCGGGTGGGTCATTAAGTGAGGATATTCTTGCAAAAGCCACTGAATTCTAGCTTCTACAGGCATCTCAATTTCTACACAGCTTGCTTGTTTCATTTGCTGCCAAAGAGATGGGGGCACATAAATCCGCCCAATTTTATTACTCTCCGCTTCCACCCATACGGGAAAGTTGGGATCGAGGCTTTGCAACTGTTGCAGTAGCAGGGATTCAAAGTGTTTTTGGGATGGCTGAGGCTGGGGATGGGTTATCGGTAATTTCCCCTCAGCTCCAGATGCGATCGCCCTTGTTTCTACCAGCTGCTCCTCAGCGCCACTCCCACTCTCCCACTCTTCACCCAGGAGAGAACCGCGATGGTTTGCCAAACCTTCCAGATCCAGCACCTGAATGCCAAACTCAGCCAGACGGTGCAAAATGTGGGTTTTACCGCTGCCAGTCATTCCAGATAATATCCAGAAGGTAAAGCGTTCCGGGAGGGCTTGCAGTTGCTCGCGTACCAAGGAACGATAGGTTTTGTAGCCCCCTTCGAGGACAGTGACTTGCCAACCAATTTGACTCAAGACGGTTGCCAAACTGTTAGAACGCTGTCCTCCCCGCCAGCAGTACACGAGGGGATGATAGTCTTTGTCTTTTTCGGCAAAGTGATGGGTGAGGTGACGGGAAATATTTTGAGCAACTAAGGTCGCTCCTAGTTTACGGGCAGTGAAAGGACAAACTTGTTTATAGAGCGTTCCGACTTTAGCGCGTTCCTCGTCATCCAGAACGGGCAGGTTAATGGCACCGGGTATCCGATCTTCAGCAAATTCGCTGGGTGAGCGGACATCAATAATTTCGCTGTAAGTTTCTGTCTCAGATAGCTGAGTATAATTGGGCGATCGCGGCATTGTTAAATATGAATGGCTAATTGCTGATGGCTAATTGAAGGATTGTTCAAGAGCCACTTTTCGATTAGCCACTCTTTGATTAGCCATTACCCCAACTCATACCATTTTAGGTTTGGGATAAGCGTTTGAGGGTTTGACCGCCTAGCAGTCGGTCAGTTTCTTCCAGCAATGCGGGAATTTTGTCGGCGTGGGGACTATGGGTAAGACATTGCCGGAGGTCTAGTTCTCGAACCCGATCCGCTTTGGCTCCAGGAAACCAGTGGCTGGCGTTGCCCAGCAGGTTGTAGCGCATTTTAGCGTACTCGATCATATCGTAGGCGATCGCTAAATTTCTTAGCCACAAAATCACCTGTATATTTAGTCCCCCCGGCGTTGCTTCTGGCTTTGGTAAACCAACGTGCCAAGTTTTTACCCAGTCTTCTCCTAAGGTAGCGATCGCTTCTTTCTCTAAACGATGCAGAATTGGCAACAAAACCGCCTCTGAATTCTCTAACAGCGGCAAGGTCTTCAAGTGTTCGTCAAAGTCCTCTGGTCGTGACGCCCCCACACTAAGAGTATGCACCTGCGGATGACTCAGGCAGAACAAATCGTTAAACACGATTGGGCTGAGGGGATAGCACAAATCCACCAATTTTTGTGGCGGTTTAAACAGCATTCCTCCTTTCTCTGAAGGACTGATAATAAAAACGCCCATATCGTGCTGAGAAGCTGCCTCAATGGCAGACCAGTTGAATTGATTGATGTAGTACCAGTGCAGGTTAACGTAGTCAAACTGGTTCGTCTCAATCGCCTTCACAATTACATCACTTGGCCCGTGCGTCGAGAAGCCAATAAACCGAACTTTGCCTCGATCTTGTAGCTGTCGCGCCACTTCCAGACAGCCGCCCGGTTTGATGCTATCGTGTAGCAAATCGGCGGTATTGATGCCGTGTAGCGACAGCAAATCAACGTAATCTAGCTTTAAGTAAGCTAGGGACTTCTCAAATTCCTGGCGAAATTCTTTACTCTCTGTTTTAGGGCTGATTTTCGTCTGGACAATCAGTTTTTCGCGGGGAAAAGTCGGCAAAATCCGCCCCAACTGCATTTCGGAAGTGCCGTAACCACGGGCAGTTTCAATGTGATTGATTCCAGCTTCAAAGGCTCGACGAATCGTTGCTTCTACATTCCGTTGATTATCGCGGGGAACTCGCCATCCAGGGACATCCTGCCACTTAAACTGATAGCGCATCCCCCCACAAGAAAACACGGGCATTTGTAATTCTGTACGCCCAAATCGCCGATACTGCATCTTTCTAAATACATAAGAAAACTGCTGAATTGTGCTTGTAGTTAAGCACAACTATTTTTAGGGTAATTGACGATGCTTGCAAACGTTGTTCGTGCTACCTTGCTATCTTTTTTACCAGCAACCCTGCTGCTGGCATCGAGTTCTGCGATCCTGGCTCAGAATAGCCCCCGTCCTGAAGGAGCCATGAATTGGGTAGGTGCATCGAATGGAGACATCCCGCCCAATGCCGTGGTTGGTGGATCTGAATCGGGGCGTCGTTTGTACATCTGTCGCGCCGAATATAACGGTGGCGTGCATCCGGGAAAAGTTGTTGCCAACAATTGTAATTTTGGTTGGGGTGGAGAGGAAATTCTCGCCCCTTTCTATGAAGTTTTAACCGCGCCCCGAAACGTTCGGATTGTTTGGATAGCAGCATCGAACGGACGGGTGCCAGTGGGAGCGATCGCGGGTGGGATAGAGGCAAATGAAGATCGATTTATCTGTCGGGCATCTCACAATAACGGCGTCCATCCCGGAAAAATTGTCGCTAGCAATTGCAATATTAGTTGGGGAGGACAGGAGATTCTCAAGCGCAACTATCAGGTAGCCGTGCTTAGGAGAAATCGTTAAAAATCCGAGTTTAAGCTGGTGCGATCGCTACAGTTGAACGTAAACCCAAAAACGCCTGAAACTCAGGATAGGGTCGGATTTTGTCTCGCACGGGAAAAGAGACAAAATCCAGGTAGAGAGCAGATTAGTAATTTTGCTCGGAGGCTCGCAAAAGAAGATTAAGCTTCTCGCACAATGGGCTTCCCATCTACCACTTCGCCCACTAAAACTAAATCTGTGACGCCCACAAATAAACCATTTTCCAAAACGCCAGGGATATTATTGAGCGTCTTTTCCAGTTCTCCAGGATTATCGAGGGTGTCAAACTTTACATCAATGACCAGATTGCCTTGATCGGTGACAACGGGACCCGCTTTTTTGACGCCCATCCGCAGTTCTGGCTTACCGCCTAGCTTTTCGATCGCCCGCATCACGGGTGTCATTGCCATCGGAATTACCTCGACTGGCACGCGGAAGGTGGAACCCAGCTTGTCAACGAGCTTGGAACTATCGACCACAACGATAAACTGCTCTGCCAAACAATCTACTATCTTTTCCTGGGTGTGGGCAGCACCGCCCCCTTTAATCAAATTGTGCTGCGGATCGACTTCATCGGCTCCATCAATGGCAATATCAATCCGATCGGCTTCATCCAAGGTGGTTAAGGGAATTCCGTACTGTTTAGCTAGCACGGATGCCTGAAATGAGGTGGGGATGCCTTTGATGTCTTTGAGATCGCCGGACTTCAAGCGATCGCCCAAAGATTCAATTGCATAAGCAGTCGTCGATCCGGTGCCCAGTCCCACTATCATCCCCGACTGGACGCGGGCGGCAGCGGCTTTCCCAACTTCCTGCTTCATCACCTTAACGGGATCTTGTTCTGCACTCATTCTTAAAACTCCTGGCGATATTGACAACTTAGCTCTGTAGGCTAGGATCGCTTAGCAATACTACTCGGTTCACTTCTCTCCATTGCCTCTCTACCTCTGCCTAAACCACTTCTAAAAGACGAGTGTTTTTAGCGATGAGGAGAGTCCAACCCCCCTTCTCTCCGCGGGAAGGGGGGTGTGAGGGGTTTGCTCCGCTCCGAAAAGTATACGATCGCGTAAACCTAAACCAACTCAGCTGCAACAGTCAGTCTACTATCTGGAGTTCCCTTCCTATGACTCAGGGTGAAAATTTTTCTCAGGAAGATTATCAACACGACTCAAATCTGACTCCAGAAGCACACCATCAAAAAAATCAGGGTGAGCAAACAAGCACTACACACAAAGCCTTATTGCTGTTTGAAGAAGGATTAAAATTAGCCGAAATAGGAAAGTATAAAGAGGCTGTTGCTCATTATCAAGAGGCTTTAGGTCTTCAACCGGATTCTGATAAAATTTTATACAACTATGGACTTTCCTTATTTTATTTAAGCCGCTACAACGAAGCTGTTAGTTGCTACGACAAAGCGATAAAGTTAAATCCAGATTATTCCGAAGCTTGGAGCGATCGCGCCCATGCACTGATCATGTTAAATCGTGGGAAAGAAGCACTAGCGAGTTGCGAACAGGCTTTGCAAATTCAACCAGAATCTTATCAAGCCTGGTACAAGCGAGGCTGGGTGCTGAGTAAGTTAAATCGCCGCAAAGAAGCGATCGCTAGCTGCGATAAAGCTTTAGAGATTAATCCAAACGGCTATGAAGCCTGGTGTACCCGTGGGGCTGTGCTACCATTACCAAAACGCCGCCAAGAAGCACTTTGCAATTTTGATAAATCTTTGGAAATCAATCCAGCCTATCAGCGAGCTTGGTACAATCGGGGTTCGTTACTGGTAAATTTAGGGCGGGATGAAGAAGCACTGGCTAGCTTTGAAAAAGCCACTACAATTCAACCAGATTGTCAAGAATTTTGGTTTCCTCAAGCCTGGTACGGTCGAGGCTTTATCCTGGCAAAGTTACATTGCTATCAAGAAGCGATCGCTAGCTTTGAAAAAGCCTTACAGCTTAAGCCAGAATATGCATCGGCTGCGTTTTATAAACTCATCTGCTTGCTCATAACAGGTAAGATTTTTCAGCATTTATTAAATTCTGAAAAAAGAAATCACCTATTTAACGACCTAAAAAATATTGTCAATGCATTTAAGTATCAGTTTTTATTTGTTGCAACATTTATTTTTATCATCAGTTCTGCTCAATCGCCTTGGGCAACAAATTTAAAGCAGATGTTTTCTACTCTATTTTCAGTTGCAATTATTTGGTTTATCTTAGGGGATATTTGGAAAAACAAGTCCCAATTAAGTTGGGTATTAGCAATTTATTTTAAAAGTGGGATTTTAAGTTATGTCCGGGCAGCTTTTATTCTTTTTGTTACCTTAACGACATTTGCAGTAGTAAACCCATACGTCCCCCAATTTATGCAATGGGGATGGGCTAGTGCGGTTTTCGGGAATTCTGGAAATATTATATTTCAACCGTTTGATACGATTAAAAGCATTCAACCTCCACCACCAGATAATATTAATTCTCAACTTCCCAGCCCCAGTGAAAGCTTACCGCCCGATGAAAAATTTGTAATTCAACCCAAGCAATCACCCGATGAAAAAGTTGTAACCGATGAAAAAGTTGTAACTCAACCCAAGCAATCACCCAATGCAAATGTTGCAACTCAACCTCGCGCGATACCCAATGAAAAGGCTGCAAATAAGACTTATAAAGCAGTACCGACAAATAGTACGACTCAGAAACCCCCTTTTGATTACACAAAAGTTTTGATGGTTGTATTTTGGATATGTTTAATTTTAATGGTTCCGTTTTGGGCTGGATTGGAGGAAAAGATTTTTCGTCAAGGTGCTAACACCTGGAAGCAGATAATCGGGAATTCTACAGCTTTTGGTTTAGTCCATATCACCGTAGGAATTCCTATTTATGCAGGTTTTCTGCTGATTATTCCAGGTTTTTTATTTGCTTGTCGCTATAAATTTGTACATGACCAGTCTTTCAAAAAAAATAATAATGAAGAAATCGCTCAGGAAGCAGGAGTTCAGGCAAGTACAGCCGATCATGCAATCTACAATGCAATCCTGATCACTTTTTTGGTTTTTGTAATGTTAACTACATAATCAGAGTAAGGATGCGATCGGGTCCTCTCTTCTCCTATTACTCACCTAATGCCGCGCCAGCAGTATTCCCGGTTATGGAAGCGATGCACTAAGCTAGCACTTCCAGCAGCAGGGACGAAAGTCGCATTCGTCTGTCCACAACAGACTTCTTGACTTACAAAGCATACCCGACGACTGTAAGCGTATCAAAGCAACCTTTGGCTGTACTTCAAACAAAGTCCGCGCAGGCAGACGATATAGCAGTTCTCATTAAGCGTGCAATCCACTCGGAACCTTACCCCATGCCGGTTTCCGCTTTTCGGTCAAAGGCAGGGGGATTAAACATTTGCTGCATCCAAACAAGAATCCCTATATATAAAGATTCACTGAAGCAGGCTTAGTTTGTATAGCTCTAAGCTTGAGTCTGTTAGCATGAGCGAAGCATCTGGGAAAGAGCGGCACGTTAGCGATTCCCTTTCGTGATAGCTTCGCTTCACGCGCAGCATGAAGCGAACTTATGGCGGTTCTCTCTCCTAGTGTGCCGATTTACAAGAAACCTCCCTGTACTAAATGAAACTTTTGAGTGCCTATATCAAGGTATTGCCCGATTACGGCATGATTTTGTAGGAACATCTCCTGTGGGTTCGCAGAGGATTGCAAAGTTTTGCCTAAAACGGCTCATGGCAATTTGAGCGCAGCCTATAAGCACATTTTGAGCGCAGCCTATAAGCACATAATGTTTACTACGAGCTTCCCATTTTTTGAAAACTAACCTATAGTACCGTTGGGAATACCTCTTACGCCCTCAGGCAGAAGACAGTTTCAATGGATACAGGGTATTTCCTGGTTTGATATATCTTTATTCCTTAGAAAAAAATATTGGTAGTCTCTGCTGTAATGTCACAGATTCATCCGCTTAATCTGGTTATCCAACCTGATGACAAGGAAACTAGCTGCTGTCTTTCCAGCATTGGGTTTCAGGAGCTTCCTGCCATGCCTCAGCTTCTCTATCAAACTGTAAATAATCGTGAACTGGTTAGTATTTTCGTCAAGATCAGCCAAGTCCTTTCAGAAACCAGTCAAGCTTCCTCACGCTTTTTTCTGACGCGAACCGAGCAAAGGGATTCGTCTATTGAGACATCGTCACGCGATTATCAAAATTTACTAGAAGATTTTTTAAAAGCGCAACCGATTAGTACGATTACCCAGGCGGTTAAATATGCTTGGTTTTTTCAGATTTTAGCGAAGCAGCAAATATTTTTTCACTATCAGCCTATTTTCAATTTATCAACCGGCGAAATAATTGCTTATGAATGTTTGGCACGCGCCAAAGACGAACACGAAGCACACTTCAGCGGTTATCAATTAATTGAAGCAGCCCTTTCGACAAAATTGGCTTACGAGTTTGACGAACTGGCTCGGACAATTTGTTTACAATCAATTGCTAACACTAAGAGTCATCAAACATTTTTTATTAATATCTTACCCAATGTAATCAGCAAAGATCCTGCATCCTTAGAGCAGAACATCAAGTTAATTCTCGACCTGGGATTACAGCCCGAACAAATTGTATTTGAATTAACCGAAGTGGAAGCGTTGGTCAGCTGTCCAAAACTCTTGAAAACCATTAATCGCCTAAGAGAACGGGGGTTTGGAGTTGCTGTAGATGATTTGTGCGCCTGTGTTTCGCCTGACAACTACTTCATGGAGTTTTGCCCCGATTTGATCAAGATAGATCGGCGATTGGTACATGGTTGCAGCCAGCATTCTCTCAAGCAGGTGATGCTCAAAAGTTTAGTGAATTCTGCTCATAACTTGGGAATTCGAGTTGTGGCTGAGGGGCTTGAAGACAGGGAAGATGTTGAATTTTGCCGCGATTTAGGGGCAGATTACGGGCAGGGATTTGGCTTAGCAATGCCGCAGGTAACTTTGCAGCAGCAACGGCTCGATTTTGTGAAGTCGTCGCTCAGGATTTTGTCTTACACAGATCCCTGCACTTGTTAAAACCAGATGCTGTAAGATGCTTTCCTGGTACAACTGACTCTTATCTATGCAGCTTGAATTTATTCCAGTCGAAGAATTTTATTTCGCACTAACCTTAGCCGTCAAAACTTTGGAGGAAGTGGAGCAACCGGGTTTAATAGAACAAGTGCGATCGCGCCTCAACCTCAAATACGGTCAGCCTTCGACCGTTGCCGCAGCCACCCAGAATACGTTTAATTATGTATTTCGGGTTTTAGAGCTAGACAACAGCCCTGCAAGTCAGCTGATTGTCTCAGTAGCAGACTGGCAAGGCAAATTGCGTCTAAGCAGTGATTATGGCTGGACTCTTGATGAAGATCGCAAGCCCGTTCGCACCGAACGATTTAACGAGCGACCAGAATTTACCAAGCAGCTACGCAGCTACCTGCAAGACTGGTTGCAACTTCCTCTGAGTAATTAGCTTTTAGTTGCTTAGTCATTAGTCATTAACCTTTGACTAATGACTAACGACTAATTGCTTTGAGCAGCCAACAGTTCCTTCAGCTTCGCCAATTCGCCAGCCCAGCGGGGGTCGGGTTGAAAGGTATCTGATTCATTATTAGATGTTGTCCCTTCAGAGCGTCGCGACTTCTTGTTGCTGCCACCACGACGACCACCGCCGCCTGTGGGAGCGGGAGCGGGAGCGCCACCGCCGCCGCTAGCAGCTTTGTTGGGGTCCTTAATAGGAGCTGGAGCTGCTGGGCGAGGTTCTTCTTCCCCTTCACCCTTAGCTCGTGGCAATGCCTTTTCTATTTTCAGCGGGCTTTCTTGGAACATCTGACCGTTGAACTTTTCAATAATTTCATCAGCCAGTTCATCCGTCTTCACGGTTACAAAGGCAAAACCCCGACATTTGCCGGTTTTCCGGTCTTTAATCACCTTAGTGGAAACAGAATCGCTCATGTCCCCAAAAAGAGCTTGTAACTCCTGACGGTCTACTTCTTCTTTGGGCAGATTGCCTACATACAAACGGATAGACATGGAAAAATACCTCCAGACTCAATATCTTTAGACAAAAATTGCGATCGCGCACAAAGCGTATACTCGATTGGGCTGCTCGCACTAAACCCGCTCTTCGGTGACAGCTTCTCCCAATCAACCTTACGGCTTATTTGGAGATTTCTCGTTTCAGCGAGAGCCTTTTGGTCTACCCCAACTCCACAGCCTGATGAGATGACCGCCGCCTTTTTCTTCATTTTCCTGAAAACGTTTTCATCTCGATTAAGAGCCAATCCGTCATCAGAATAGAAAAACCATCTATCAGCCTGCGTCTTGAAAAATTCCGCCTCACAGCTAGAATCTTCTTGAATCGTCCCAGATGGATGTACTAGCCCATAGAAACGCCTTCCTGCTATCAACCCCTTAAACGCCGAATAGCGCTTCTTCCCGGCACCGATGAGCGCCAAGATAGACACGAATTTTTCCCATCCAGCACCCGTAACAAACTTTGCCAATTTGCTCCCGGCGAGTTTTTTGTTGATCAAGTCTCGATCGGCAACCACCATTAATTGCTTCAATAGCCAGTTGGCAACTTGTTGGTAAAAATTTTGACGCTGGTTTGCAACATTTAACGGTGACAATTCAATCTGCTGGACAGCTTTAACTCGATGCTTACTGCCCTGTTTCTGGCGAGACAACTGACGCTGTAACCGCTCAATCCGCTTCTGGGCTTTCCTATTGTATCGAGGGATTGCCACCTGCTCAACGCAGTTTTGTAATAGTTGAAAAAAAAGTCTTTTATCGGCTGCAAATAAAGAGTTTATTTTTTTTAAATTGCACTTTTGGCTGCAAGAATCTAGCTTATCTTTAATTGATGCGATTGAACAACTGCTTTGGCAATAGCAGTTAGTATTACAACCTTTTTGTTTCCACCAGTTAAAGCGTTCAGCCAACCGATAATTGTACTGCCATCTGAGCGCTTCTATCCATTCCTCCATTGTAACTAACTGCTGCTGACTTGGGCGCAATCGATACTCATGGGCGATTCTCATTAGAGAATTGTATCCTAAATTACTGTAATCTTTGCACTCGACCTTCCTGGATATCGAGTGGTTTACAGCAGTATCGAGGCGAGACGTTTGCGATCGCTCCTAATTATTGCAAGATATTAACATTATTTTTAAAGGTATCACGGTCTCTGCTATGGGGCTAGTTTAAACAGCAGATTTCCGTCTTTAGCAGTATCTTCAGGCGTGAAGCCCGCAAACTCCACCCCCAAGTGGATCGGTTCTCAAGATACTGCTTTATGTTCTTGCCGGAACGGTCAAATAACTTCAAAGGTAATCGACATCGCCGCCATCTGAGTTGTATCTACGTTACTCACGCCTTGGGGAGAGTTTCCAGTGCCGCGCGTGCCTTCCGCAAGGTCATCCAGCAAATCGCCGACCACTTGAGTTGGCTCCGAAAGAGCTACGGGGCCTCTTGTATCCCGTGGTGCCAGGTTTCGCAACGCTTGCAGAGCTTTTCGCAGGGGTGTGCTACTGGCAACAATCAGGACTTCTGCGACTCCTTTGGGTTCTTGGGTGACGAGGTTAAATTGATCGTCAGCTCCAGGAATTTGTAGTGTTTGCCCAGCCTTCACCTGGGTAACATCATCGGTCGCCGTCCACTGATTTGGAAAGATTGCTGCTATTTCTCCAGTTGGGTCAATGACTAGGACGCTGAAATAGAGGTCTCGCGGCTCGTTGTTTGTAATCTGGAACTGCACCGACGTTCCGATCGGTAACTTGCGGGCATCCGAGGGAAGATTTGCTGAAGGCTTATTGGAAGAAGTTTTTTGACCGATACTGCGATCGCTACCGCGAACGGTGAAAGCACTAGCCAAAATTTCATTTTGACCGGCTCGATTCATCGAAGCATTGACGTTTAGGCGCGATGAATTGGTATTCAGAGTGAGTTTGACAATCCTGGCTGCTAGTAAAGATTTCAGTTTGGCTTGCAGGCGACTGACCGCATCGGCTACGGTTTCACCGGCAGTGCCAAAGGAGTCAGGAATCGGCTCCATCGCTGGCGAAAATAGACCTAAACTGCCCTCACTCTTCATCCTTCCAAAGATGTATTGCACCTCTTGCTGTTGTAAAGGTACAGCTTCAAGGCGCTTGATCGCTTGCAAAGCTTGCTTCGCCTGCGCGGTGTCGTTGCCTAAAGAGGGATCAAGACCAATTTTTAAAGTTACATCAGTAGGAATCCCGCGAGTGCGTTCCTGCAACAGCGATCCGGGTTTGGCAGTTTTTAACAATTTGCCGCGTCCGATTAAGCCTTGACGAGATTCTAACTGCACGACTCCTTGTTCGCGCCCTTGGGAGTCTACTACGGTGAGAAGGGCATCTTGCTCAAAAGCCGCTAAACTTTGGGGGTTAAGTCCGCCCAGCCATAATTGAGCTTGGTTACCTTCTACTTTAGTGATCACAGCTTCCGCTGGAGGCGTTTGTTGACCAATAAAGTACATCGGTTGCTTGAGATTATTGCTGCCTGGTTTTGCCTCAAATTCAGGGTTTTGCCGAGATGACATCCGTGTAGTGTTACGACCAATATTAGGGAGGGCGCTGGCAAAAGATTCGCTGCCAGTTTGTTGCCACAGATATTGAGTCATTAAATAAGTAAAAGCACCGGCATAAAAGTCGCTGAATGGGGCATCTGCGGCATACTGTTCCCGCTTGGCGGAGGCGATGACGACACCTTTGGCGACACCCTCGCGACGGCGACGCACAAATTCAGCGGGTGAGAGATTCAGGCGAGAGAGCCATTGTTCCTGATATTCTATTTCGGCAGGAACTGGTTGAAGTTGGGAACCCCCATCACGCGATCGCACGACTAAATTCCCCCGTTTGCCGCCACCTGAGTGACAGCTATCCAGCACTGCGGTAACGTTCTCTGTCTTCAGGGCATCCATCAATAAAAATAAGGTGTGCCCCATGATGTCCTCGACAACGCCTCTTTCATTGGGAAATCCGGTAGGCAGCGCACTATCGATGGGCACAAAGGTACTATTAAGACACTTCCCTGTCGGGTCTTTGAAGTCGCAGTCGGGATCGGTTACTTGGGAACCATGCCCTGAGAAGTGAAAGACCACGACATCCCCGGCTTTAGCTTGTTTAATCAGGTGTTCTTCAAAGGCATTTAAGATGCCCTTGCGGGTCGTTTGCCCATCAGTCAGGAGCAGAATGTCTTTCGGATTAAAGCCAAATCGGTGAATCAGCAGTTGTTGCTGCAACTCGACATCAGTGACACATCCTCGCAACGGTGCTGTTGGATAGGCATTAATCCCCACCAGCAAGGCAAGTTTCCGAGGTGTTCCTTGAGCGATCGCACGACCAAAGCGATCTCCTTGCTGCATAATCTCCAGCTGGCTCAAACCCAGCGTTGCCAAAGTCGATCCAGCAAACTGCAAAAACTGACGACGCTTAATGTAAGGCATAATTACTTCTAACTAGATTGGTGTTACTGTCTTAACTCAAAACTCAAAATTTTTTAAAGTCCATTTCCAATCAAAATGAAGGGTGCCCAATAGTAAGGATGGTCAAATTTTGACCTAGTGCTGAGAGGATTTTCGCTTCTAGAATTTGGCATCGCTTCAACATTAATACTGCCGCGACTATCAACATTATTAGGCGCTGGGGTTGAGAAATCACTGTGCAGCAAGCCCAGTTGAGATTGGCGAAGGGCTGTAGCTTTTGTCATTGGTGCCTGCTGTGTACTTTGAGCTAAATAGCCGTAGAATTTTTGCATCAGTTGACTGGTGCTGCGATCGTCCACCAGCCACAAGGAAGCGATTACTGCCTTGGTTCCAGCATTGAGGAAATAGTAGCTGATGCCAGCAATCTCTACACCATCTTGGTCTGGCCCACCCAGTGCCGTTTCGCAAGCTGATAGCACAACCAAATGAACATTGCCCAAATCTTGTAAAGTTTGAATCTGAGAAATTGTTAATTTCTCACCCGTACCTAATAGCAGAAATGAATCATCTGGGCGTCCTGGCACAAATTGACCGTGGGTAGCAATATGCAAAATCTGATGACCTGTCAGATTATCTCGCAAGGTAGGAAAATCAAAAGCATTGTTGAGAAATTCATTTCCCGGATAAATTCCAGTTGTGTCGTTCGGTTTCTTTTGCACGATCGCATCTAATTCTGCGGGGACATTGGGCAGGGAATTAAAGCCAGCAACTGCATGAGATAGCCCTAGCGCTAGAACGGAGGTATTTTGAATGCCAGGAGGAAGGCGATCGCGTACATCTGTTAAGTCAGCAGATAGCACTGTAGAAACGGAGTAGTTCTCAATTAAATATTTTTCACCATCAAACAATGCACTGATGGGAATGTAACGAGTAACCCGATCCATCGAAAAAACTAAATTTTTAATTTTATTCGCTTTGAGTTCGGGTTCAATCGGTTTAATTAGCCAGTCGTAGAGTTGTTTACCCGTCATCTTGACTTCGGAAATATCAGACCGGGAATCTTCTACTAACTGACGGAATTTTAAAACAGATTCGCCTAATTGCCGCTGCGTTACGGGAACTTCCAGGCTTTTAAGAATGCCTCCTTTCGATGCCCATAGCAGCCAAATTTTGTCCTTTAGTACGAAGGGATAAATCAGCACGGTACCTGGTTGAGATTCGACGATTTCTTTAGCTTTACTAAGTTTATTGGGGTCAAAAAAGGCATCATCTTGAGCGCGACGGCTGCGGATTTCTTTTTGAATAGTTTCAATTGTCTGATTATATTGTTCGGTCAAAGCCTGAAGCCGATCGTTGAATTGGCTCAATTGGCTGCACCGATTCTGCTTGCACTGTTCAACTTGTTGCCCAAAAGCGATTAACGTTCCATTTTCTTTGAGAATCTTTTCTTCAATGGGATTTAAGGCGATTCCTGAAGTTTTATCTCCAGTTCTCACATTTTTTGTATAGTTGGGTAATTCCTGAATCTTCAACAGTTCTAACACCTGTTGAGCTTCTAAAATTCGTCCTTGCGACAGCAACAAGTTAGTGAAGGCGCGATAGGTGTCGGCAATGGTTTGAGTATATGATTCCTGTTGCTCCCGTGGCAGCACTCGTAAATCTTGCCGAATTACTTCGGTGACATTCACTGCTTGCTTGTAGAAAGCGATCGCTAATTCTGGCTGATTCTGTTGCTCTAACAGAAAACCCATATTGCCAAGCGCAATTCTTTCGCCCGTCTTATCGCCAATTTCTCTAGCAATTCCCAATGCTTGCTGAAAAAACTCTAACGCTTGGGGATACTGTTCTAACTGGTTGTAAACTCCCCCAATGTTATTCAGAGTAGCTCCAACGCCAGCCCGATCGCCGACGGTTTGACGAATTGCTAAAGCTTGCTGAAAGAACTCCAGCGCCTGGGGATACTGTCCCAACTGATTAGAAACAACTCCGATATTGTTGAGGGTGACTCCCTCACCCGCCTTGTCGCCAATTTCTTTGAGAATCTCCACCGCCTGCTGATAAAGTTTCAACGCTTCGGGATATTGACCTAAATTGCGGTAGGTTTCTCCAAGATTGTTGAGAGTCGTTCCCTCGCCTGCCTTATCGCCAATCTCCCGACGAATCTCCAAAGCTTGCTTGAAGAATGCGAGTGCCTGAGAATACTGTCCTAAATTTTCGTATACTCCTCCAATGCTGTTGAGGGTATTTCCTTCACCCGCGCGGTTGCCGATAGTTCTGCGGTTAGCTAAAGCTTGTTGATAGAATTCCAGTGCTTGAGGATATTGACCTAAACTATCGTAAACTCCCCCCATGTTGCTGAGCGTGCGCCCCTCACCAGCTTTGTCACCGATGGTTCTAGCAATCTCTAATGCCTGCTGATAAAATTCCAGTGCTTGGGAATACTCGCCCATGCTGTAGTACACTCCCCCAATGTTATTGAGAGTCGCCCCCACACCTGCCTTGTCGCCGATGGTTTTAAGAATTCTCGACGCTTGCTGGTAAGACTCCAGCGCTTTTGGATACTGCCCTAGGCTGTCATAAACTGCCCCGATACCAATGAGGGTGCGCCCTTCACCTGTCTTGTCACCGATCTCTTGGCTAATTGCTAAAGCTTGCTGATAATATTCCAGAGCTTGAGGATAGTTGCCTAAGCTGCGATAAACGACACCAATGTTGTAAAGGTTACGCCCTTCGTTGGCGGGATTGCCGATATCCCGGCTGATTGCTAAAGCTTGTTGATGGACTTCTAGAGCTTGAGGATACCTGCCTAGCTTGCGATAAGTGATGCCCAAGTTATTTAGAGTGCGGACTTCACCCAAGCGATCGCCAATATCCCTAAGAATTTTTAAAGCTTGTTGTTGAAACTCTATCGCCTTTTGATACTGTCCCTGACTGTCATAGACTCCACCAATCGTGTTCAGAGTTCTACCTTCGCCTAGCTTGTCATCTGCTGCTTTCGCCGTTTCCAAAGCTTGCTGGAGGAACTCTAGTGCTTGCGGATATTGTCCCTGTCCGCTATAAACAATGCCAATGTTATAGAGAGTGTTGCCTTCGCCTACCTTGTCGTCTGTTGTTTTCAGAATTCCCAACGCTTGTTGTAGAATCTCCATTGCTTTAGGAAACTGTCCTAACTCGCGGTAAGTAGCACCAATTTCTGTCAACGTCCGTCCTTCGCCCACCTTGTCGCGCACTTCTTTTCGGAGAGGCAGTGCTTGCTGTAAGGTTTCTAAAGCTTTGGCGTATTGACTCAAGCCGTTGTAAACTTCCCCCAGGCTAGTAAGTGCTTCACCAACCCCTGGTTTATCGCCAATGCTTTTGCGAATCTCCAGAACTCTTTCTAGGGTTTGCAGAGCTTCTTTAAACTGGCTGTTGCGAAATTGCTGAATGCCTAGTTGAAACAGCCGATTTGCCTCAGTTTTTTGCTCTTGTCGAGATGCGATAAACCGTGTTTTTTGTGCTGGTTCCACCAGGAACTCTGCTAAGGCTAAGGACCTCGCTGCCATTGGGAAGAAGTAACTGAAAGATAAAAGTAAGGCTGTAGTAAAGCTAAGTTTCTGAACAGGGGGACGCATAAAAATACTGCTACACAAGCGGACTAGCTTTAATATCGTTCATCGCGTTTCTTTTGTAGTAAGTAATTGATATTTGCCAGTCTTACCAGTAAAAGGTTTATCCAATCGTCAGCGCGATCCTCCTCCTTGCGTCCCACCAGGAACTGCAATTTCCGCAGGATTGTAAGCGCCACCTCTAAGCTGGGTTCCGCCCCCTGCCTGCCCTCCAGGTGTATTTAAAGTACCAGCAGGTTGAGAGATTGGTGGAGAGCTTCCCTGTGTTTGCTGCGGAAGCAAGGGTGCGGTAGCGATCGCCTCAAGTCCCACTGACTTCAACAAATCTTCCCAGGCTGTTGCTAGCGTAGAATCGTTAGGGCGATCGCGACGTAGCTCAGCCAGAGTCGTCAGAGTCTCATACCAGATGCCAGCTTTTGCATAGATAACTGGACGCTCTTGGGGAGATGCTTGCTGTAATTGACTGGCAAGAGAGGCGCTTAATTCGTTGCGTCGAATCCAGCCTTCAACCGAAATATTACTCCCCCGGTCTTCAGGGTCGCAAAGCAGTGCTAAGGAAAAACGGTATGTTTTTCCAACTTGTAGCGATCGCGCATTTGCTTTTTCAGGGAGGCTAACGCTAACAACACCAGGATTTTGAGAAATCTTGAAAGTGGTCTCGTAAACAACCTGTTTTCCCTCTACATCCCATACCATCAACTCTGCTGCCTGCGGGGCATTTTTAGGAATATAAAAGAAGAAGGTTGGATATCCTGTAACCGTCACCCCAAAATTCTTACCAGGATTCTTGCCTGGTACCAATGCAGTTAGACGCTTTGCATCAACAGCACAGGCGCTACTACCACGCGAGGCTCCTGGTTCCCGAATATTTGGAACTTCTTGCTCTGGAGGATTGTAAACGATACCCCTCAAACGTAATCCTCCACTTTCCTGCCTATTCTGTGTTCTTGGATCCAAAGAGACAAGATTGTTAGAAAGTCCAATAACACCCATTAATTTGGCATTATTCAAATTCACACTGGTTAAGTTGGCATTGGTCAAGTTAGCACCAGACAAGTCAGCGCCGCTTAAGTTAGCACCACTCAGGTTAGCTCCTCTCAAGTCGGCTGCAACCAATCTGGCACCAATCAAGTTGGCACCACTAAGATCGCAATTCAAGCATTTATTGGTTTCCAGCAACCGTTTAAGGTGTTCGGGATTTTCCGCTCTCACTGGCGTAGCGAACCAGAGGACAGATAACAGCCCAGCGGCGGCTAGAATTCTTTGTTTCATTGCATTTGTTGCCTCTCCTAAGCGTTAAGCGCCTCTAGTATAGCCAATTGCCAAAGCATTAACTATCTGAGTTGGGCGTGTTATTATCCATTCCTAATCAGCATCAGAGGTGCAAAATCGTAAGTTAGAAGGTGAGAAATATTTTCCATCTCTTTTACCTTTACCAAGTACCTGAATTTTGATAGTTTTTAAAGTCCATTTCCTATCAAAATGAACGGTGCCCAATAATACGGGTGAGAAAATTTTGAGCCGTTGCTGGGGGTTATCGGCGGTCTAGAACCAGGTATTTGTTCGACAATAATGCCACCCCGATGATTGGTATTGGCTGCTGTTGAGACATTGCCTTGTAACAAATTGAGTTGAGCTTGGCGCAACGCTTCCGCTTTAGTCATCGCCTTTTCAGAGGTGCCGTTAGCTAAATTTTTATAAAATTGCTGCATCAAGAGACTGGTACTGCTATCGTCCACAAGCCACAGAGAAGCCATCACCGCTTTTGCACCCCGGTTTAAGAAGTGGTAAGCCATACTAGCAATTTCTATGCCGTCTTGACGGGGGCCAGCCAAAGCGGTTTGGCAAGCTGACAGCACAACCAAATGAATGTTATTTAACCCGGTTAAAGTTTTTATCTGAGGAATCGTGAGTTGTTCGCCGGTTCCTAAGAGGATGTAAGATTTATCTGCGCTATCAGGAACAAATACCCCATGAGTCGCTAGGTGTAAAATTCGATAACTTTTCAAATTGTCTTGCAGAGTAGCAAAGTCAAAAGAACGGTTTAAGAACTTTTGACCAGGATAAATTCCCTGATTATTTTTAGTTTCTTGACGCACAATCGCATCGATTTCAGCAGGCACATTTGGTAGAGAACCAAAACCAGGGACAGCATCAGATAATCCCATTGCCAAAACAGGGCTATTTTGAGTGCCGACAGGTAGTTTATCGCGGGTGTCAGTATCTTCCGTCAATACATTGTAGACGGTATATTTTTCAATTAGGTATTGTTTCCCGTCATAAAGGGCGCTCATCGGAATATAGCGTGTCACTCTATCAAGAGCAAAGACCAAGTTTTTCACCTGGTTATTCTTATTCTGAAGTTCCACCTCTAAGTCTTTAATTAGCCAGTTATAAAGTTTTAGGCTAACTGCTTGTATCTTATTCGCTTCAGCAGAACCGCAATGAGCGACCTTCTCACACTCCTTCATTAAATCGCGGAACTCTTTGACTGCCTTTCCTAATTCATCTCTTCCAACGTTAACTTTAACGGTTTTGACCGCACCCCCTGGGGCATATAGTTGTATCCACAGTTCGTTTTCTAGCACCAAGGGATAAATCATCACCGTGCCTGGTTGTGCCTCGACAATCTCTTGAGCTTTTGCCAGTTTGTTTGGGTCAAAGAAAGCGTCATCTTTGGCACGGTTAGCGCGAATTTCTTGGTCAATCTTCTGCAATTGTTGGTCAAATTGAACAATCAGAGAGGTGCGGCGACTCGTAAGCTCTTTAAGTTGACTACAATTGGTAATTTCGCACTCATTAATTTGTTTTGCTAAGGCAATAATAGACTCGCTTTGAGCAGGAATCTTTGTCTCCGTCGGAGAGAGTGGAATGTTCGGCTTATCCCCCGTAGTACCTCTAGGACTGATGGCTTCGCGAATTTCCTGCTCTCTCAATAGTTGCTGCACTTGTAGGGCTTCTTTATCCCGTCCTTGGGAGAGCAACAAGGCTGCTAGCTGGCGATAGATATCAGACACCTTCACTTTATCGAAATCAACTGTTGCATCTAAGAAAGAGTTTTGTAACTCTTGTGGTAAGCCTTCGATACTGCGTCTGACTTCCTCAATTTTGTTAATCGATTGCTTGTAGTAAGTAATGGCAACACTTGACTGATTTAAATCTTGGTAGATACGCGCTAATCCTGAATAAATGAAAGCATCAGCGCCAGGAGCTTGATTATCGGTTGCGATCGCAAGTGCTTGTTGATATACCTCAATGGCTTCTTCTTGGCGTCTAAATTTGCGATAGATATGTCCAACTAGAGTAAGAGCTTGCTTTTCCCAAACTTTATTTTGGACTTTTCTAGTGAAAATTAACCAAGTTTGAGCGGCTTCCATTGCTTGTTTGTCATTACCCAATTGCCCATAACCAAGACTCAGCAAGATATTAGCAAATGCTTGGATTCGCGGCTCTTTAATTTCTCCAGCAATTGCTAATCCTTCTTGAGCGGATTCAATAGTTTTTTGTGGATTACCTTGGGCAAAATAGTTTTGGGCGATAAAAAGCAGCACAAGGCTTTCGTCAAAGCGATTCTTGAGTTGACGTAGTATGGGCAGTGCTTGTTGATAGAATTCGTTACTTTTTTGGTAATCCCCAAGCTCAGCATAAACAATCCCCAGAGAAGTTAGAGGTAAGGTCTGTGCTGCTGGAACATTAGTTTCACGGGCAATTTTCAAACTTTTCTGAAGTGAATCCCATGTTTTCTGGTATTCACCTAAATCTTTGTAGCGGTTACTCAACCGAGCTAAAGCATAAGATTCTAGCCTACGATTTTTCAATTCTCGCGCAATTGCTAATCCTTGCTCTCCTAGCTGTTTGCCTTCTGTGTATTTGCCAATAATTCCGTAAGCACTGCCTAAATAGATTAGTAACTCTGCTTCTTGTTCGCGATTATTTATTTTCCTTGCCTGTGCTAAACCTGGTTCTGCAACTGTAATTACTTTTGGATATTCTCCCAAAGCCTCATACATTTCACTAAGACTACTAGCCGCCGCTACTTCTCCGATGAAGTCTTTGTTTTTGCGCGATATCTCCAAAGACGTTTGCGCCGCCTCTATTCCCTGTTCGTATTCCCCTCGAACTCTGTAAGCTTCGCTGAGAACATTTAAAGCTAGGGCTTCACGAGCAGAATTTTGCCTTTGTCGTGCTAAAGTTAAGGCTTGCTTGGCTGTTTCCACAGCTTTGGTAGTATCGCCTAACAAGCCATAACTCTGGCTTAGGGACGTTAAAGCACTGATTTCATAGTTGTTCAGTTTTGCCTTTTGTACTACCGCTAACCTAGATCGAGCAAACTCCACCGCTTTTTGATAGTTACCTTGGTTGGAGTAAATTTCTTCAAGAACATCCAAAGCACTCTGCTCTAGTTGAGGGTTTTCTAGCTGCTTGGCAATTGCTAAACATTGCTCAGCCGACTGCAACGCTAAGGGATAGTTTCCCTGTTTGTTGTAAGCGCTGCTCAAGCTTGCCAGTGCCTTTGCTTCAAGGGAGGATTCTTTGATTTGCCGCGCAATAGCTAAGGCTTGCTGACTGACTTCAATGGCTTTCGGGGCATCTTTGAGAGGCACATTGTATAAGAAAGCCAACTTCAGCAGCGCGTTGACTTCTAATTCAGGTTTGCCGAGGGTTCGTGCACGCTTCAATAGTTGTTGCGCCCAATCAATAGCTTTGTCATATTCCCCAAGATTGCTGTAACTCAGGCTTAAGCCATCTAGGGCACTCGACTCTGTGCTTAACGCACTATCTTGTAAATTTGGCAATAGTTTAGCGATTTCGATTTGTCGCGCTGCGGCTAATGCTTGCTGGTAGGTTTCGACTGCCTTTTGATTTTCTCCAAGTACGTTATAGGTGCTGGCTAAAGTGAGTAAAACATCTGCCTCACCCCGTTTATTATTTTGCTGTCGTGCAATTTCGACTTGTCGCAACCTGATTTCAATATATTTGCGAGAGTCGTCCTGAGTATTGTAAATGCTAGCAAGCTGAGTCAGAGCTGAGTCTTCAATACCTAAATCCTTGGTTTCTCGCGCAATGCTCATCGCTTGTTGTAACACTTCAATCGCTTTTCGCTCGTCTTGAAAGAAGCTGTAAGCTGCTCCCAGATGAATTAAAGCACTTGCTTCTGATTTTGTTTTTTTCAATTCTCTGGCAAGGTTTAAAGCTTCCTGTGCCAACTCTATCACGCGAGAATACTCTGCTTTTGCTTGAGGATACACCCCTCTGTTGACAAATGATATGGCTGTTGAGCTATATATTCCACTTAACAAGATTAGGGTTTCTAGTTGAGCGGGTTTATCCTTAATTTCTCGGCGAATAGCTAATGATTTTTGAAGGAATTCAATGGCTTGCTCGTCTTTACCTTGCAAATAGTAAGAACTTCCGATTAGAGATATAAAGTTAGACTCTTGGGGCTTATCTTGGGTTTCTCGTGTAATCGCCAGTCCTTGTTGATAGAATACGATCGCTTGCTCATATTGATTTTGACTAAAGTAAATATAGGCTATTCCAGAGAGAACATTGGCTTCTTGCGCTTTATTGGGAATGGCTTGCGCGATTGCCAGAGCTTGTTGCTTAAAGGCGATCGCTTGCTCGTATTGCTTGAGACTGCTGTAAGCCTTCCCTATGAATAGAAGAATGCCAACTTCTTGGGACTTATTCTTTACTTCTCTAACAACAGGGAGGGATTGTTGGTAAAAAGCGATCGCTTGCTCATATTGTTTTTGATTAAAGTAAGAATCTCCCATTCCTTCGAGAATGCCAGCTTCTACTAGGTGAATTCCTACGGCTTGAATAAGAGGCAATGCTTGCTGATAAAATTGCAAAGCCTGGTCATACTTGTCTTGATTAAAGTAAGTTAAGCCGATCTGATAGAGAGTTTCCCCTTCACCTACACGGTTTTGCACTTCGCGGCTGAGGGCTAACGATTTCTCCAACCACTCCAAAGTACGAGGATACTCTTTCATGCCTCGATAGACTGTCCCCATTCGGCGCATAGTAATTCCCAGTAGAAATTTATCCCCTAATTCTTGTTGGATTGCCAGCGCTTGCTGTAAGCTTTCTAAGGCTTTGGGATATTGCTGAAGACCACCCGCGTAAAGCGTGCCAAGACTACTGAGGGTTTTACTTTCTCCTGCTTTGTCTTGTACTTCCCGACGAATCGCCAAAGCTTGTTGCAAGGTTTCTAAAGCTTTGTCATTTTGGTCATTCCAGAAATAACTCAAGCCAATATTATCTAGGGTTTCTCCTTCCCCTGTACGATCTTTTAATTCTCTGCGAATAGCCAAAGCTTGCTGCAAAACATCTAAAGCTTTGTCAGGTTGCCGCAACCAGTAGTAAACCTCGCCGATGTTGTTCAGGGTTTGCCCAATTCCGGCTTTGTCATTCAGTTGTTGCTGTATTTCTAGCACCCGTTGATAGGTGGCGAGTGCCTTTGGGTATTGCCCTTGACGATACTGCTGTACGCCTTGTTGGAAAAGTCGGTCTGCTTCAGTTTTCCGGTCTGTAGAGGTTGGTGCCTGTGCTAAAGCGCTTTCAGAAGGATGAAGGATGAAGGATGAAGGGTGAAGGGTGAGAAGCAGGCTAATCGTGAGAAGACTGAGGTGATAGACGCGACGATGCATTGGACAACTCCTCCACAAGCGGTTTAGCAGATGGCTGGCTTAGAAATTGGTCATTTCATCAGTAGGGAATCGGCAAAAACCCGATGCTTTCTGAGGAAATCACGGTTGGCAAGCAGAAAATTTCTATGCTACTGGAAGAGATCCACGCTTGCGATCGCTCGTTACGGAAGGATCGCACTGAGAATAGCCCTCGCGCAGGAAGAAGAGTCATCTAACGATTTCAGGAGGCGATCGCGCTCAGTCTAGAGGTACAATCCTCTAGGTGTACTGAGGACGATAGGCAACGTGTTAGAAGAACCACAAACCTCGCCATCACTGCCACCTACGGGCGCGATTGAAAGCGTCTCTCTAACAGCTACGACAGAGAACTGGTTTGAATACCCAGTCAAAGCGCATCCTCACCATACTGACTATGCAGGGATTGTCTGGCATGGCTCCTATATTACCTGGATGGAAGAGGCGCGGGTGGAATGCCTGCGCTCAATTGGCATCGAATTTGCAGATTTAGTCGCTTTGGGATGCGATATGCCGGTTGTGGATCTTTCGGTGCGCTACCACCGCCCCCTGCGGATGGGAATGAGTGCGGTGCTGAAGACGCGCATGGCAGATACCGAGGGCGTCCGCATCAATTGGGATTATCAGATTCAATCTCTCGATGGACAAGAGTTGTACGTCACTGCCAAAGTCACGTTAGTGGTAGTAGATCGAGAAAAGGGTAAGATTATGCGCCAGTTACCACCCACGATGAAAGATGCGTTGGCACGACTTTCAGCGGTTTAATCTAAATTTGGTAGGCTTTCCTACCTAATGCTCCCTAAAATGTTAAGTCAATAGTTTTGATTGCAGGTAAAACCTTAATTGTGAAGTTATTTGTCTACCACACGCCCGAACTGACTCCCTCCGACAGCGTACCTGAGTGTGCGATCGCCATCGATGTACTCCGCGCTACGACTACTATCGCCACCGCGCTGAATGCGGGTGCTGAGGCTGTCCAAGTCTTTAGCGATATGGGAACCTTGATGCAAGTCAGCGAACAGTGGCAAGCCGATCTCCGGTTGCGCGCTGGTGAACGAGGCGGTGCTAAAGTGTCTGGCTGCGATTTGGGCAATTCTCCCCTGGATTGTACGCCAGAGCGCGTACAGGGACGACGATTATTTATCAGTACTACGAATGGCACTCGCGCCCTAACGCGAGTACAGAAGGCTCCAGTGGTTCTGGCAGCAGCGTTAGTGAATCGTCAAGCGGTGGTAGAATACGTTCTCAGCAAGCAGCCAGAGACGGTTTGGCTGCTGGGATCGGGTTGGGAAGGTAGTTTTTCCTTAGAGGATACGGTGTGTGCAGGTGCGATCGCTCATTCTTTGCAAGAGAAAGGTTCGCTAGAAATAGGTAACGATGAAGGATGTGCCGCGATCGCTCTTTACCAGCAGTGGCAAAATAATTTACTAGAGTTGTTCCACCACGCCAGTCACGGTCAACGGCTGTTACGCCTCGATTGTCAAGAAGACCTGAAATATTGCTCCCAAACCGATATTTTAGATGTGCTGCCGATTCAACGAGACATTGGAGTGTTGGTTAAGAATATCTAAGCACGCCTTATTACTTTTCTCCGTCTGTAAAACGCAGTTTACAAAGCGAATACGAACGGGAAATGTATTGTTTGTAGAGTCATGAGGCATCTAAATGAGGCATCTAACTGGGTGGATTTGCGATCGCTCGATTAGATGCATCACTATCTTTAGAATTTAGCAGTCGTTTGATTTCATTCAAAATGATGTCTAACCCTGCATCTTTTGCTAAAAAAGCATCTGCCTCCGGACAGATATCTCTGCCAAACTCTAACTCATTGGCACTAATAAAGCCGGTTGCTAAAACTAATAAGGGGGGATTTATAAAATCATTTTTTATATGATTGATGATCTCGCAACCATCCATGCCTTTTTCATAAGGAGCCGGGGGAATAGAAAAATCTATAATCAGTAAATCGTGAATTTCTATTTCTTGTAAAAAGGTAAAGACTGTTTTATAAATATGAACTTCAAAATCTTTTCGTAAAAAGCGCTCGATAATCAAACACCAATTTTCATCATCATCCAATACACCTATCTTGTACATGGATTTTGATCCCTCCCTAATCAATAGCTGGGCGAAGCCCAAACCTAAAATTTATTTGCTCAGCTCAAAGCAATCTACTCTTAAGGAAACTCATTCTTTATTCTCTATTATAGTTGGGGCATCAACTCAATTAAATAAACGGGGTGGGCATGAGTTGGGCAATTATTTCTTTCAATAAGGCTACGCCATCAGAGTAGGGGAAGAACAACTTTGCTCCCCTACTGTCAGTGGCAATTAGCAATGGGTTGAGCCTAAATTGAAAAGTAAAAACCCAACAAGCGTTCCATCACACAAGCCGCAATCCGCTCAGCGGCTCCTGCTTCTCCCATGCGGCGGCGTCCATTTTCAGCAATCAGTTGCAGCCGATCGGGGTCGCGTAATAAATATTGCACAACCCCGGCGACTTTAGTGGGTTGTTCTACCAAAATCAGGGAGGGTCCTAGCAGGCGAGATTGAGCTTCGGCAAAGGCGCTCGTAAACTGAGGACCTTCTCCGGGGATCGCGATCGCGGGTTTCCCCAATCCGACAAACTGCTCGGTTGCCGTACCAGCCATTGCGATCGCTAAATCTGCTTGATTTAAGCAATCGTTATAAGCGTGCTGAGTCAGAATCAGAGTGCCATTTTCTTTCGTAAAACTTAGTGCTTCTGGGTCAGAAATCGGTGAGGGAGAGAATTTCTCATTTGCCCCCAGTGCATTAGATTGTCGCCAACCGTGAGCTTCAAGGGTTTGGCACAAAGGGTCTAAATTTAACCCAAGTGCGATCGCGCCCAGAAATAGGACGGGTCGAGGTGCAAACGCCTGCATTAACCCCACACAAGCTTGCATAATTTGCTGCCAATTGGCATAAGCTTCGGGAGGTCTAGAACCGGGGAGAAGCGCCACAATTAGCGATCGCCTCATCTCTTCCTGTTCAGCATTTGACGAATAAAATATTGCTTTTGGTCTGGGTGGTTCCAAACCGTCCATCATCGGGTTCCCTAAATCAAACGCCGGGATAGGCCACTTCTTTAACATCTGAGTTGTCAGCCCATCTCTGGGAAACACCGCCTTACAACGCCGCTGACTCATCAGCCAACGTTCCCAAGGCAGGTAAACAGACCCAGACCAACCTTCCCAGCGCCCTCTTTGGTCGCGCCGTGGCAATGGCCCCGCTTCATCTCGCAAATAATATTCCGATTTAGCCGTACCCACAAAAGCATAGGGAACGCCGCTTAACCAGCCAAATAGTAGCGGGACAATATCTCCCACCGCCAGGATTACGCCTCTGCTTCGCTCCTTGGTTCTGCCTGGGGACGCCCACTTCCGGATCGCGCGGTGCTGGGCGAGGGTGAGCTGTAGTAAACCGCCCTGTACATCTCGCACCAATTGACGCCCATCCATATAAATAAAGCCACCGGAGGGCATCGTTTGCACGTGACCAATGATAGGGATATCTAACTCAGCGTAAGCTCGCCCATCACCCACCAATGGCAAGGCTGCTAATTCTAAAGAATGAGACTGTTGTTGAAGTTCTTGCAAAATCCGGACGGCAATAATGTCCTCCCCATGACCATTGCTGAGGCACAGTACCCTCATCCCAGACCTCCACAGATTTTAGATTTTCGATTGTTTCTCCATTGCCAATCCAAAATCCAACCTTCCTGACTCCAGAGAAGCCAGGGAAAAATTTCCAAATTCAAAATCGACGAATGGAACCAGACGGCAATAGCGAGTGTCAAATTTAACAAAACCTCGTAAGCGATAAGCAATTAGCGATTTTACACTAGCTACCGTCTTATACCATTTCGCTGGATATCTGTATGCAATCTCCTTCTCCTCCTCTCTCTCCCTGGTTTTCTATAATGCGCGTTCCTTCTTTGGCTATTTGCACTTTAGCGGTTTTGGCTGCAAGCGATCTCAGTTCTCTGGCTAGCGCCAGTACAACTTCTTCATCCCCAAATCAGACACCAAACGCTGAAGAAGTTGTCGTTGTCCCAGTCACTTCCGATGTGCCCTCCTCGACAGCCGCAACTCAAAAAATAGCAGATGCTCAGGTCGTTGTCCCGGTTAATTCGGGTACGCGCCAGCCATCCGCGCCAGCTCAACAACCCGTCAATAGCCAAGTGGTTGTTCCAGTTAATTCTGCCACCACCCGCCCCGCGAGAGCCATTGCGGCACCGGAAACCCGGACACTGCCTCAATTTACTCAGACGACTCGCGTTCCCCAAAAAGCGCCTGCTAGCTCTCTCAATTCACCAGATTTGGTCGTGACCGCGACAGGTATTGAGGTAGCGGGAGCGACACCAGAGTTGCAGCAAATTGTCCGTCAAACGATTAAAACTCGTCCGGGTGGAGATACCAGTCAAAGCCAGCTGCAAAAGGATGTAACGGCGATTTTAGCGACCGGACTATTTACTGATGCCAACGTAAACAGTTATACCGAGCCAAATGGACTGAGAACAGTCTTCGAGGTGAAACCCCTGGTGGTGCGATCGCTCAAACTTTCCGGTGCCCAAGCCCTGACCCCAGCGGTTGCCAACGACATTTTTAAATCCCAACTGGGGGCAAAAATTAGTCCCAATGCCCTCAACCAAAGTGCCGAACAAATCAATCAGTGGTACAAGCAAAATGGTTATGTGGCAGCACAAGTGCTAGCCGTGCAACCCAGCCGCGATGGGGTAGTCACCATTGAAGTCGCTGAGGGTACCGTCGGGAATGTGAAAATCCGCTTTTTGGACAGCGAGGGCAAGCCAACCAAAGGACGCACCCAAGAAAATTTCGTCCGTCAGGAGTTAAAACTGAAGCCGGGTCAACCCTTCCGGGTCGATGCGGCACGGACAGACTTGCAACGGCTGTATCAGTTAGGGCTGTTTGACAACGCGGATGTTTCCCTCAGTGGCGATTCTCGAAAAGTTGACGTGAGCTACGACCTTACCGAACGCACTTCCCGCGCCGTCAACGTTGGGGGTGGTTACAGCGAGAACAGTGGCATCTTCGGCAGCATTAATTATAAAGACCAAAATTTTGGGGGCATTAACCAGCAGGTAGGTTTGAATGTCCAAGCAAGCCGCAGCGACTTACAGTTTAATGGGAATATTACCAGTCCCTATCGCGCCAGCAATCCAGACCGCCCTGGATATAGTATCGAGGCATCTCGACAGCGGCAACTTTCCGAAACCTTTAACGAAGATGTCAAGCTGCCGAATGGGGACAAAGTTCGGGAAGGGCAGTTTGGCGGCGGCGTCACCTTCACGAAACCTGTAGGCGATGTGCAGGCATCGGTAGGCGTGAACTACACCCGCACCAGCATCCGCGATAGCAAAGGCAATCTCTCACCCGTAGATGAATTAGGAAATCGCCTTTCCTATAGCCAAAACGGTATCGACGACAAAGTTTCCGTGTCTGCTGGGATCGCACAAGACAAACGAGACAATCCAATTAACCCAACCAAAGGCTCGGTCGTCAGCCTCAGTACAGAACAATCGATCCCGGTTGGGAACGGCAGTATCTTGATGAACCGGGTTAAGGCAAACTACAGCCAGTACATACCCTTTAATTTAACCAACGGTGCAACTCCAGATGTATTAGCCTTCAACGTGCAGGGAGGCACAACCATCGGCAATCTCCCGCCCTATGAAGCCTTTAATCTAGGTGGCATCAATTCTGTACGGGGCTACGGAAGTGGTGATGTTGCCAGCGGTCGCAGCTATGTGTTAGCCTCTGCCGAGTATCGCTTCCCAGTTTTTAAGCCGGTAGGTGGCGTTTTATTCGCTGACTTTGGCTCCGACTTAGGCTCTGGCGATACGGTGCCGGGAGAACCTGGAACTGTCCGTGGCAAACAAGGAACTGGCTTTGGCTACGGAGCTGGTGTGCGCGTCCAATCCCCGATTGGCTTGCTCAGGGCTGACTTTGGTATCAACGACCACGGTGAAAGCCGACTCCAATTCGGCATCGGTCAAAGGTTCTAACATCGGAAGGAAGAGAAATTTAAAACGAGTTCAAATTAGCTCATCCTTCATTCTTGGTGATTGCATGGACACGCTAGTTGGCAAAACTTTGCAGGGTGGCAAATACACTCTCGATCGAGAACTGGGACGGGGTGGCTTTGGCGTTACCTTTCAAGCCACCCACCACTACTTGGGTCAACCCGTAGTCATTAAAACGCTTAACGATTCCCTCTGTCGGCATCCTGACTTTGCCAGATTTGGGCGTCAGTTTCAGGATGAAGCAAGACGTTTAGCGTTGTGCGTCCATCCCAATATCGTTCGGGTTAACGATTTCTTTTTGGAAGCTGGGTTGCCCTACCTGGTAATGGACTATATTGCGGGTCAAACTTTGCAAGAGGTCGTGTTTCCGGACAAGCCTCTGCCAGAGTCCGCTGCTATTCACTTCATGCAGCAGATTGGGGCAGCAGTCAAAGTGGTGCATCAAAATAATCTGCTGCATCGGGATATCAAGCCCCAGAACATCATTCTGCGCCAAGGAACTCAAGAGGTGGTGCTGATTGACTTTGGGATTTCGCGGGAGTTTACGCCAGACTCAACCCAAACTCACACAAGTATTGTTTCCGAAGGGTATGCCCCCATTGAGCAGTACCTGCCCCAAGCAAAGCGCACCTCAGCGACGGATGTTTATGGGTTAGCCTCCACACTTTACGCGCTGTTAACGGCAACAGTACCAACGCCTGCGGTACTCAGAGACAGGCAACCGATGCCAGCGCCCCGCGACTTAAAACACTACCTAAGTCCGGCGGTAAATCAGGCGGTGATGCGCGGGATGGCTGTTGATGCTCAATATCGACCTGGCAGTGTAGATGAGTGGCTGTCTCTGTTGCCGGATCTTCAGTTTGGAGGTTCCACTGCCGAAACAATGCCGCCAACTCATACAGTGGCAACTATCCCAGCGATCTCTCCATCACCGCCTAGAGGCGAAGCTTTGGTGGGAAAAAATTCGGGTTCAAGAAATGGAGGCGCGATCGCTTCGCCCGTACCAGAAGAGAGAAACCATCAATCCAGTTCTTCCTTCTTCCGAAATCCCCGCAGTCTTTTCATTGCTACAGGAATCGCGATCGCATCCGGTTTAGCGATCGCGTTGAGTTCTGTCTGGCGTCAGCCTCAACCGCCCGACGCTTCCCCTGTTGCCCAACCGGAATCCCAGCCGCAAAATCAGCCACAAGAGGCACAAACTGTCACTCCCGAATCCGTAGAGAAAGTTAATAGCACCCCTACTGAGTCTGAACGGCAACCCGTTGAAGTTCAAAAATCCTTCCGCAGAAAATCTCAGCAGCGGGTTAAGCGCGATGTTCCGGATGTTCCTGCAAACACTTCATCGAAATCCCCGAACTCAAACAAGCCGCAATCTAATCGTGAGGCGAACAAGAACGCCGGACAGGCAGAAATAGAACGCAGGGAGCAAAAACAGCCGGTTCCTACATCCGAACAAACTCTGCCACCGGCTGCTAACAATCCACAACCTTCTCCCGCTTCGGAACAGCCGCCACCATCCCCGGTTGCCAATCCGCAGCCTCCCACCGCTTCGGAAGCGACGCCGCCATTCCCTCGCAGCGATCGCAAGCCAACTAATCCTGCACCCTCATCTGCACCAGAGACTTCCGCACCGCCAGGTTCAGTTGTCGTGCCAGTTGTTAAACCAGAAACTCAATCCCAACCGGAATCGGAAAAGAAGTCTAAGCCGGACAAGCCGGAAAAACCGGACAAGCCGGAGAAATCGGACAAACAGAAGGATAATTAGCGACTGCTTGTATCGACGTTTGCACAATTGGGAGCGATCGCCTTTCCCTCTAAAATTGGGATGCCAACCGCCGATTAAACCGAACTGAATCGTTCGGCTATTACTCCCGAAAACTGTCTCTGGAAACCTTCTTAAATTCAGTCATTCCTTCAACAAATAACTATAATAGGATATGTGAGACAGGGGGCCTTAATGGTTTCGACAGGTTGGCGAACGCTGCCCCGTGATTCAGGTCGAGAGTGAGTCTTCTCTCGTTAATACTGGACTCAAAAAAAAGTAACTGCGAAAAACAACATCGTAGCATTCGCTCGTCAGGCAGCTGTCGTTGCCTAAAAACCTCTCATAGGTTTCTGAGCGTCTGTAGTCTGACTCCGTTAAGGGCTACAGAACAACCCCAACGGATGCTATAGCAAGTTGTCTCTGGTAGACTTGCTAGCTAAGACCTCATCAGAGAATCCTGTCATCCGGGATAATGGATGGTTCCCGCCTTGAGGGTTAGATAGGCTAAACCTGTGAATGAGCGATAGGTTAATACCCAATTTGGACACGGGTTCGATTCCCGTAGGCTCCACTTCTAATTACTTTTTAAAACCACCTTCTACCTAAAAGTACAAGGTGGTTTTTGCTTTTAATAAGTTTAGTTTTAATTATTTTAGGTTAATCGTTTAGAGTCAACTTTCCTGGAAAGCAGACCTAATAACACTTTTGCGTGTTGGTGTCCATTCTTCGACGGAAATCTCAATAGACTTTGACTTGACACTTTGTTATATATTGCTTAATCTGTCATTAACTTATTCTTAATCATTTTGACGCGGGACTTTTACCAAAACACGAGCGTAACCTCGTGTCATTTGTGCTGGATATCGCGATCGCTAGCCGAGAAATCCCGTACACTTCCTGCTTTTTAATCGCCCATTATCACTCAAATAGCACTTTAAAAATTCGGGAAATTTTTCAATTCTTCATTTCACCAAGCTTAAATTTTTTAAGAGAGGTTTCAAAATGCAGTTTTTCATCTCTCCAAAGAAAGCTAGGAAATTTCTGATTTTCGCAGTCATAGGGTTCATCTTTGCCAGCCTTGCCAGTCAGTTAACAAGGCACTTCTTATACCAGCAAGGTTATAAGCTCTTATGGTTAAATAAAGTAGTAGAGTTATTCAACGTCGATCGCGAGAAAAATTTTCCAGCGTTGTTTTCAGCATCTCTGTTATTACTTTGTTCAATTTTACTAGCGGTTATTACCTACGCGAAGAAAACTGAAAGCGATCGCTATACCTTCCACTGGGGCGCTCTGTCGGTTCTTTTTCTCTTTCTATCAGCAGACGAATGGCTAAGTTTCCATGAAAAGACGATCGAGCCACTTCGAGATACATTCAAAGCTACCGGATTTTTATACTATACTTGGGTAATTTTCGGTATTGCTTTTGTATTTCTTACCTTAATATTCTTCTTAAAATTTCTCGTCCATCTTCCCGCAAAGATACGGCGTTTATTTCTGATTGCCGGAACTTTCTTTGTTGGAGGGTCGATTGGCATGGAGTTAGTGAGTGGATTTTACGTATATCACTATGGTCGTTTAATTTGGGGAGCCACTTCAACCAAGCAGACAATACAGGCGATTGGATATATGCTGATGTCAAGCTTGGAAGAGTGCTTGGAGATGGTCGGTGTTGTTCTCTTTATCTATGCAGTGATGTCTTACATGAGTTCCTATGTCAAAGAAGTGCAAATCCGCATTGAGGAGGAAACACCGACGGTTCCCTTAATGAAGTACCCAGAAAAAGTTTAAATCTCAATTTACCCAGCTTTTGATTCTGGTGCCGACTCAGCCTCTAAAGAGGCTAGTTTCGCCTTGCTGTGATGCCGCATAGATTCTCCCACCGTAACGTTTAACTGATCGCCAATCAGCAGTACTAGAGAACTCATATACAGCCATAGCATTAAAACAATAACGGCACCTACTGCACCATAGGCTTTGTTGTAATTACCAAAGTTAGAGACGTAAAGCCGAAATAAAGCTGATATAATCGCCCAGGATACAGCCGCTACCATTGCTCCTGGCATAATCGGGGTTCCAGCAACCCAGCGGCTAGGACCATAGCGATAGATAAAAGCAAAGGCTGAGGCGACAATGCCTAATGCCAAAGGCCAGCTAAAAAGCCGCCAAATACTTAACAATTCCAATAATCCACTTTGGCTGATTAATAGCTTCACAATCAGGTCGCTAATAAATACTAAAAAGGAAGCAATAATCAGCAGGACAATGGTACCAATTGTTAGAGCGATAGAAATTAATTTGGCTTTCCAAAAGGGTCGGGTTTGTTCTAGGGGAATCTGATGGATTTGATCGAGAGCGGTCATTGCGGCACTCAGCGCCCCAGAAGACGCCCAAATAGCTGCAACAAAACTGAGGGAAAACAGCCCTTGATTTTGCGATTGACTGATTTCGCGGGCAAAACCTTCAATAAGGAAAAGAGCTTCTTGAGGAGCGATTTCACTCAATTGCTTAGCTAACCCTTCAAAAGTGTCTGATGAGGATTGAAACAGGCCAATTGCGGTCAAGATTGCCAAAATGGCTGGAAACAAAGCTAACATGGCGTTGTAGGCCATTTCTGCCGAAAGTCCTGTTAACCGCCGTTGGGCTACGCGCTGGAAGGTTTTCTTTAAAGTCGCCCAGCTGAGATGTCGAAAGAAACGGAAAAAACGGATTGAGGAGCCTCTAAGAGCAGCATAGGCTAAGAACGAGCGCATTATTGTTTGGTTCCGTATACAACGTTTTCTATACTGTGCCAAATCAACTACTAAGGTTACAGGGGTTTTGTAAAACTATCGATAGTGTCTATGACAAATCGGCAAATTTTGTTAAAAATTGATCGTTGTAACCGATGAGGAGTCGTTATTAATGGCCCACGAGGTAGCGCAGTGGTTGGCTGAAATTAAGACCCTGAAACAGCAGCTAGCAGAGTTAGAGCGCGATCGCGATGCGGCTTTGGAAAGTGCGGCAAACTGGCGTCAACTGTATAACACAGAAGCGCAGCAACGCCGAACTGAGGCAAAGCTAGCTCAACAACAGATTGAAAAGCTCAAAAGTCAACTACGGCAACTCCAGAGTTCACCGCAACCCACAGAGGACAACCCGGGTGCTGTGGAGGCGATTCGTGCAGAAGTAGAACAACTAGAAAATTTGGAGGAGTTGAAAGCGAAACTAACCGAGGCGATGGTTGAGCGCGATCGCCTTACCCAGGCTTTAAAATCTGAGCAGACCAATCATGCACAAACCCGCAGAAGTTTAACGACTGCGATTGGGGATACCCTCGATCGACTTAGTCGGGAGCGCATAACCCGCCAACCAGCGGCATCAGGCCAATCAGCTCCGCGCGGTCAGTGGGTAGGAGTAAGCACTCAAGCTAGCAAAAACAATAAACAAACCCCTCCGTCTTCACAAGAAGAGGAGGGGCACAATCCCGGCTCAAAAGCTTAAAAGGTGTAAAGTTCCCTCCTTAACCACCGCAATAAGGAAGGTTTGGAGGGAGCGCACACTTCAGAAATAATCTAATGAAACTGAGCCTAACTGCTCAAAATCCCATTACCTCAGCCACGGTCGCTAAATCTGGCTCAATTCCCTGTTTAAACGAATTTTCGCTATGTTTAATTGCCGTATCTGGGTCTTTTAAACCATTCCCAGTCAGGACGCACACTACGGTAGCGCCTGCGGGAACTTGATCTTTTACTTTCAGAAGTCCAGCGACGGAAGCCGCACTAGCCGGTTCGCAGAAAATGCCTTCTTCGGATGCCAAGAGACGATAGGCTTCTAGAATTTCGGCATCTGTTACCGCATTGAACTGACCCATGCTGGCTTGTTGCGTAGCGATCGCCCGTTCCCAGTTAGCAGGATTACCGATGCGAATAGCGGTTGCCAGGGTTTCTGGATTCGGCACTGCCTGACCTGTAACCAGGGGAGATGCGCCAGACGCTTGGAATCCCATCATTCGGGGCAAGCGCTCGCATTTCCCTTCCTGATGATATTGACAAAATCCCATCCAGTATGCAGTTATATTTCCGGCATTCCCTACGGGGATGCACAGCCAATCGGGAGCATTTCCTAACGCTTCTACCACTTCAAAAGCAGCAGTTTTTTGTCCTTCTAAGCGATAGGGATTTACCGAGTTCACCAGCGTGACGGGGTAATTTTCTGCCATCTCCCGTACAATTTCAAGCGCCCGGTCAAAATTTCCTTTAATTGCCAAAACTTCCGCCCCATACAGCAACGCCTGAGCTAACTTGCCTAGCGCCACGTAGCCATCGGGAATCAATACAAACGCTCGCATTCCGCCCCGACGGGCATAGGCAGCAGCAGCGGCTGAAGTGTTGCCGGTACTGGCGCAAATGACGGCTTTGGCACCGGCTTCCTTTGCCTTAGAAATTGCCATCGTCATCCCCCGGTCTTTAAAGCTACCAGTGGGATTGAGACCGTCATACTTCACCAACACGCGCACCTGTTTACCCACAATCTGAGAGATCGCGGGAACCGGGATCAATGGAGTATTGCCCTCCAGCAGTGTTACGACTGGCGTTGTGTCCGTCACCGGCAGATATTGCCGATATGCCTCAATCAGTCCAGGCCAGGACTGCCGTCCAACAGGGTTACTTAGGGCAGGAGAATTCGCAGCAGATACAGTTAAAGCCACAGGAGTCAGAGAGGGGAAAGGGATTGCCAAAGTGGGTTCGCTCCAGAGTTTGTCTATAAAAAACCGACCCTTGAACTAAACCCACTCTTCTCAAAATGGAGAGGGGAGACGGGGAGAAGTTCACCCCTGTCATTTATTCTCTCTCCTTCAACAGAAGCTAGAAGAAATTTTCGTTTTCTACGCTACTTTAATTGCGGATTTCTTCAGGCTTTTGCCTTCTGACTTCTGTGTTCTCGCTTTTCACTTCTGGTTTGGGACGCTTGATCAGCTTTGGCTTAGTAGAGATTCCCCGATCGTCCATTGGTGTCTCTTGTTCGCTGGACATCCAAGAGGGACGAGTTTGGTCGTACACCATTTGCAGTGCTGCTGCCGCGATCGCATGGGCGTCGTATTCTTCACTCAATTGCGCCACGACAGGCAAGAATGAAGCCATGCGCTCTCCGCTCAATACTTCGCGTACTTGAGCTTGCAGTTTTTCCAGACGTCGTCCTTCGATCTCCGCCCGTGTGGGAATTTGGACGATTTTCAGGGTTTGTCGGACTTTGCGCTCAATTAGCACCAATTTCCGACGATCCATCGGTTGAATCAGGGAAATGGCTGTTCCTGCGTTACCAGCGCGACCTGTACGCCCGATCCGGTGGATGTAGCTTTCCACGCTATCTGGCAGATCGTAGTTAATCACATGGCTCAGGTGGTCAACGTCTAAACCCCGCGCCGCAATATCGGTGGCGACTACCCAGCGCACTTGGTGCTGGCGGAACCTCATCAGCAGCCGTTCTCGGGCTTGTTGATTGAGGTCGCCGTGGTACTCGTCTACGCTGTGACCGGCAGCTTGCAGTTGGTTGGTCAGTTCCGCGGCTGTCTTGCGTGTCCGCACAAAGATTAGGGCAGATTCGGGATCTTCTAGTTCTAGGATGGGCAGCAAGGCGCGAGATTTTGACCAGCCGCGGGGCACCATGTACACCACCTGGTTAATCCGGGAGGGAGCGGCTTTGGGCTGCTCCACAGAGACGTTCATTGGCGATCGCAAGAACTTCGCAATCAATTTTTGAATGGTCGGCGGCATTGTCGCCGAGAAAAATGCCGTCTGACGCTCGGTGGGGACTTGCTTGAGGATGGTTTCTACATCATCAATAAAGCCCATGCTCAACATTTCATCGGCTTCATCTAATACCAGCCAGTTGACTTGATCGAGCTTAAGCTCTCCCCGGTTGAGCAAATCAATCACCCGTCCTGGGGTTCCAACTACGATCTGAACGCCCTGTCTGAGGCGCTGGATCTGCCGGTCGATAGCTTGACCGCCATATACTGTCAGCACGCCCAACCGCCGCTCGTTGCTAAAGCTGCGAATTGCCAGAGCAACTTGCTGAGCTAATTCCCGCGTCGGTGTCAAAATCAGCGATTGGACTGCGGGATTTTTAATGTCGATCCGTTCCAAAATCGGCAGCGAAAAAGCCGCTGTTTTGCCGGTTCCAGTTTGGGATTGTCCCACCACATCCCGACCAGCCAACAGATGAGGAATGGCTTGGGATTGAATTTGTGTGGGCGCAGTAAAGCCTAGTTTTTCTAGTTGCTGAATGCGAGCTTCTGAAAGGCCTAGGCTTGTGAACGAAAGGGTCATAATTTGTTGTTAGTTGTTAGTGTTCGAGAATTGTGAATTGCGAAGTATGAAGTTTTTAAGTATGAAGTTTGAAGTATGAATTAATATTTGCCTTGGTTCTTCAGCCTTCATTCTTGAGTTGTCATTCTTCATGCTTCGGGCTTGGCGACATGACCATACAGGTCGTAGATGTCAGTGCTTGTAATTTCCACCGATGTTATAGAACCTAATGGGACGTCGCCTTGGACGTAGACTAATCCGTCTACCTCCGGAGAAAATCGGGCAGATCGACCGATTAATTCCCCAGTCTCTGGATGTTCTTGCTCAATCAAGACATCAACCATCTTGCCGACACAAGCTTGATTTTTTCTCAAGGAAATTGGCTGCTGAACTTCCATCAAGGCATCCCTGCGGATATCCATGACTTCTTGGGGCAGTTGATTGGGCAAGGTGAAGGCAGGGGTGCCTTCTTCTGGAGAAAAAGTAAACACACCTACATGGTCAAATTCATGGCGCTGGACGAACTGTAGCAAGTGTGCAAAATGCTCTTCCGTTTCGCCAGGGAACCCGACAATGAAAGTGGTTCGCAGTACAGCATCAGGCAGAGCTGTTTTAATCCGCTCAATAATTTGGTCGTTTACCTGTCCCTGCCAAGGTCGGTTCATGGCGCGGAGAATTTCCGGGTGGGAGTGCTGTAACGGCAAATCCAAATAAGGCAATACGTTAGGAGTCTCCTGAATTGCTTCGATGACGGCTGGTGTTAAACCTGTGGGATAGGCATAGTGCATCCGAATCCACGGAATGTTAACCTTTCCCAACTCCCGTAGAAGTTCCGCCAGTTTCGGCTTCCCGTAAATATCCAGACCGTAGTTGGTAGTGATCTGGGAGATGAGAATTAACTCTTGGACTCCTTCCGAGGCTAGCTGATGGGCTTCGGCGACGATGGATTCAATGGAGCGCGATCGCTGATTTCCCCGGAGATGGGGAATAATGCAGAACGCGCAGCGGTAATCACATCCTTCCGCTACCCGCAGGTACGCGACACCTTCCGATGTCGTGCGGTAGCGAGGCGTTGTTTCATCGGCTATGTAGGTCGGCAGCTCTGAAACTTGCTTGACCCGTTCACCGCCTTCCACTCGTTGAACCACATCGACGATTTGGTGATAATCGCCGGTGCCCACCACGGCAACTGCTTCTGGCAATTCATCCAGCAGCTGCTCCTGGAAGTGCTGCGCCATGCAGCCTGTGATTACAATCTTTTTGTTCGCTTCCGCCAGTTCTACTAAGGTGCGGACAGACTCTGTCCTTGCAGCCTCAATAAAACTACATGTATTAACTATAACATATTCTGCTAATTCTTCATTACTGTCTACCTGGTACCCTGCCTGTACCAACAGACCTAACATATGTTCGGTATCAATACGGTTTTTTTCGCAGCCCAAGTGAGAAATTGCAATTGTTGGCTTATTGCCCATGCGGTTTAGATACGGCTAAAGAAATTCTGTTAGAAGCTGAAGCCAAAATATTATACCCTATTCTTGGCACAGCAGTGTATTACCCAGTGGGACGTGAGTGTCAAACTGGGAGGATCGGGTTTGGGTATGAAGATAGGAGTTGAGTCGTTGAAGAATCTATCTTCCACTCACCAACCAGAGTAGGGAACTGGATAGTGGTATCTACCCCTGTCTCCATTCTAGATAAAATTCTAGAATGGCATCATCCAAGATGCGATTCATTTCACTGCTATTTTTGCTGCTTGGAGGAGAAGAACCGACAGGTGTAGCAAGAATTCGCCGGTGTTTTCAGGTAGACAAGTGGACTTAAATCAAATCTTCAAGACACCGAATCCCATCATTGGCGTGGTTCATCTTCTGCCGCTGCCGACATCTCCCCGCTGGGGAGGTAGCCTGAAAGCGGTTATCGATCGAGCTGAGCAGGAAGCGACCGCGCTATCTGCTGGAGGCGTGAACGGCATTATTGTGGAAAATTTCTTTGACGCCCCTTTTAGTAAAAACCAGGTAGATCCAGCGGTCGTTAGTGCAATGACACTGATTATCCAGCGGCTCATGAACTTGGTGACGTTACCTGTAGGCATTAATGTATTACGCAATGATGCCCATAGCGCGATCGCAATTGCATCCTGCGTCCACGCTCAGTTTATCCGCGTCAACGTCCTCACCGGGGTCATGGCAACTGACCAAGGGCTGATTGAGGGAGAGGCGCATCAATTGCTCCGTTACCGTCGGGAATTGGGCAGTAATGTAAAAATTTTGGCAGATGTCTTAGTCAAGCACGGTCGCCCTTTAGGTTCCCCGAATCTGACCACAGCAGTGCAAGAGACGATTGAGCGGGGTTTGGCAGATGGCGTCATTTTAAGTGGCTGGGCGACGGGTAGCCCTCCGAGTCTAGAAGACTTGGAACTAGCAACCGCCGCTGCCAACGGGACGCCCGTATTTATCGGCAGTGGTGCCAACTGGGAAAATATTTCTACGCTGATGCAAGCCGCAGATGGCGTGATTGTTTCCAGCTCTCTCAAGCGCCACGGGCGGATCGAGCAGCCCATTGACCCGATCCGGGTCAGCCAATTTGTGGAAGCAACCCGACGCAGCTTTGCGACCAAAGCGGAACCCAAGCCAGTTTCTTCGGTCACTTATTAGTTGTTAGTTGCAGTTGTTAGTTGTTAGTTTTTAGTTGTTGGTTTTCTAAATTAACTCCAAAAAACTAACATCTCAAAACTTTTTACTGAGTCCTCTAGCCTGCGATAATTTTGCTCTTCAGTTTTCGATTCTCACTTCTTAGCCCTCCTACCTCAGTTCTGACATGAGCCGCCGACGTTCTACTCCCTGGATTCATCGCTGGTCCCGTCTGCTGATTGCGGCGATCGCTATTTTAGGTGCCTTAGTGACGGGCTATCTAACCGTAGTCAAGCTAACAGGAGGCTCTGCTGCCTGTCCTACCAGCGGTTGCGATCAAGTCCTCTCCAGCCCCTACGCCACCGTCTTTGGTGTTCCCTTAACTTTGTTTGGCTTGCTGGCTTATGTCAGCATGGTCGCTTTTGCCCTCGCTCCAATGGCAGCCAACCCAGTTGAAAAAAAAGACCTGCATTCTCAACTAGAAAACTGGACATGGTTGCTATTATTTGCCGGTGGCACCGCTATGACGGTTTTCAGCGGCTACTTGATGTATCTACTGGCATTTGAAATCAAAGCCGTTTGTCTCTACTGTCTTGCCTCCGCTTTCTTCTCCCTTAGCTTGTTAGTGCTGACCTTGATCGGTCGCGCTTGGGAGGACTGGGGACAACTCTTTTTTACCGGGATCGTCGTGGCAATGGTAGCCCTAGTTAGCACTCTGGGCGTCTATGCCACTGTGAAATCACCAGTCGCTTCAGGGGGTGGCTCCGCCTCCACCGGATCGCAAACATTTCCCATTACCACCGTCTCTAGCTCCGCAGAAGTTGCTTTAGCGAAACATCTCAAAGAGGCAGGAGCTAAAATGTACGGTGCTTTCTGGTGTTCTCACTGCCACGATCAAAAGCAATTGTTTGGTAAAGAAGCATTCAGCCAAGTCAATTACGTTGAGTGTGCCGATCCCAATGCTCCACAAAAGCAGGCGGAAATCTGCCAAAAAGCGGGAATTCAAAGCTACCCCAGCTGGGAAGTCAACGGTAAATTGGTCGAGCCAGGTGTGAAATCTTTAGAGAAACTGGCTGATTTATCGGGTTATACAGGTCCTCGCAACTTTCAGAACTCCTTGCCAGGGCTTTAAATTTGGGTGCCATAGAAAATAGCGATGTCACCCGAAACGGAAAAAAAGATATTTGCCGTAGAATTATTTGGTCTTTTCAGCAGTTGCTAAAATTAAAACCGAATACTTCTACGGCAAAATCTTTGGCATGATGGGGTATCCTTTCATCATCCAATTATTTAGCACTTTACGGATAGCCAAAACAGCGACAACGCTGCTGTCTTAGTATTGAAGAAAGGATAATCAGCAACTCTGATTTTGAAAAAGTCTCTCATTGACTAGACTTAAAGTTTTCACCGAGCGATCTACACATACTTAGGAAAGTTGTATCACGATGGTGTATACAAAAAAATTGTTTGCATAACCCTGCAACCAGGTCGATGCTAAAAAAAAGTATATGGGCAAGATTGAAGCAACGGCTTCAACAAGAGCGCCGAGTGCCGATCGCTTCCTCGGCTGTTGCAAGCTGCATCATTATCCTGCGGATGGCTGGACTGTTTCAATCCTGGGAGTTGGCAGCCTTAGACCAGCTGTTTCGTTTGCGTCCTTCAGAACCAATAGACGAGCGCGTGGTAATTGTCGAAATTAACGAAAAAGACTTAAAGCACGTAGGACAATGGCCCATTCCTGACGCAGTCATGGCAACTTTAGTACAAAAATTAAATGCCTTTGAGCCACGAGCGATTGGTCTGGATATTTATCGCGATCTCCCAGTACCACCCGGTCATGCAGAATTCATCAAAGCTGGTCAAACTATCCCTAACTTGATCGGAATTGAACTATTGAAGACTGAAAAAAGCTTGGGTGTTCCACCATCCCCAGTACTAAACCGTCTCCAGCAAGTTGGTTTTAATAATGTGGTCGTTGATGCTGATGGTAAGGTGCGCCGTAGCTTTTTATATGCACACGTAGATAACAAACTACATACAAGTTTTGCGCTCCAGTTGGCGTTGATTTATTTGAAGGAAAAGGGAATTACTCCGAGTCCGTCGCGCGTGAACCCTGATTACCTACAGCTAGGGAGGGGTGTCTTCCCAGTTTTTAAATCAAATGATGGGGCTTATGTGACGGCTGATTCCAAGGGTTATCAAATATTAGCTAACTTTAAGCAACCCAATAGCTTTCAGATTGTTTCAATGGTAGATGTTCTGGCAAACCGCGTACAACCCAGCCTTCTGCGCGATCGCATTGTTTTGATTGGTTCAACCGCACCCAGCCTCCAGGATTTTTTCTACACCCCTTACAGTAGCCGTCTCAACCAAGGCGCACAAAGGATTTCAGGTGTCGAACTCCAAGCCAATTTTACCAGTGCGTTCCTGAGCGCTGCTCTGGACGGACGTTCCTTAATCAACGTCTGGCCCGATCTCGTAGAAGCCTTGTGGATTTTGGTTTGGTCCTGGATAGGTGCCTATATTAGTTGGCGATTGCGTCTCCCTAGAAAGTCTGGTCTCAGTATTTTAGCGGCTGGGGCTGGATTGCTCAGTATTTCCTACCTGGCCTTTCTCTTCGGTTGGTGGATACCGCTGATTCCTCCACTCCTGGGGCTTGTAGGGTCTGCGATCGCGATCGTGAGTCATCTGGCTTATTTGGAGGAGGAGTTAAAACGCTCTAAAGAGTTTTTGCAGAAGGTGATTAATACCATCCCCGATCCAATTTTTGTCAAAGACAAAGAACATCGTTGGATTATTTTAAATCAGGCATATTGCAAATTTATTGGTTATCCCCTAGAAACTTTACTTAAAAAGTCTGCTTATGAGTTTTTTCCTAAACATGAGGCTGAAGTTTTTTGGCAGAACAATGAGCAAGTGTTACAAGGTGGTGAGGAGCAAGAAAATGAAGAAGAATTTACGGATATCTTTGGTACAACTCACCTAATCGCTACCAAGCGCTCGCTCCACAAAGATGCTGCCGGTAATATTTTTTTAGTTGGTGTCATCCGAGATATCACTGAACGCAAGCGGATAGAAGAAGAGTTGAAACGAACGGCAGAAGAGTTAATCCGTTCTAACGCCGAATTAAAGCTTTCAGAAGACCAAATGCGTCATCTGGCTTATCACGATCCACTGACTGGTCTACCTAACCGCAAACAATTCTACGAACGCATGGTTCAATCTCTAGAATGGGGTAGTAGTAATAACCAGTTGTTTGCTCTTTTGTTTCTCGATCTGGATGGCTTTAAGCAGGTTAATGACACGCTTGGACATGACATGGGTGACCTGCTGCTGCGGATGGTCGCTCAACGACTCACGGGTTGCTTGCGCGGCAGCGATACCGTCTCGCGTTTGGGTGGTGACGAATTTACAGTAATTTTACCTGCAATTAGTAGAGTTCAAGATGCTGCCAGAGTTGCAGAAAAGACTTTATCAACCCTATCTCAGCCTTTCATTCTCAACGGACAAACTATCTTCGTAACTGTCAGTATTGGTATTAGCATCTATCCTTTTAATGGGAACACTGTAGATACCTTAATTAAAAATGCAGACTCTGCTATGTACCGTGCCAAAGAACAGGGTCGCAATCGATTTCAATTCTTCTGATACTATTTTCTTGAGGAGTTGCAGTTTACTGGTTGTTAATTAATAAAAATGCGCTTGCTCATTAGTTATGAAACAGTTGCTATTAAAGAATAACGAATTCATTAATCAATAAAGAAATTTAAAATTACTCGTAGTCTTTCTAAAAATATTGCCTCAAAAACTGTAGATGACCTCTACAACCGGGCAACCCTGTTCAGTCTATGGTCTATCCTGTTCAGGAGTGCTTTTGCCTTCATGGAAGGGACGTTCGCAGCCCGTTTTGATTTTGACTGGAGAATATTTAGAATCGCCCAGTCGGGTGAATGCACGCAAAGAATTAGTTGCAACGATAGGAATACAAGCTTCTGTTCTTCCCCAGCTGATATGAGAAACAGAAGCGATCGCCTCTAGTTGAACTGATTTCACGAGGTGTTCAAGATGAACGCAATTCCAACTTCTATGCGGATCGAGACCCACAACATTCTCGATGCAAGCGTTTATAGATTGAGCTAAAGGAGGAAAAGATGAATCCGACAGCAACCATTATTGAACCTGACAATCAAAAAACTCAGATTCTCAACCCCATAGAACGACCTGAGATTACCCATAGTCTTTCGGAAAATGTCGTCTTGACAACCGTAGACGATTTTTACAACTGGGCACGCCTCTCCAGCTTGTGGCCTATGATGTTTGGGACTGCCTGCTGTTTTATTGAAATGATGGGGATGTTTGCAGCCCGTTTTGATTTTGACAGATTTGGCTTGAAACCTTGGGCAAGTCCTCGTCAAGCTGACTTGATGATTACCGCAGGCACCATCACTATGAAAATGGCTCCAACATTGGTGCGCCTCTACGAACAAATGCCAGAACCCAAGTACGTCATTGCAATGGGTGCTTGCACGATTACTGGCGGGATGTTCAGCGCAGACTCACCAACGGCGGTGCGAGGAGTCGATAAGTTAATTCCCGTAGATGTTTATCTGCCGGGGTGTCCTCCCAGACCAGAAGCCGTGATTGATGCAATTATTAAACTGCGGAAGAAAATTGCCAATGACTCGATGCAGGAGCGAGATATCATTGCTCAGACTCATCGATACTACAGCATTCGTCACCAAATGAAGGCAGTTTCGCCAGCCGTTACGGGTGAATATTTAGACTCCCCCAGTCGGGTGAATGCACCCAAAGAATTAGTTGCAACGATGGAAATGCAAGCCTCTGTTCTTTCCCAGCCGATTTTAGAAACAGAAGCGATCGCCTCTAGTTGAACTGATTTCAAGTTGAACTGATTGCACGAGGTGTTCAAGATGAACGCAATTCCAACTACTCCGCAGACCGAGATCCCCGCCACGACCCACGATATTCTCGATGTACAGCAAACACACTGCTGCATTGTCGGTGGAGGGCCTGCGGGGGCTGTCCTAGCGCTTCTCCTAGCCCGTCAAGGCATCCCAGTGATGTTACTGGAGGTACACAAAGATTTCGACCGCGATTTTCGGGGAGACACGCTTCATCCATCGGTGATGGAAATCATGGATGAACTCGGTTTGGCGGATCGCTTGTTGCAGATGCGTCACACAAAGGTTCCCAGTCTTACTCTGAAGACGACCGAGGGGCCGATTCGATTTGTTGACCTCAGCCACTTGAAGACGAAGTACCCCTACATCACCATGCTTCCCCAGGTAGATTTCCTGCAATTCATTACTGAAGAAGCGAAACGCTATCCAAATTTTCAGCTGGTGATGGGAGCGAACGTACAGGAGTTGATTGAAGAAAATGGGGTCATCCAGGGTGTACGCTACCGGGGACACGGCGGCTGGCATGAAGTCCGATGTCAAGTGACCATTGGCGCAGACGGACGCTTCTCTCGCATCCGCCAATTAGCCGGGATGGAACCGATCAAGACTTCGCCGCCAATGGATGTGCTTTGGTTCCGCTTACCTCGCAAAGCGGACGATCCCGAAGAAACAATGGGGCGCGTTGCTGGCGGTCGCCTTTTAGTTTTGCTGAACCGCTTTGATTATTGGCAGGTTGGCTATGTGATTCCTAAGGGTAGCTATCAACAGTTGCGGGAAGCGGGTTTAGAAACTTTGCGTCAGTCTGTAGCTGAGATATCACCCCTGTTTGCAGACCGGATGCAAGAATTACATGATTGGAGCCAAGTGGCGCTGCTTACCGTCGAGTCTAGCCGCGTCAAGCGTTGGTATCGCCCTGGTTTGCTGCTAATTGGCGATGCGGCTCACGTCATGTCACCAGTTGGTGGAGTTGGCATTAACTATGCGATTCAGGATGCAGTGGTCGCTGCAAATGTGCTGAGTGAGCCGCTGAAAAAAGGACAGTTGCAAGAAAGCGACTTAGCGAAAGTACAGCGCCAACGAGAGTTGCCGACGCGGATTATCCAAGCCTTTCAGTCTTTGGTTCAGCAGCGGGTTATCGCGAGGGCGATTGACTCGACCCAGACATTTAAGCCGCCATTCTTGTTTCGTTTACCGATTTTGCGCGATATCCCGGCGCGTGTGATTGCTTTTGGCGTCTGGCCTGTTCGCATCAAGAAAAGCTTAGAAGCAACTTAGCTCCAATTGCACCAACTTAAAGACTTGTAGCAAAGGACACAGAGAGAAGAAGATTTCACGTTTTCAACGCTTTTTTCAAAGGCATTAAGGGAATTTTTGCGGACAAGCCGTGAAACGACATTAGCGTGTAAAGGGTGTTAACTGGAAAGCTTGGGTTTTGCCGTTATAAGTACCAATGCCGACAATGACTCCGCGATCGCTAATGTCGGTGGCACTAGTTAAATCCCAACCCGAATTAGCTGGAATGACGTGATTTAGGTCAATCATGCGATCGCCACTGTAAAGAAAGGCGCGGGGGATGCGGCTGGCATTCTCTGCTTCACCGACCACTTGCCCCTGATTGTTGATACTGTGAGCAATGCTGCTTTGTCCCCCTAAAGTTCCGAGGTCAAGCATCTTGCCATTGTTGTAGAGGAAGGCTTGAGGTTGATGATTCGCGGTGTCTGCCACACCAACTATCTGACCTTGGTTGTTAATACTGTTAGCGGTGCTGCTTTGTCCGCCTAACGTACCGAGGTCAGTTTTTTGACCGCCGCTGTAGAGGAAAGCTTTGGGAATGCGATCGCGATTCTCTGCGGAACCAACGACTTGCCCGTTTTCATTGATGTCGTTCGCGTAGCTATTCGCACCCCCGAAGGTGCCGAGGTCAATCTTCTTGCCGTTACTGTACAGGAAGGCGTGCGCCCTATCATTGCGAGTCTCGGCAAATCCGACTATTTGACCTTTACGATTGATACTTCTGGCATCGCTGCTTTTACCTCCAAAGGTGCCAAGGTCAATTGTCTTGCCATTTTTATAAAAGAAGGCGTGATAATTGTCGTTGGCAAAGGTCATCACACCAACAATTTCCCCGTTGTCATTGATACTCGTAGCAGCGTTGTAGCGGCTATCCAGACTATTGATTTCGGTCATGTTGCCATCACGATAGATGAAGGCTTTTTGGGTACTATCGTTCGGGTTAAAAAAGCCAACCACTTGACCGTTGTTATTAATTTTTTTGGCAACGCTGGCACGGCTATTGAGGGTATCAAGATTGGCGATGTTGTAGCGTTGATTTACAGGAATTTGTGTCTGCGATTGCTGTGCCTTGCCTGATGACTCAAGGGTAACGCGGACAGCGAAAATTAATCCACCGAGTGCTGTAATAATACCTAAAATAGCGATCGCTTTATTAGTGAAATTCATTATTCCGCGATACGTGAAAAATCTAAGGGAAAGGCAAATATCGGTTGTGCCTGTTCTCCTCGACTAGCGATCGCTCGCGATAGTTGCTAATTCGCTTGGAATCACCCAATCGGATTAGTCATTTCTACTGGTATCCCGCTGCTTGCAACGTGAACAACCGCGCGTAGCGTCCTCCAGCTTTCAATAACTCCTCGTGACTTCCTTGTTCTATCACCTTTCCGGCTTCCAAAACTACAATCTTGTCAGCCATTCGCACCGTTGAGAAGCGGTGGGAAATGAGGAGAACCATCTGATTTTTTGTTACCGTCCGAAAGCGATCAAAAATCATCACTTCCGCTTCTGCGTCCATCGCCGCCGTTGGTTCATCCAATACCAAGATATCCGCTTTCGTTCGCATAAAAGCGCGAGAAAGGGCGATTTTTTGCCACTGACCGCCAGAAAGTTCCGTTCCTCCTTTAAACCATCGTCCTAACTGAGTCTGAAACCCGTCTGTCATCGTTTCGATAAAAGGTTTCGCCATGCCTTTTTCTGAGGCAATTTCCCAGTGTTTTTCGTCTTCTAAGTAGTTGACATCCCCAACGCCCACATTCTCTCCTACCTTGAACTGGTAGCGGACGAAGTTCTGGAAAATTACGCCAATCCGTCGGTGCAGCACCTCAAGGTCCCATTCCGGCAAATCCAAGCCATCGAGTAAGATGCGCCCAGAATCGGGGGCGTACAATCGAGTTAAAAGTTTAATCAGCGTAGTTTTTCCAGAACCGTTCTCACCGACAATCGCTAGTTTTTCTCCTGGTTTCAGGTGTAACGAGACTCCATTTAAGGCGGGTTGAGGGCTTCCTGGGTAGGTGAAATAGACATTCTCGAAACGCACCCCATCATTCGGAAGTACACCCTGAGTTGCCATCCCCCAAGTTTTGGGGATGTCTTGTTCTAGAAACTCGTAGAGGTTGGAGAGATACAGGTTGTCTTCGTACATTCCCCCAATCGAAGTGAGGGCGGCGGAGAAGGTAGACTGTCCTTGCCGAAACACCATCAGGTACATAGTCATGTCGCCGAGGGAAATCCGACCCGCGATCGCTTCCAGGACGATCCAGGCGTAGGCAAGATAGAAGGCGGCGGTACTTAAACTCCCCAGCAAGTAACCCCAGAACCCTCGCCGTAAGGTTAAATCTCGGTCTTCGCTGTACAGTCGTGAGAAGATGTCTTGATAGCGTTGCAGCAACATCGGCCCCAACTGATACAATTTCACCTCTTTGGCGTAATCTTCCCGCGCAATCAGTGTTTCCAGGTAGTGTTGTTGGCGGGTTTCCGGCGATCGCCAGCGAAACAAGCGAAAAGCTTCCCCGGAAAAGCGAGTTTCGGCGATAAAGGCAGGTAAGGCGGCTACAACCAGTACCACGACTGCCCAAATGGAGAATTGCAGCAGCAAACCGCCGTAGGTGACAAGGGACAGACCGCTCTGAATTAAGCTGAAAGTCCGGCTGACTAGCGACAAGGGACGGCTGGATGCTTCCATCCGCGCCCGATTCATCTTGTCGTAAAACTCGGAATCCTCAAAATGCGTGAGGTTGAGTGTAAGTGCCTTTTCCAAAATTAAGACATTTACTCGCTGACCCAGCAACACTCGCAGCAAGGATTGACAAACGGATAAACCTCTTTGACTACCTGCCAACAACAGGACAGCGATCGCTTCTAATCCTACATAACCTAACGCTGTCCAGCGATCGCTTTGCAAGCCGGTTTGAGAAGCCAAAACCACCCCATCGACGATTAACTTGCTGACATAGGCAACAGCCCCTGGTAGCAAACCGGCAAATAAGGTGAAAGCGGCAAGAACGATCGTGAGGATGCGGCTGGTAGTCCAGACTAAACTAATCGCGCGATCGCTATATCGGAAAACTGCTAAAGATTGGCGTAAACGTTGCCCAATCAATCTGAAGAGATTAAATTTCTGACGACTCATAATCTATTTATAACGTCGTCTAGGCATCAGAACGAGCAACGGCTATCGTCCCTAGAGGCGGTAAAACAACTTCTAGATTGAAGTAGCGATCGCGCAACACTCCCGCAAGCGATCGCAATCCCCATTCTTCACTCCGACGATGACCAACGGCGATAACGCGAATTCCGGTTTCTTCCACAGCCGCCGCCGCTGGCTGTCGCAACTGTCCGGTAATGTATAGATCGGCACCCCGTTGTGACGCCTCGCGGATTAGCGCATCGGTCATTGCCCCAACGACTGCGACTCGCTTGATGTCGCTTCCACTACCAGCCTGGCTTTTATCGTATCCGCCAAAGATTTCCCGAACGCGATCGCAGTAACTTACAAAAGTCTGTGTAACAATTTCCCCAATCGTACCAATCGGTCGCCCTTCCTTTTCCCCCAACACCTCTAATGCAGACATCCCCAACACATCGGCAAGTCGAGGATTAAAACCCAGTGTCATTCGTTCGTCAAAAGCTAGATGATACGCCACCACCCCAACATCGGGTGCAAGTTGGCCCGCTTCCAGCTTCCAAGGACGATGTAAAAATATAGCGGTTCTCACATGAGAGGAATACACTCTGAGGTATCAGGAGCAACGTAGTAACAGCAATGAGTGAACCAGCCAATCATGTCTTTAATGGTGACTGAATTGAATGCTTCTGTA
>NZ_JAMPKG010000027.1:0-87304 GCF_039962015.1 Trichocoleus sp. AS-A1 | reverse complement strand
GGATTATGAGCTGTATTCAGAGATCAGCGAAGCAATGATTTATGGTTCTTTGATTCGTCTCATGGTCAGACGACTAGCTGCTTAAGATTTCCTTTATAAATTAGCTCTTAGGGCTATTGCTAGGCAAGTATTTCTTCTCAGGGAAGAAGCATTTGGGAGGAATGTGATCTTTTGTTGTTGCTGTTCGTTCACAGCAATAGCACTGTGCAGGCTCAGGGGGTTTCATTGTTCAGACACTTATTGCAGTCTAAATGTACTATTCTAGTTAATATTACACTTTGTAGTACAAAGTTTTGAAGAAGTGCCCAAGCTTAGGAGTAGGTAGCAGTTTGCTCTACGGTACAGGAATGCGCCGTGGCGAGAGATTGCGGCTGCGCGTCAAAGACATCGACTTTGGAAGCAAGGGGATGATGATTCGTGATCGCATTGAGGCGGAAAATTGCATCACCATGCTACTCAAACAGTTAGTAGAACCATTAAGGCAGCATTTACAATATGCGAGATCGCTTCATTTTCCCATTACCCGATGAAGCAGCCGTCAATAATATGCTGATTCGCACTTGAGCGATTGCATCATCAAAGACAGCATCAAAAAACGTCTTCCAGAAACAGAAAAAAATGCGATCGCGTCTTTAACTGTTGCTTAAAGCCATTGTCAATTGCCGATTAGATTTTGCGCTATGTCTGCGCTCAAGTTCTAGTAAACCTTCTTTAAGACGGACTCCACCTCTAAAACCTGTAAGTGTGCCGTTGCTGCCAATAACACGATGGCAAGGCACAATAATACACAGAGGATTTTTACCGTTGGCTGCTCCCACAGCACGCGCTGCTGTTGGCAATCCTATTTTTCTCGCCAGTTCTCCATAAGATATCGTTTGACCGTAAGGAATCGACTGTAGGGCTGTCCAAACCTGCTGTTGAAACACCGTACCTATGGGGGCAAGTGGTAGCGTGAATTGATACAATTCGCCATTGAAATATGCCTGAAGTTGATCAACGGCGTCACCGTCTAGCTTCTTTTGGAAATGCCAAGTGGCTTCTGGAGACTTTGCAGCCAGTCCTTCTTGAAAGTCTATTGCCACTAGCCCAACTGAGTTTTGCGCGATTAAGATACGTCCCAGAGGGCTATCCATGTAGGTATAGAAAATTGAATCAGAAATCATAAAAATTCCTTTTTGCTTAGATTTTCCAGAACGCGATCGCCTGCAATTCTAGATAGAATTTTGGCATGGATTCACATCTGTGCATCATGGGAATGCGTTGGCGAAGCCCACTGAAAGTATCGCTTGTCAGCAACCCATACCATCGGTCAACCCAACAAATATTTATAAGAGTTGGATTGGTTTCCTTAAACGCCACGACGCAAGGACGCGGAAACTCCCGCTTGTGACTCGCCAACCTCTGTGGATTTTAAATTTTTAGCTCTAATTGCTACATCTCGCCGGCAGCCTTTTTTGAGCAGAAATGGACGGTTGCAAAAAAAATCCCCTGGCAGAAATGCCAGGGGATGAAAGTGCTAAATCTTAGCTAATGAATTGCGGAACTTATGCTCTTAGGCGACAGGAAGTAACTCTCGCTGTTCGGATTTGACGACCCGAATCTGACCGTCATCGTCAACATCAATGATGGCAGTGTCTCCATCTTGAATGGTGCCGGATAGCATGGCTTCAGCCAAGTTGTCTTCCAGGAGTCGCATAATCGCCCGACGCAAGGGTCTTGCACCGTAAGCAGGACTATAGCCTTCGGTTACGACACGGTCTTTGAAGCGATCGCTGACTTCCAGCGTAATTCCCTGTTCGGTCAAGCGTTCGGAGATTTCGCGCAGCATGATTACAGAAATTTGCTTCACTTCGTCCTTCGTCAACTGACGGAAGACAATGATCTCGTCGAGACGATTGAGAAACTCAGGACGGAAGTACTGCTTGAGTTCTTCATTCACCAAAGCGCGAACATGGTTGTATTGCGCTTCAGCTTGATTGTCAGTAACCTCGAAGCCTAGACCGCCGCCGCCTTTCTCAATGACTTTAGAACCGACGTTGGAAGTCATGATGATCAGGGTGTTCTTGAAGTCTACTGTGCGACCTTGAGCATCGGTCAGGCGACCGTCATCCAAGAGTTGCAGCATCATATTGAACACATCGGGGTGAGCTTTTTCGATTTCGTCGAATAGTACCACCGTGTAAGGCTTGCGACGCACCGCTTCGGTTAACTGACCGCCTTCGTCGTATCCCACGTATCCAGGAGGCGAACCAATCAGCTTGGAAACCGTGTGGCTTTCCATGAATTCCGACATATCCAGGCGGATCATCGCTTCTTCGGAACCGAAGAAGTAAGCAGCCAAAGACTTCGCAAGTTCCGTCTTACCAACTCCGGTGGGGCCAGAGAAGATAAAGCTGGCAATAGGACGGTTGGGGTCTTTTAGACCAACGCGGGCGCGGCGAATGGCCTTAGAGGCGGCGGTGACGGCTTCCTCTTGACCGATGAGACGCTGGTGCAAGGTATCTTCTAAGTGCAGCAGCAATTCCGATTCAGATTCGGTGAGTTTGCTGACAGGAACTCCAGTCCAAGAAGCAACGATTTGAGCGATGTCTTCCTCGTTAACCACTGGGGAATCTTCAGGGTTAATGACTTCTGCCTTTTTGTTGTCAGAAATCGCCTTCAATTGTGCCTCAAGTTCCAACTCGCGATCGCGCAGTTGTCCCGCTTTATCAAAGTCTTGAGCCTTCACAACCGCTTCTTTCTCTTTGGTCACTTCACGCAGTTCGCGCTTCAGTTGCCCAGTCCCAGAAGACTTGCTGTTTCTCAAATGGACGCGAGAACCCGCTTCATCAATCAGGTCAATTGCCTTATCCGGCAAGTAACGGTCTGAGATGTAGCGATCGCTCAAGCTGGCGGCTGCAACTAGAGCAACATCAGAGATTTTAACTTTATGGTGCTGCTCGTAGCGATCGCGCAGACCAAATAAAATCTCGATGGTTTCACTGACGCTGGGTGCGCCTACCATAATCGGTTGGAAGCGACGTTCTAAGGCAGCATCTCGCTCAATATGCTTGCGGTATTCGTCCAGGGTGGTCATTCCCATGCACTGCAACTCGCCTCGCGCTAATGCTGGCTTGAGGATATTCGCGGCATCCATGCCACCTTCGGTTGACCCCGTACCAATCAGCGTATGCACTTCGTCAATGACCAGAATGACGTTCCCCGATGTCCGAACTTCATCCACAATTTTCTTGAGGCGTTCTTCAAATTCGCCCCGGAATTTGGTACCCGCGATCAGCGAACCCATATCCAGACCGATCACCTGCTTATCTTCCAAGAAGCCAGGAACGTCTTTATTCACAATCCGCTGAGCTAAACCTTCTGCGATCGCAGTTTTACCAACTCCTGGCTCTCCAATCAACACCGGGTTGCTCTTGGTGCGGCGAGCTAATATCTGGATAGCGCGTTCGATTTCTTTGGTGCGACCAACGACCGGATCGAGCTTGCCTTGTGCAGCGAGTGTCGTCAGATTCGTGCCGAACTCATCTAACGTTGCGGTTTTGCGATCGCCACGTCCGGATGTCGAACGATCTTCTCCACTGCCAGCAGAGACAGCTGTGACATCTCCCAGCATCCGAATCACGGCGGTACGGATGTTATCGGGGTCAGCGTTCAGGTTTTGCAGCACTTTGGCGGCAACCCCTTCCCCTTCTTGAATCAGCCCGAGCAGCAGGTGTTCCGGGCCTACATAGTTATGTCCGAAAGCCTTTGCTTCCAGAAAGGCTTGCTCGAAAACACGCTTCACCTTAGGAGTGAAGGGAATTTCAGAGGGTACAAAGCGAGACCCCCGACCAATAATTTTTTCTACCTCAATCCGGCATGCTTGGAGGGTGATGCCTTGATCGATCAGAACTTTAGCCGCCACACCCGTGCCTTCTGCAATTAATCCTAAAAGGAGTTGCTCGGTGCCCACGAGGTTGTGTCCCAGGCGACGTGCTTCTTCCTGGGATAGCATAATTACCCTAACGGCTTTGTCTGTGAAATGTTGAAACATAGCAACTTTCCTCTACCGAGCTGTTTAGGCTATGGGTGAAGTGGCATTTCCCCATGCATAAACTTTTATGTACTTGCTTAATTAACAATGTATCTCCACCCTGATAGCGATCGCAGTGGGCACAACCGTATGAAATCAGGTGTAGTTGCCGCCTATGCATGGGAATAGAAGCGCAATGCATATATGGCGGAAAAAAATATACCTCGGTAGTTAGAAATTTAGGTATATAAATGGAGGGATAATTTTAAAATTCTTCCCTACCGTCGCCAACATTCAACCAGAAGCAGCTTCATCAATTCTTATAAACTTAATAATCCTTATTATTAAGTCCCCATACATCGCTCCCTGTATTCGTAGCTTAAGATACCAATCAGAGTTTCATCCACTAAAAATGTCGGAAAACCTTATATTTCTACCTGGCGGTATATTTATATCTCCTGCATGAATCATGAGGTCTAATGATTCTGGCGTGTGCAACGGCAGGACTAGACATGAGATCGTAAAGCTATCATGTAATCGACAGCCGTTCTCATTGGGATCTCCCTCCTTTAGTTTTGAAGCCCAGTGAGCGATAAAGACATTGCCCTAGTATTTCACTATCGCTCCGGCTTGATATCCTTCAGGCTTTTCCACTCAGCCAGGAACGAGTGAATCATCTTGAGAAAATCCCCTGATTGAACTCTTTCGGTAGATGTAAATGGGGTGTAAAGTATGGACGAAGCAAGTGCATCCCAAGGTAAGCAAAAATACCGGAATCCGACTGCCAACTTCTGATTTCCAGGTGAAAAACGGCTGAATCATTCGCTCATAGTGTTCGCAATTCGAGCGTTAGAGAATAACACCCTCTCTTAGGATTCAACTTTTCCTACAAGCTCGCTGCATCAAGATCCGGTTGTTTTTATACACCTCTAAAGTTCCAGCCTGCGGATTATCTAACGTACCATCCCACACCCAATATTCATAGTTTCTATTCCGAAACTTATACACTCAAACGCCTTCTGTCCTTTGGCTAGTTCCTCTGCCCAAACTTAAATTCCCGTTGGGATTAGTTGCACGATAGAGTAGTTCACCAGAAGTATGTTTCTGCCAAATATTGATGTTATAACCACCCTGGCAGTTCATGCTTAGGATGATGCCAGCAGTAGAATCAGCAGAGGCTCTTAAGGAAAAATTAGCTAAGCTACTGATTGGCAGTAAACAATCTGTTGAAGTAGCACTGTCAAGCTAGTTAACTTAGCAGGGTTTGTTGATGGGACAAGGATTGTTATCTACAATCCTTGTCCCATCAACATTGTTTCCGAGGCGACATTATTTCCTGCTGAGGGCTAGTCCTGAGTTTTTTACTTGGCAAACAATTCTTTGCCTGCTAAGGCAGCAGCCACTCGTGTTACATTCGCACCATGATACTTGGCAGCTTCCAGCCTCTCTTCAGTAAACCATCACTGGCGATTACATCATCTTCAGTAACATCCTCAACAAACTTTACCGCCACTTCAGTACCTGGAACTGATGTCACACCAGATGCTACCGCTTCTGCCATCTTCTGGGTATTGCCGTAATCAGTTGCGTAAACGATTAAAACTTTTGTCATCTTTTACCTCACACTTGTTGAAGTTGATAGCTGTTTGTGCGCCAAATCTCAATCGCTTTGCGTTTAAGTCCCGCTACCCTAAATGCTGTTTTAAAAACGCCAACGTGCGATCGCGTGCTAATTCTGCGGCTTCTTGGCGATAAGCGGAACTATTCATGCGGCTAAACCCGTGACTCACTCCTTCATAGCGATAGATTGTGACCAGAGGGTTGTCTTTCAGTCCTTGCTGAATGGTTGTTTGAGCGCTTGGGGACACATACTCATCATTTCCACCTATATGCAATATCAGCGGTTTCTGAATCTTTGTCGCCTCGGCTAAATTCTTGTCAATCTCAACACCGTAGTAACTGACGTTGGCATCCGCATCGGTGCGTGTTGCCATGAAATATGCCAGTTTGCCGCCCAAACAAAAGCCCACACTGCCGACCTTGCCTGTGCTGCTGGGATACTGCCGCAGAAAAGATAGACTGGCCTTGAGGTCTTCTACGCCGCTATCCACATCAAATGCTCGAAGTAGCTCAAAGGCTTTAGCCCAATGCTCCTCCTTGCCAGGATCGAGTTGCACATCGGGTTCCAGTCGCCAATACAGATCCGGCACCAGTACCAAATAGCCTGCCTTAGCATAATCATCGGCAGTCTGTCGCATATTCGGATTGACCCCAAGAATTTCTTGAATCAGCACAATCCCTGCACGAGGCTGAGTATCGGGTGCTGATAGATAGGCGTTAAAACTGCCGCCTGAAAAGGCTGGAATGGTTACATTTTGAGTTGTCATGATGCCTTCATTCTTCCTGATTACGATAGCCATCTGGATGCTAGAACGTTAACTGGCATCAGCCACGGCGCTGTCAACGATCCACTCCAACGATCGCGGCTGAAAATCCAGTTCGCGTTTTGCCTTGGCATTCGATACGCCTCGCATCTGAGTCTGGTAGTAAACAATATCCGCACCACCATCCCTTTTCAGAGCATCCTCAACTGATACCTGTGGCGGTGGTGGAGCATTCAGCGATCGAGCAAACGCAGGGAGCCATTCGCGCACCGCTAAAGGGCGATCGTTCGCAATCAGATAAACACCAGGATTGCCCTGCTCTGCGGCTGCAACTGTGGCGATCGCTGCATCCTCAATGTGTAACCAGGACCAAACGCCATTACCATTCCCGACGATCGGAAACTGTTGCTGTCGCACCTGTTGTGCTACATCGCCATCCGGGTTGAACCAAGTGCCGGGTCCGTAGAAGAAACCATAGCGTAAAGCAATTCCTCCGAGATTGGATGTTTCCAATAAACGGTGTTCAATCTCAGTTACGAGGCGAGCCTCGGCGGCAACGGCGGGGGAGGCATCAAGGGATAACGGTGTTTCCTCATCTGCCAATCCAGTACCGGGAATTCCCCAGAAGGCGACCGACTGTCTCAGGTAACGGCGCACCCCTGCTGCCTGTGCTGCTGCTAGCACATTGGCACCCCCTTCCAACCGAATGCGCGTATTCAAAGGCGCTGCTGCACTCATTGATTCGCGGCTGTAAGTCCTGGGTAGAGCGGTGAGTTGTTCAATCACCACCTCCGGTTGAGCGCGAATGACAGCCGCTTTAATTGAATCTGCGTCGAATACATCGGCGATCGCCGGTTCGATTCCCTCTGCCACTAATGACTGTGCCCTTTCCGGGGAGCGGGTTAGAGCTATAACATCGTGACCTCTGGCAAGTAATTGGTTGAGTAGCGGACGACCGATTGCTCCTGTTGCTCCGGCAACAAAAATCTTCATCTGTAAACCCTCTAAAACTTTGTTGACGTTGAGTATCTTTCTCGTTCAATCGTTTTCATTGCTTACTTCATAGCCTAAGAGAATCAACAAAAATCAAAGTAGTGTTTCTTTGTTTTCATTAGGCAGGGATGGGTTGAAGCCGTGACGCGAGAAATTGACGGATGTAGTTTGCGATCGCATCCCCATCTTCTTCCAGCGCAAAGTGCCCGGTGTCGCGCTCTGGAGCTTTAGCCGCAATCCGATAACCAATCGGAACACCATAATCCATTAAGTAAAGGCTATATTTCTTGAGAGCGATCGCAGCGATAAATTTCTCGACGATCTGTGCCAGATGATCGAACGTGTAATCAAACTCATCCACAGTTGGCATCGAACTGTTACTAAAACCCGGATAATCGGGAGCAACGAGATGGAAGCGATCGCTAAGCGCGGGCATCAGATTGCGGAACATATGAGATGAGGTTGGGAAGCCGTGCAACAGCAGAATCGTTGGATTATCGCGAGAACCAGCTTCTCGATAAAAGATATCTAAACCATCGATCGAAACGGTGCGATATGTAATCATCGGATTACTCCTTGTAAGTTTACTGGAGTCGTTTTACGGCAATTACTTTGGCATGGGTTGCCACGTCGAGAAGTTAGCAAGATGTGCCCAGTAGGAACTCAATCCAATAAACGCAAAAATGAGGGCTGCCACAATTAACACAATGGCTCCAACAGTTCGTAAGAGCCGGTTTTCTTTGAAATAGAGAGTTGGTACAGCAAAAATTCCTCCTAAACCAACTAAGATAAACCCAGTTCCTGCTGGCACAGCGATTGGTATGAGTCCCAGGTTGATGAAGCGCAAGCCAATGAGCAGCGATACAAGTCCTGCAAAAAATCCATAAATGCCATTTTCGGACAATGGATAAAAAGTCATTAGTTGTTACCTGAGGACTCATAACTAAGAACGAATAACTAATGACCAAGATGTTGCCAATTGCCCTAATTTATACGCCTGATTTTGCTATACACGATCCTGGTCAAATTAGGGTCGAAGGAAATAATTTATATCACTGGGTAGCGGGGCAAGATTTGCTTGACCCAGTTTACACGTTAGACCAAATTCAGTTTCCTTACCCAGTGGTTAGTCCGGTGCCACACCCGGAATCCAGCAGTCGCCTGACAGCAGCAATGGCAGCGCTAAGAGATTTTGGGTTAAGCCAGCAGATGACTCTTCTTGAGCCAGAATCGGCAACGGAAGAGGATTTACAGGCGGTACACACATCGGAATACATTGCTCAAGTCCGGGCAATCAGTGCGGCTGGCGGGTATTTGGCTGAGTCTACCTATGTAAGCCCCGGCTCTTACAAAACCGCCTTGATTTCCGCTGGGGCAGGAATTAGCGCCCTTAAAGGCATTTTGTCCGGTCAGATTCAAAGCGCTTTGTGCTTAAACCGTCCGCCTGGACACCACGCCGGACGCAAACAAGCGGGTGGTTTCTGCTTATTTAATAATGCAGCGATCGCAGCCAAGTATTGCTTAAAAAAAGAAAGTGTAGAGCGTGTTTTAATTCTGGATTGGGACTTGCATCACGGAGATGGTACCCAAAACATCGTACAGGACGACCCGCGCATCATTTTTTGCTCGCTCCACCAATTCGGCGCAGAGCTTTACCCGCAAACCGGCAATCTGGCGGATATTGGCGCACAAGGTAACATTATCAACCTGCCGCTACCCGCGAAGCTAGCAGATGATGAGTATTGGGCGTTGTTCCAGACCGTTGTACCTGCCCTGATTGCCCAGGCTAAACCCGACATCGTGATTGTATCGGCGGGGTTTGATGGACATTTGGATGATATCAATCATCTTTACCTGTACGATCCTGGTGCAGGCTTGTGCCTGAGTGCCCAACTTTACTACAACCTAACCCGTTTAGTCGCAGAAGCGATCGCTGCTGTGGATGGGCATTACCTGCTGTTGTTAGAAGGTGGCTACGATGCCACGAATTTGGGCAACTGTATAGTGAATACGTCTGCGGCGATGTTGGGTTTGCCGCTTGTCATTGAAGAAACCCTCCCCCAAAAAGAAACGGAGTCTTCTTTTAACTTGGAGGAATATATTGCAACACTCAACGCATTACAGCGAGGTCGTTGGCAATTCTCTCGATAGTCACTTCTCACCCCTGACTGCTCACCCCTGACATCTCTACCCCTCAGCCCTCAGTCCTCAGTCCTCAGTCCTTACCCCTCAGTCCTTTTTTTCAGAAGCGCTTTTCATACTCCACCACTCCCCTCGTTTCCCCAGACAAATCGGTGCCACCTCGCAGCAGAATCTCATTATTGACTCGATAAGTAACACCAAACTCAGGAGGCTCATCAGCAGTCAAAATCTTCGATACAGAGGCAGAAAGCTTAGGAGTGACGGAAACCCCAACTTCTGCCGCCAAGCCCAACGTTGAAGTGCGGGACTTTTCATCCCTCACTACTGTGGGGAACAAGCGAAACTCGCTCAATCCCAACGCATCTCCCACCACATTTTGGAAAGGTGTCAACAGTGCCGAACCTGCCAAGTTTGCGAGTCCTAGCGTGGTATCTCCTCGACCCAGCGTTTCCACAAAGCCGCCACCCAAAAGGGCGACAATTTCGCTCTCGCTGCGAGGCGGATTACTAGTTAGCTCCAGATTATCTGCCAATTGACTTGCCGAACCTGTGGCTCTGGCTTGAATGCGAACCGTTCGCAATGCCCCCAAATTGGTAGCGGGAACATCGCTAATTTCGCTACTCACAATACCCGTGGCGGTTGTGTCAGCAATCCGGCTGCGGGTTACTTCGGAAACAGACGCGACCAGCCGAATATCCAGAACCGGGTCAAGTCCCTCACTGGGGGTAAACTCAGCCGTGTGTTCGTAGCCGCGTGCCAAGCGGAACTGAGTCGTAAACAGATTCACCTGACCCCTGGTTAGCCGAATCGTCCCCTTTGGCTGAGGTTCATCCAAAGTGCCATTGAGAGTAAAGCCACCAGTCGCCTGGAAACTCAGCAGCGGTGGGCGGGAGATTTCGACGCCTTTGTCTAAAGCCAGTTGCAGGTTATTAAATGCGGGAGTGAAGGGTTGCTCGTTAGAGGTTGGGGATGATGGGGTAGCGGTACCACCACCGGGTGAAGCCGTTCCGTTTGTGCCATCCCCTGCCGTCTCTCCTATCAGCACCCGACCATCGGCAAGTCGCACTTCACCACCAATTTGCGGATTGAGAGCCGAGCCAGTAATCTCCACGTTGCCGTTGACGCCGCCTGAGTATAACCCTTTCAAATTTACAGCGAGTTTTTCAAGGCTAACCGTGAGTTTATCCCCCGACTCTTGCCCCGTGCCTGAGATGGGGATGGCTCCGGAGGCGACCACTTCACCACCACTAAAGTCACCCCGGAAGTTTTCTACTTGGATGCGGTCAAAGTTAAATAAGACCCTACCGTTGACATCGGTAAGCGGTTCGGGCAAAGCTTGCGCTTTGATAGTGGCATCGTCAACAGTCGCAATCCCGTTAGCGACAAGCTGGTTTAATTTGCCCGTATTTGGATTCACCGTACCCTGAACGTTGAGTTGCACTTGTCCGGTACCATCCACCCAAGTGACAGCAGAACGCGAAAGCAGGTTTAACAGGGAAAGTCCCTCATTTTGAACATTTAAATCCAGGCTGAGTTGGTTGTTATCGGGTGCAACGGAGGCAAAGGGCAACTGATAAAAGGGAATGCTGCCAGTGATTTGAGTCGTCGAGGGGATACTGGCGATTGGAGATGGGGTACGAGGAGTTGTTGCAGGTTGAGTATCGGGCGGAGTCTCCCCGGCTTCTGGGTTTGCCTGCTCCCCAGCTTCGGCAGTGGCGATGGTGCTGCTGAAGGTCAGACGCGCATTGGTGTATCGGAAACTGCCCCGCGCCGCTTGGACGGCGGTTTGGTTCAGGGTGGCATCGGTGAGAGCCAGTTCGCCGATGGCTTGGGGATTGTTGATGCTGCCTGCTAGGGTTGCGGTTCCATTGAGATTCCCGGTGATATCGACTGGTAAATTGGCGAACTGTTGGAATGGGGCGACAGGGACATTTCTCAGGCGCAGCTGACCGCTTTGTTCGGTTCCGCCAAGGGTGCCAGTGAAGGCAAGCAGCGTTTCTTCAGATTCAATTCGTAAGGGCAGAAGGGTGAGGACGCCGTTTTGGAAGCTGCCTTTGACAATCACATTATCAGCGGTGTAGAGACGATTGGGCTGGTCGTCTCTGCCCCACTTCCAGTTATTGCCGCCGAAGTCAAAGTCAAGGTTAATGCCTTGTCTAGGGGAAGCTGCTACATTGATTCCGCCGGAGAAATTGCCGGTGAGGTCTTTGAGTTCGGGGATGGGCGAAGCTTCCCGTTCCTCTTTCTGGGCGGCAAGGATGGCTTCTATTTCTGACAAGCGGCGCAGTTGAGCTTCCAGGGTAGCATTGGGTAGACCGACGGGTTGGGGTTTAACCTCGGCGGCGCTGGCATAGGTAGGAGGTTGTCCGCCTCTGGCGAGGTCTTGTAAATCAAAGATTTGCAGGAGGGGGAGGACGTTTTGGATTTTTCCTTGAGCCACTTTCAGCGAACCTTGCAGTTCTGGCCCACTGGAGGTTTGAGTGACGCTACCGGCGAGGGCGTATAGACTTTCGCCTTGGCGGAACTCTCCCCCATCTAAGGTAGCGGTACCATTGGCATAGCGGAAACTGCCGATGGTTAGCAAATCGCCTTTAATAGTGCCAAGGACGGGTTGCGCGATCGCTACATCATTCCCGGCAACATTAAAATTGGCGAGATTCAGGATAAAATCTCCAGAAAGTTTACCTTCGATGGGTTGGGATGCGATCGCTGGCGGTAGACTTGCTAAGGCATTCTGGGGAGCTAAATCTTTCAACAATTTGAGCGGAACGTTTTGCACATCCACCACCAACAAATCGCCCTCGCGGTTGCCTTGTGCCAGCACCTCGTCACGTTTCACTAAAAAAGAGACGGGTTGATAGCTAGGCGACAACACCAGCGAAATCCGGTCTTGTTGATTGCCTGCTAGCTCAACGCTACTCGGCTGTCCGGGGACTAAATTGATTTGCCCGGTGAGAATGGGGTCGAACACTAAGTCATTGGCGGCAAAATCCTCGACGCGCAACTGTCCGGTTGCTCGGATAGCCGCCGGATTGACAGCACTCAGCGGCCCAGAAGCATCAACGTTGCCACTCACCCGTCCTCGCAGCGCCGGAACCGGCACGGAATCGGGTAATGCTGCGGCAAGCTGTTCTAGATCAACATTGTTAGCAGAAATTAAACCCGCAAAGCGCCCGTCTTGGAGTTGGACATTTGAGGCGGTGAGGGTGCCATCCCCCACATTCAAACTTCCAGAAATCGTCCCGTTCAGGGTTGCCGGGGTGAAGGCAGCCAAACTGCCGGATAGGTTGAAGGAACTATTATTCAGCCGACCTTGAAATTGCGGGGGCAGCTGGGGAAATACTTTTGCCAACTGAACCCCATTCGCCTCGCCAGAAGCTTGCCAGCGACCGTTGCCGAACTGTACGTTGGCTGCACTGACGCTTCCCTCACCCAAGTTCAGATTTCCAGAAGCCGTGCCAGTAATCGTTTCGGGGCTGAAAGCGGCTAAACTCCCGGAGAGATTAAAAGAACCATTATTTAGCTGACCTTGGAATTGGGGCGATTGCGGAAACACCCTAGCAAGTTCGATATTGGACGCCTCACCAGACGCTTGCCAGCGACCGTTGCCAAACTGTACGTTGGCGGCACTGACGCTGCCTCCAGCTAAGTTCAGGCTTCCAGAAGCCGTGCCGCTAAGAGTTTCTGGCGTAAAAGCCGCCAGACTTCCCGATACCTTAAAAGAACCATTATTCAGCTGACCTTGGAATTGCGGTGGCAGTTCGGGAAATAGCGTTGCTAACTGAACCTCAGACGCTTGTCCGCGAGCTTGCCAGCGACCGTTGCCAAACTCTACATTGGCGGCACTGACGGTTCCCCCACCCACATTCAGACTTCCAGAAGCAGTTCCGGTAACGGTTTGCGGGCTAAACGCCCCCAGACTCCCCGATACATTAAAAGAACTATTATTCAACCGACCTTGGAATTGCGGCGGCAGTTCGGGAAACACCCTTGCTAGTTGTACCCCAGAGGCTTGTCCGCGAGCTTGCCAGCGACCGTTGTTAAATTGGATATTCGAGGCGGTAACGGTGCCCCCGCCAAGATTCAGACGTCCAGAAGCTTCTCCGGTAATCGTTTCGGCGCTGACATTTTCCAGACTACCGGAGACGTTAAAGGAAGCATTATTCAGCTGACCTCGGAATTGCGGCGGAATTTGGGGCAACACCGTTGCCAACTGGACGCCAGAAGCTTGCCCAGAAGCTTGCCAGCGACCGTTGCCAAACTCCACGTTGGTGGCACTGACGCGACCACCGCCAACCTGAAGATTTCCTTGGGCAGTCCCGCTAATCGTTTCCGGGGTGAAAGCCGCCAAACTTCCTGACAGGTTGAAGGAACCATTATTGAGTCGCCCTTGGACGGGTAATTGGGGCAAAACCGTTGCTAATTGAATGGCAGACGCTTGTCCAGAAGCTTGCCAACGACCGTTGTTCAGCCGAACGTTTGAGGCATTGACGCTGCCCCCGCCAATATTCAGTTGAACCGATGCGGTGCCGCTAATGGTTTCGGGTTTAAAGGCAGCTAGACTTCCAGATAAGTTAAAAGAACCATTTGCGGTTTGATTTTGGAATTGCGGTGGCAGTTGCGGGGCTAGCTGCCTCAACTGGACAGCAGAAGCCTGCCCAGAAGCTTGCCAGCGCCCTGCATTCAGCGCAATTTTTGATGCCTTGACGGTGCCACCAGCAACCCGGACATTCGCTTGTGCGGTGCCGCGAATCGTTTCCGCTTGGAAAGAATTGACACTTCCCGCTAGATTAAACGCCCCATCTGCCTGGGCTGACTGCAACTGTGGCGGGAGTTCTGCCAAACGTGCTAGTTGAACATCATCGGCAACGCCTGCCACTTCCCAGCGACCCTCTGCCACCTGACCTTTGAGGTTGACGGTGCCTGCCCCGACCCTCAGAGTCGTGTTGCGAAAGTAGGTTTTATCCTGAGTAACGATGACTTCTCCACTGCCTGGGTAGGTGGCTTGGGGTGCCTGAACTTGCACGACGGTCTGGAGGTTGCCGGTAGTGCCAAAAAGCTGTGCTTTAGCGGCTACGGTGCCGATTTGGATATTGCTCGGCTTGGCGTTGTAAATCTGGGCAACGGCATCCCCTGGAATGTCTTGACCGATGACATCGAATACCAATCCTCCTTTGTCGCCCATCTGAATGCGACCATTACCAGCCAGTCTGCCGCCAACGCTAGGCAAGGCACGGATGTTGGTAATGGTGAGGAGGGTATCGATCATCTGAAATTGACCGCTGATGCCGCGAAAGTTTACCTTATCTACGATTAGGGGCACTTTTTCGGTGGGCTGGAGGGTGGCGACGGTTCCTGAGAGGATCGGTTTTTCCAGCGCTCCTTTGAGCTGCACGTCAACGCGGACTTGTCCAGTTACGGGGAAGGGTGACTCTACTTTGAGAGTATTGAGGGCAGTCGCGATCGCGACCGATTTCACTTGGGCGGCAATGTTGTACCCACCCTTTTCTTCTTGGGTATCAATAACACCATTGGCAACTGCGGGAACCTGACCGTAAAGAGCGCTGACATTCTCCAGCGCGATCGCATATCCGTTGAATCGCACGAGTCCGTTGGCATTGTTAAACGGTTGCGGCACCTCTGCAACCTGCGCTTTCACATTTTTGAGGATAGCTGTTCCCAGAAATGTGGCTCGCTCTTCATTTTGGAATCGGACTTCCAAGTTGCCATCCAACAGCCCTGCATACAAGTCTATTGGCAGCTTCGCTAAACGATCGACATCGACTGCACTCAGGTTCTGCCCTTGAACTTGCAGGTTGGTTTGTCCGGTTGGGGCGCGGTATTCACCAGAAAGTTTGAGGCTGCTTTGGATGGGCGCAGGTGTTGGATTGGCCTGCTGTTTTTGAGGGACACTTTTTGTCGGTGCCCCTAATTCGACCTGAGATTGAGCGCTGACATCAAAGCGAATCCGCTGGTTGTTATCGAAAAAGCGAGCCGTACCGCCTACCTGACGAAAAGCGACTGGTACCCCCCTCCTCTCTGCTCTAGGAAGCAGAGATTCCAGTCGTCTGGAGAGGGTGTCTTGAGTGTTACTGCGCGGGAGATTTTGAGAGGGCAGCGTTGCATCTACATTTCCTCTTGCTTCCTGGCTGCCTTTTTTCCTCTCTACAATTTTGGGCGTTGGTACCAGCACAACGTCTGCATTTTGAACCCGAACGCTTTGGATATCCGTCTTAATCGGCCCGCTCGGTTCTTCTGACTTCAGTTCCGTAGAAACCCAGCGCCCCTCTTTGTCTTGTTCAACGTAAATATCAGGGTTGACCAGGGTAATATCTAGCTCCAAAGTCCGCCTAAAGAGAAGCGCTAGTGGATCAAAAACCACGTCTACACCCTCTACCGAAGCGCGGTCGGGGTCAGTGGGCGTAACTGGTATCGAGGAGGCACCAAAGCGCAGATTGTTGATGGAAAAGCCTTCGACTTTCCCCAGCTGCACGGGTCGTTTCAGCGTTTGACTGAGATTTTCTTCAACAATTGGTGCTAACCGCTGATGGACAAAAATCCACGCCCACCAGACCCCGCCAATTGTGCCAAGCAACAGGATAATTCCCAGGCCAAGGCCGGTGCGGCTTAAGAGTACCCATAGACGCCGATTGGAACGGGTAGCTGCTGTTTCATTACCCGATTTTGGGGAGTTCTTCATAGAAAACTAGCAACGGCGGTAACGAGGGTGTCTTTAGACATGATTACAGGCTTCTACCGATGAATACTATCGGCTTGTCCTATGTTAAGTGTCAACTCTGCTCCTTACGCCTGTTCCTTATATTTGGGAATTTTCCCACACTCGCGTACTCAGAATGAGACTTGCTTTGAAAGGGTCTGCCTGCGATCGCGTAGGTGACACTCTTAACCTACAATCAATGCATAATCCAAAAGACTTGAGTAGCGCTGATATGTTTCACCAATCCGTCCATTTTCTAAAAATCATTCTCTTTTAGAGTTTTGATTTCTGATTTTGGTTCGTAGAAGATTGGCGGCGATCGCGTTAGCGAAGCGAGGCGTTAGCCTAGCGCTGAAAGAGTCAGTTCGAGTCTATCGCAGTAGCCACTGACAACCCTTTATTTGTGGCGACCTTAAGCTGAAATGATTTCAGTAGTATTTAATCTAAGGTGGCTTTAATCATACATTTGGCTTGCAGTACAACCAGCTCCCCTGTCTCAAAAACCGAACAACGCTGCATCAAACCAGACATGGCTGGAATCATTCCCCGATCTAGCATTCCTAACATCTCTTTCGCTAGCGGCTGCCACTGCCTAAACCAAGGATTGTTGGTAATATATTCAGAAGTAAATGCTGCGCGATCCAGCAAGAAAAAATCCACATCATAGGTTTGAATAAAATTTTGAATTTCTGCCAAATTCTGAGTGTACTGAGTGTGAATTAAATCGGTAGCTCGTTGGCGAATTTGACGCTCGTATATTACATGATAAGGATTTGCATACTCCCACCCGACTAAAATAGCTCTCCGGGAAAAAGTAGGCAGGTTATCCACTTCCTCTGATAAAGAAGCAATCAGAATATTTTTAGGTTGTTTCTGAAAAAATTCATATAGTGCTGGTGCTTTGCCAACGACATAGTTACTGTTTGGGAATTTTTCCAATAAGTACGGATAAAAGAGCATTGTAGTTCCTAAGAGAGTAGTGAATCCCAAAGCTATGAACTGCCGTCGAATTAAAAATTTATCTTGCTGCTTTGCCCATTTAAAAACTGCATCAAGCAGTGCGACTAATACGATTGCTGCACTCAAAATCATCACCAACTTGAAGCTATATCGCGTGTAACGAGCCGGAGCAAAAAGCTTGTAGAGCATGGCATGAGCAGCCACAAATATCCCGAAAGATGCTAGCGCAATCTGAGGCAAAATGATGATGTTGCTGGCAATTTGCTTAATTAGGGGAAACCTGTCGGGATAGCGCATCAAGATTGGCAAGAATAATCCCAGCAGAGATAGGGGATGTTCAAACACATTAGGCAAAAGACCACTATGTTGCCCAAATAGCCAAAACCACAGGGGATTAGTGTTATCAAAAAAAGGAATTCTTCCCGTTTGAGAAAATGCTGGTAACGATCTTAGCTCCATCCCAGCGATCGCTGGGCCAACTTCAGCGGATTTCAAGGCATAGGGCAAGATTGCTAGCAGGCAAAATCCCAGCCCAGTAGCGCTGAACAGATAATCAAGTCGATTCTTAGATAGATGGAGTCGCTGTCCGTCCCAGCGCCACAGTCTCAAGATTAAGATTCCGGCTAAAATGAACAACAACGGGGGATAAAAAAATCCAGCCAAAGCGATCGCGCCTAGACATAAAAATAAAGAGCGCCGCAGTAGATAGTACAAAAATGCTAGAAAAAATAAATAAATAAAAGATCGGGGAGTGCTAGAAACTAAATCATCTCTCATAGAAAGATTTTGATTGAGTAGCAGCGTACTAATAAATCCTGCTGCTGGTACCGGAAATATTTCCAGGCAGACTGCAAAACAGTAGGTGGTTGTCAGCAGTGTCAAAAAGACTGGTAGTAATTTACTCAAGCCAAGTGGCTCAATCCCCAAAAATGCTATCAATCGATAGAAAGCAGCATATCCCGAGGGGGTTATAGCTTGAAAATAGTCAGCAATAAAATCATTCGGAAACAAGCTTGAGTCTACAAATCGCTGCATCCAAAACACATATACCCGCGCATCATCTTGCACCACATACGAGCTACTGAAAGCCTGCTTGAGTCCCAAAAAACTATAAATGAGGGCGAAAGTTAAGCTTAAAGTGAACCAAAATATCATCTGAGATTTAGAAGTTTTAGCAGTCGAGGTTGTTAAAAATTTGTGCAGGTGAGTAATTACCATAGGTAAGGTGACAGACTTAAGTTGAATGGGCATAATGAAACGGAATAGACAAACCCCGTAATCCGACGCTAAGCAGAATTAAACTTAAAGCTCTTCATCAGACTAGACACGGCTGGGATAGTTCCTTGTTTCAGGGAAGCAGGAGCGTCTCCTAGGCGGCAGATGCAGGTAAGGGAGTAGCCGCATAAAGCAGCATACGCTACGTGAGGAGCGTATACACGTACCTGCGCTCCTCGCGTAGCGCTTTTCGCTCTCATCAACAAAATGCTCCCAGTTAGCTGCCTGGAGCGTACACAGGACACGCTCCAGGTAGCTTGCATCAGTTTGATGGGGTTGTAAGGGCACATGAACCCTTAGTGCCACCAGGGGTTCATGTGCGGAACTATGGCATTCGGCTGAGTAATTGGGCTAGACTTTGGACTTGAACGCCTTTGGATTTGTCGCGCTCATCGCCATTATTTGTCAATGACGCTACATCAATTACCAACCTGCTAACAGCTAGTAGAAACAAAAATATGGGGAAAATTTTAGTTACTGGTGCCGCTGGTTTTGTTGGTTTTTACTTGTGTAAACTGCTGCTAGATAGAGGAGAAGAGGTCATTGGCATCGATAATCTCAATGATTATTATGATGTCAATTTAAAACAAGCTCGTTTGGAGCAACTGAAGGACAAAAATAATTTTCAGTTTTACAAACTTGACTTGGCGGATCGTCAAGGAATTGCGGAGTTATTCGCGAATTCCCAGATTGAACAAGTACTACATATGGCTGCCCAGGCCGGTGTACGTTACTCGCTGCAAAATCCCCATGCTTATGTTGATAGCAATTTGGTGGGATTTACGAATATCTTAGAGGGGTGTCGGCATTCGCAAGTTAAACACTTGGTGTTTGCTTCTTCTAGTTCAGTTTATGGGGCAAATAAGAAAATGCCTTTTTCGGTGCATGACAATGTAGATCATCCGGTCAGCTTGTATGCAGCTAGTAAAAAGGCAAATGAACTGATGGCGCATACCTACAGTCATTTGTATGGTTTACCAACGACTGGCTTGCGCTTTTTTACAGTATATGGGCCGTGGGGTCGTCCAGATATGGCAATGTTTTTGTTTACCAAAGCCATTTTAGGAGGGCGTCCGATTGATGTTTTTAATTATGGTAAAATGCGGCGCGATTTTACATACATTGATGACATTGCAGAAGGAGTTTTACGAGTAGCTGATAAAATTCCACAACCAAATCCTGATCTAGCAGGAGCTGACTCCGATCCGGGAGTGAGTGCCGCACCTTATAAAATTTACAATATTGGCAATAATACGCCGGTTGAATTAGGGCGTTTTATCGAGGTTTTGGAAGATTGCCTCGGTACGAAGGCAGTGAAAAATATGCTGCCAATGCAACCGGGAGATGTTCCTGAAACTTATGCCGATATTACTGATTTACAAAGAGATGTTGGGTTCAAGCCTAGTACACCCATTGAGGTTGGAATTCCGCGTTTTGTTGAGTGGTATCGCTCTTTTTATGGAGCTTAGCGGTTAGTTATCAGTCATTAGTTCTATCCATGATTTAAAAAAATGACTAGAAACTAATGACTAATTCTTAACAATTAATCGCCAAGAGCTAGCGCAATCCAAGTTTCTTTTGCAAGAGTTTCTTGGCATTCTCTACTTCTGATTCTTGATTAGAAGTGTAGTAACGATCGTAGTAATAGTACGACCCACCGGCGTTTCTTCTCACACCGTTGGCAACCATACCCAAGACGGGGGCACTAGAGATTTTTAATGCATCTATCGCTTGTAGCAGGATGGAGCGATCGGTTTTGCCCAGTCTCGCTACCATGATCACGCCATTGGTATGGACAGCCAGGAGTCTGCCATCTGCCAGACCTAGTATCGGTGGCGTGTCATAAATCACTAGATCAAAAACAGCGTTCAACTGCTCCATCAAATACTGCATTCGCTTGGAGGAAAGCAGTCTGGTTGGGTCTGGTGGGATTTGTCCAGCGGTTAGCACGTAGAGATTGTCCCAGGAGGGCAAGCGCTGGATGGCTTCTCTGGGAGTTAGACCTGTGGCAATGACGTTGCTCAGCCCCTGGTGATTTTCTAAACCGAGGACATTATGAACCTGAGGACGCCGCAAATCTGCATCTACCAACAAAACTCGCTGTCCCATTGCCGCAGCCGCCTGTGCTAGGTGTACGGATACAGTGGATTTACCATCACCTGGGGACGCTGAGCTAACCACTAGCGAGTGGATGGGGGTATCAGAACCGAGAAAACGAATATTGGTATGGAGAGAACGGAAGGATTCTAAGAAGGGAGAAGCATTGTACCAACTAGCTTTGCGAGTGGTGGCACGCTCTTTGGATGGGGTCTCTCCGTTTTGGTTTTTGGCTGAGGCTCCGTTTCCATTTGGCTGGGCGAAGTTGGCGAGTTCTGCGATGGGTTTGAATAGTTTGAGTTCTTTGTGGTGGGGAATCAAGCCAAGAATGGGTAGTCGGGTGCTGTCTTTGAGTTCTTCGGGGGAGTGGAAAACATTGTCGAGTCGCTCTGCTAATAAGGCAGATGCCAGCCCTAACATTACCCCAGCGATCGCGCCTAATATCAGATTTCGCTTGGGCTTGGGAAAGATAGGATCTTCTGGCTTTTGGGGTTTGGCGATCAGCTGCCAGGGGAGAGCTTTCTGTGCTGCTTCAATTTGCAGGGTTTCCCGAACGGCTAGAAAGCGGTTTAAACTCTCGGTTGCGACGTTGAGTTCCCGCTGTAAATCTGTGTACTGACGGGCAATCAGGGGCAGTAGTCTAACTTGTTGATTTAAGCGCTTTTCGGCTTGGGCGATCGCATTGCCGCGAACTTCCAGAACCTGCACTTGGTTTGCCGCATCCACAAATTGCTGAATCAGCTCTAAGCGCACCGTGCTGGGGGAAGACAAATATTGCCGTTCGTTGAGACCAGACAGGTTATTTCCCAGTACCGCCGCCGCTTCTTGTTGCAACAAGGGCAGCAAATTTTGCTGCTGCTCTTTGAGTGATTGAATGGTAGGGCTTTCTTCCAGAAACCGGGCTGACTCGGTGGCAAGCTTGGTTTCGACTTCCTTAAGTTTGTTGAGTAACTGTTGGTAGCGGGGTGCTTCCGAAAGAGATGCAGCAGCGATCGCTTGATTGGGGGGTAGCCCTAACTGCTTTTGTAGCGTTGCATACAGCGACCGGACTTCATTATGTTTTAGTTGGTTATCGAGTTTTTGTTCCTCAACATTTGAGGCTAGCACGGCAAGTTGTTTGGCTTGTTCTTCCGGATCGAGGATGTTGTACCGCTGCCGGAACGTTTGCAGTTGTCCCTGGAGTTTGTCCACCCGTTGTTGAAGTCCAGGAAGTTGACCGTCTACAAACTTAATTCCCTGGTTGAGGTTAGTTTGCCGCTCCTGAAGAGAGTACCTCAAATAAACTTTAGCTAACTCAAATAATACATACTTGATTTTATCGGGATCGGTATCGCGGTAACGTACTTCTAAAATTTTTGTTTTATCTATTTGGGTAATTGTTAGGTTGTTTTCAAGAATGAGTGACTCATAGTCGATATCGGGATAGCGCTTTTGGATCTGAGCGATGAATGCCGCCATCCGTTCGGAACTGAGTAAAACTTTAATTTGGGTTTCGTAATCCAGACTAGAGTCGTTTAGAGCTGGCTCGATTGCCTGTAATTGAGTAAGTTTCGTCAGCTTATTTTCAGCCGTAACGGGTTCCACCAGGAGTTGGAACTTTCCTTCATACTTGGGTGTTTGGCTGAATGTCCATAAGCCGATTCCAGTCGTGACAACGATCGCCACCCCCGCAATCACCAAAGCACGGCGACGCACCACATTCAAGAGCTGACGAACATTCAAGTCGTCCTGGCTGTTTTCTAGAAACTGAGTTTCGTCGGTTAGCGGCAATGGCTGAAGTTGCTTGCCATTCCCTTTCGGCGATGACGGTTGAGAAAATTGGCCCGCTTCCATCTAAACCCCTGCACCTTGTTGGCTTGGTTGACGCGATCGCCAGGGAGATTCCTGGTTCTAGCCTCATTTTGTACCATGAAAGTGCAGGATGCTACATCCAAACGATCGAATTTTTTACTCAGCTCTTGATTGCGGCTCTCCAGACCTAGCCAACCACGTTTTTACTCAAAGATTCTAAAGAAGTTGAATAAGCTGAAAACCCCTCCCAGCGGACTCAACACCGTCCCCAGCGTGTCTGAGAAATTAGCGAGGTTAGAGCGGTTCACCACCACCACGTCGTTATTGCGTAGAATCGGATTGTTTTGATCGTTGATGCCCTGAGCAAAATTGACCGGGACGTTCCGCTTAGAAATGGTGCCATTGGCGTTGAGACGAATCAGCTCTACCGAACTCCTCCGGGCACGATTGTTAAATCCTCCGGCTGCCAGCACCGCTTGATTCAAGGTCGTATTGGGTGGCAGTTCAATCGTCCCTGCTTTGGCGACTTCCCCGACCACATTGACCCGAATGGTGTTGGGAGAGAAGCTAGCCGATGCGACTTGGGGTACCTCAGAGGGGTCGATATTGCTGGCAGTAGGCACCACCACGGTATCTCCCTCTTGCAAGATGACATCTTGGGTGACATCTCCGGACTGTAAAAGTTGCCAGAGGTTGATATTGAGGACTTTTTCGGGTCCCGAACGGGCAGAACGGCGGACTTGAACCTGGCGAATATCTGCTAAGGAGGTAATTCCCCCTGCAACTTGAATGGCTTGGGTCACGGTGGCAGGAGTGCTGCTAGAAGCCGCAGTCGCATTCGCCTCAGGGGGAGTATTCGCAGTGGCGATGGTGGTTGGTGACACGATATAAGGCCCTGGACGGGATACTTCTCCGACTACGACAATCTTGATTGGCCCGGTGTTCTGGGGCGCAAAGCTGGCATCCGCTAAGGTACGGGATTCATCGGCGTTGATTTGGGGGCTGGTGGGGATAAACAGCGAGTCTCCATCTCGCAAAGTGAGATCTTGACTCAAATCACCGTTGTTGAGTAATTCCCAGAGATTGACAGCGATGACTCCCGATGAACCGGGTGAAATGCGGCGCAGTTCTACTTGGCGGATATTGGCGGCTTGAGTAATGCCCCCAGCCAATTGCAGTGCTTGCGTGACGGTGGGAAATTGATTGCCTTCGGTTAGGTTAACGGTATAGGAACCCGGACGATTGACTTCCCCAGCCACTGCGATTTTGACGGGACGGGGTGCCAGCAGAGTAATGGTCAGCAGGGGGCGTCGGATGTAGCGACCGTATCTGCTAGAAATTTCATCGGTTGCTCTTTCGAGGCTCAATCCCCGAACGGGTACGCTGCCAATGATTGGCAGGTTGAGCGTACCATCGATTAGCACCTGGTACTCTCCGCTGTATTCAGGAACCTCAAAAATATCCAGCCGGACGCGATCGCCTGCGCCTAGAGTATATGGGGCCTCCGATCCACGTCTGGTAGATGTTCCCGCTGGGGCAGCAGAAGGGCGCAATCCGGGGAGTTGCGCGATCGCTGGTGATGAAACCGTCATTGCCGCCACAAATAGGAGCGCCAAGCCCACAACGGTTCGGGTAGCCAGTTTCGGAAAACTAGCACCGCTATTACAAAAATCAGAACTTGTTTCACGATGCCTTTTGGCGCTCAAGTTAGCACTCTTCATTCCAAATCTGTTAAACCTCGTTACACAAAGTCACGCCATTGACGGATACAATCCGTAAAAAGTTGCAGTATAAAGTTTAATCACCAACGTAATTTTCCCAAACTCGTGTACCTTTGAGGTGGCAAGGAATTTTTGGGTATGAGGAGGATAAGGTTATGACGCCAGCAACAGGTAGGAGCCGTGTCAGTGCAAGTAAAAAGAAATTGTGGTACCGGGTACACATCCTACTAAGTTCCATGTTTTTGGGCAGTACGATCCTCTATGCATCTGCCAGTCTGGCTACCACCAAGGCAAGTTCTACCAACGGGAATGCTTCAGCACCAGCCAAGGGTAGCGGTTCAATGGGTGATGCACTCTTAAAAACGATGCTGGGAGCTGACGCGCTGCGTTCTAACCCGCCTGCTCCTTCAACCACCACCCGTTCTAGCTCTTCGCTGCCAGCGATTAGCAATCCAGCCGCCCCAGGAAGAAGTTTACAGCAACCCGGAGCCGTCTCGACGCCCACTCAATTGGCTCAAGCCAGCTCCTTCCCGGATGTACAAGGTAGCTGGGCGCAGACCTTTATTGAAGCACTCGCACAGCGAGAAGTGATCGTAGGCTTTCCAGATGGCTCTTTCCGTCCTGACGAGCCGGTGACACGCGCTCAGTTTGCCGCCATGATCCGGAAGGCTTTTCAAAGACCTGCAATTCGCCAAGCGGTGGATTTTGTGGATGTACCTGCCAATTACTGGGGTTACACGGCGATTCAGGAAGCTTATCGGACGGGATTTCTAGAAGGATACCCCAACCAGGTTTTCCAGCCGAATCAAAACATCCCCCGCGTCCAAGTCTTGGTGTCTTTGGTCAGCGGACTTAACCTGAATCCAACCGCAGATACCGCCTCGATTTTAAATGGTTTATTTCAGGATGCTGGCAGCATTCCTGCCTATGCCCGCACTAGTGTTGCTGCTGCCGCACAAAATCAACTGGTTGTCAACTATCCAGATGTGGCGCTGTTAAATCCCAATCAGTTAGCCACCCGTGCTGACGTGGCAGCGTTTATTTACCAGGCTTTAGTGAATGCTGGGCAAGCGCCGCAGATTCCTCCAACGGATGTTGCCGCTCGTTACGTGGTTGGCTACGAACCAGTGGCAACAACACCGCCTCCCCTGACAGCAGAACAAGTTGCAGCCTTGCGCCAACAGTATCGGCTTCCTGCACCACCGATAGTAGAACAGCTGCGGCGGTTGATTGGGGGAAATTCTAGTATTACGACACCCACGGCTTTCGGCGCTGACCGAGGGCAGGCATTTATCGGAGCTGGCTTCCAAGAAAGAACCCGCAACAGCAACAAGGCAGATGGGGTAATCGCTGCGGGTATTGGTCTGGGCGATGCTCGCAAAGCCGTGGGTGTAGAAGGCGTTATCTCAATTTATGACCTATTCGGCGATGATAGCTTTGAAGATGGTGGCATCAGCTTCAAGATTCACCGTCAGTTTGCTAATGACCTAGCCGTGGCGGTTGGAGTGGAAAATATAGATACCTTTGGAAATCCCGATCCGGGGTACAGCACCGTTTACGGTGTCGTCAGTAAAGTTTTTCCGCTAGGATCTCGGACAACCGCAGGCTTCTCCCCCTCAGTTACTGCCTCTGTGGGTTTGGGTGGGGGTCGCTTTCGCTCAGTACCTGATATTGAGGCTGGCAGAGATTCTGTCAATCCGTTTGGTAGTATCGGCGTGCGCGTAGCTCAACCAATATCGGTCATTGCCGAATGGAGTGGTCAAGATTTGAATGTGGGTGCTTCGATCGCTCCATTCGAGAATATACCGCTGATCATCACTCCAGCGCTTGCTGATGTAACCGGAAATGCTGGTGATGGGGCACGTTTTATCCTAGGCGTCGGTTACGGCATTACTTTCTAAGTTCTTTGCTCACAAAACAAAAGCCATGAACATCAAACGTCTTTCTTTAAATCTCAGTCTAGGTTTAGTTTTAGGTTCTTCTCTACTGTTTTCGGAAACAGCATTTGCCCAAACTCCCGGCTTCAATTCAGATGTCACCGGCCCGATTATGACGACTAGCGACGTTGTCAATGGAGCCTTCATACCCGACAGAGGCGGGCGGGGAAGACTCGCATTCAGAACGGAGGCGATCGCATCTGCTGTCAATCAGGCAGCAGCCACAGTCAACTCCCAGACCGCCAATAACAGCTTGGGGAACGTTTTGACAGGGACTGGAAATGTTGCTGCTAGCGCCAGCCAGCTGGAAAGCGGTCTGGTGAATGCTACTGAAGGCATTAATCCGACCCTGGCTCGTGACGTGGTTGCCAACTTGCAAGGGTTAACTGCAAATGGTAGGGTCGATGCGGTTCGGCTGGCGGCGGCAGTTGAAGCCTACAATGCTCTCATAAACTCCAGTAGCGGCGTATTTTTGAGCGAGCCTCCCGATGAGCTGCTAGCGATTCAATCCGTCCTAGCCGCCTTGCTGAATGCGGCTTTTGGAGCAGGTTAATGCTGTCGTTATTGCAGCGTCTATGTACTGAAGTTCGATGGAAGTAGCATTTGGTTGAGATGTCAGGGGTAACATTTAGGTTAACTCAACTCGTATGTTGCCCTGTCTTAATCTTTGGTATTAGCTTTAAGCCAGAAATGCAAAAAATATCATAATCATTACAAACTACTTTCTATCCTTAATTGACAAATAGATAGGATAGATTTAAGTAGACATTTATGTTTTTCGTTAAATACATTTCCAGAACGGTACGTTTTCTTAAGCTCCCTGATGGCGACAAAAACCTCAGTAAGCGAGTCTTACATGGAATTTCATGGGCAGTTGTAAGCACCGTCATTAGTAGATCTTTAACTTTCGGAATAGCTCTTATTCAGTCTAATCTTTTAGGTAAGCAGGGATATGGAGAGCTGGGAATGGTCTTAAGCACTTTACTGTTATTTGGAGTGCTGTCTTCAGGATACGGAGCGACTTGCTCCAAGTTTATTTCTGAGCTAAGACTTACATATCCAGTCCGGGCTGCACGAATATTTGCTCTGTCAACAACATGGGTTGTAATTCTAACCATAATAACTTCTGGTGCTTTAATAATTTTTTCAGATTTTATAGCCAATAATATTTTAAATGAACCCCGTTTAGCACCCCTGCTTAAACTCGCTGCGATCGCACTGGGTATACAATCATTAATTGGTGTTTGTAATGGTGTTCTTTATGGTTTACAGGCATTTAAAATACTTAATCTTGCCACACTTTCTCAGGTGATTGTATGGTTTCCTGCAACAGCTATGCTTACATATCAATGGGGTTTGTTAGGGGCTATGTTTGCTTACGTAATCTCCTATATTTTAAGCTTCTTAATATATATTTTGGCTGTAGTGAAAGAGTGCAAGAGGCATAACTTTTTGCCTGTTTTTGATAATATGTGGCTAGAATCTTCAGTTTTAGTTAATTACACTTTGCCAATTGTCATCAATAATTTCCTAGTCATTCCCACTAATTGGATAGGTAATGCCATTTTGAGCCAGCAAAGGAATGGCTACTCATCTCTAGGCGGCTACAATGCAGCTAGCCAGTGGCGAATTTTAGTTTTACAGGGACCATTTTTGCTCCAGTCAACTCTCAGCCCAGTCCTGAGCGAAATGTTGGGAAAAGGTGATATATCCGGGTTTTCCAAATTATTTTATATTGCTTATAGAACTGTTTTTGGAATAGTCATACTGACAGGGGTATCAGCTATACTTTTTAGTAAATCACTTTTAACTATCTTTGGTAAAGATTTTACATCTGAATACCTTTTGATGGGATTGATTATGCTTACGGCAACAATTATATCTTTATCGGGTATTGTAGGAATGGCTCTTCAGTTAATTAATCGTAATTGGATAGCTTTACTCGTTAATATAGTCATGGGAGTTGTATCAATCGGACTAATCGTTGTGCTGGTTCCTCAATATAGTTCAGTAGGATTAGCATTTGCCTTTACTATGGCTTATTTACTACAAAGTTTTTTAAGTATTTATTTATTAAATAAATTTATTCCAGAAATAAATTTATTTTTTATGAGTAACCTCCTGCTAAAAGCAGTATTAATCTGTGTAATAGCTGTTTTAGTGACGCAACTATCTGGTTGGATTGGTGCAGCTTGTCAGGGAATTACAATAATACTTGCAATTATGTTCAGTCAGCAGATATTTTATGAAAGTGTTTCAAAAATGAAAAAGTATAATAATAAAATAAATAATAGTGGTTAAGAAATTTGTAATATTTTGAATGAAAAAATATTTTATTATTGTAATATCATAAAAAAATCAATCATCAAGACATTGCCCTATATTAATTATGCATTTTTCGGAGTAGATGAGTTTCGTTTGCCATTTTGAAGGGTATTTTGTAAAGCAAAGCCAAAATTTTAGATATTACTGCTGTTTCAAAAGCCTATACGCAGAGTCTCTTAGATCCTGAATTTAAGGTTTTTGCCAATGGTATGGAATTAAAAATTATTTATTATAAAAGGGCTGAAACAATACTCAATACTGTTAAGTACCGTAAGAATAACCTTAAAAGACTTTATTACTAAACTTGATTATACACCTCTAGGTTCAGCTTTGAATGAAATATGTTTATCAGCAATCATCAAGCAGAATGTTAAAATACACTATCGCAACCTTTGTTGGGCTGTTATTCTTTCAATACCAAGCAAGACTAAATTCACTCTGTTGTAACCTATGAAATTTGCAAATGGAGCTATAGGAATCGCTAATTTGAATGCTACCATGCTCAGATGTGGAGTTACATTAAATCCAGAAGAATTTATTAGGATTATCAGCAATACGTATCACGCAATTGAAGCCGAAAGCTATGACGATACACATATTGAGATTACGCAGTTTGCTAAGCCTTTCTTTAAAGAAGTTTTGCTCCAAACGCTAGATATTATCCCACATTCCTTTAGTGTTCTTGATCTTGGATGTGGCACTGGTTATGCTTTACAGACACTCCTTGAGATTTGTCCCAAAAGCCGTTTGCACCAAGTAATGTGTAGCGATCTCAGTTCAGACATGGTGGTGAAAGCGCAGCAGAACTTAACAGCTAAAAATATAACTACTGAAACTTTTGTAGGTACTGTTGCAGATTTAGTAATGTGGACTCAACCTTTTGATATGGTCTTGACTAATTCTGTCCTCCATCATATTGCAGATATAGAAAGTTTCTTAGCAAACATTGCTTCTTTAGTAAAACCAGGAGGAGTCTATGTCATGGGTCATGAGCCATCATCAAGGTTCATGGCTAATCCAGAGTGCCGTGCAGCTTATGAACGCTGGCAGACATTACGAACTTGGAGGCGGCGATTGTGGTTTATAGATCCCTTATTTTATAAACGAGTCCTTAGCAAATGGTCAGGACATAGTCAACCAGACATCCTTCAGAAAACATCTGATAAACTGCTACGTACAGGAGTAATTACTAAGCCGTTAACCCCTCGCGAGGTTCGGATGATGGTTGATATTCATGCTCCTTGTGATCTTCCTGGAGATTTCTGTTTAGGATTACCAGGGTTTGATCCCTTGAAGCTTGGGTCTGAGTATCTGCCTGGCTTTCATACCATATGTTGGCGTTCTTACAATGCCTGGATAGCCCCCGCTAAATGGGCAAAGACAGCCAATGCTTTGAACAAAAAATTTTCCTTAGATGGCGGCAGCTTTACAGCTGCTTGGCAACGTGATAGAAAACCTAATTAGTAATCTTTTAACTTGAATCAAAATGCACATAGGTTTTGTCACTACAACATTTCCACCAGATAATGGCTGGGATGGTATAGGCTCCTATGTATTTCATATGTCTCGGGGATTGGTATCTCTAGGACATCAAGTGACAGTTATTTGTGGCTTTGGTAAAGAACCACGAGAATCTTCTGAAAATGGCCTGCGAATCATACGAGGATTAAACACGCAAAGAGCGAATGTTCAAAATTTACAAGCCCAAGCATTTAAGCTTTTAGTTCAGGTAATTCAAGAACATAATTTAGACGTAGTTGAATTTCCAGAGTACAGCGCACTTGGGTTAGAATTTCAAAGGCATTACCCGAATTTTCCAACAGTGGTGAAGCTCCACGGTGATAGTCAACTTTGCCGCCTGGGTGCAGCTCCCTTACTGAAGCGATGGACAATACAGTTAGATTACCAAATTCGCCCCAACTTACTGGCTCAAATGGAAAGAGAAACTATTGCACGTGCTGATGCAGTTGTATCCCCTTCAACTTGGCTTATGCAGCAGTGCTTAAAGCGTCGGTGGTACCTTCCTAAGTCTCGTTACATTATTGCAAATCCATTCGGCGGTTGGGTTTATGAACCAGACTTTTTGTCTGAAAAAGACTATACAATTCCTAGAGTCGTATCATTAGGTCGATTAGATTTCCTCAAGGGTGCCGCTCAAATGCCTTCTATCTTTCGTAGTGTCTGGCAAGAGCTTCCTGAGACTTGTTTTGAAGTTCTGGGGCAATCAATCCCTCGTAAGGATGGAAGCAATTGGGGCGATTGGCTTATAAGTAGAATTTCTAAAGAACACCATTCTCAAGTAGCAATTCGAGGGGGAATTCCTTACCTTGACTTACCCAGTTACTTGAATAAACATTCTGTAGGTTTCTTCGCCTCAACTTGGGAAAGTTTTGGGTACACCCATGTGGAATGTATGTATGCTGGTATTGCCTGTGTCATTGGTTCTAATGGTGGAGCGCAGGAATTAGGGATTAATGGTGTGAGTTGTTTGAACACTTCGCGTACAGGAGAGAATATTGCGAAAGGCTTAGTGAAATTGTTAAAAAATTCAGCTCTAAGAAGAACTATTAGTGAAACAGCTCGTCAACACGTTCTTAATAAATATTCCCCAACTGGCATTGCGAATCAGATGACGGAAGTTTATCAGCGGACGATTCAGAGGGGACAATCACAATGAATACCTGGCAGGCTGCATGGGTGCTTTCTTCGCTTATGGCAGGGGGAATATTTTTCTTTTCCAAGAAAAGCAGGCTTACATTTATAGAGAGCCTTCTACTGGCAATAGCTTGGTTTCCGGCTCCCCTATTTTATGCCGTTAAAGGTTCAAATAGCGTTGTATATCTGTTCGATTTTGCAGTCCCTTTCGCTTTGTATTTTGCTATAGAAAGATGGAAGTTTGTACCTCAAAATATTCGAGTGGTCAGTGGACTTTTGTTCTTTTCGGCAGGATTTATGCCTGTGTTTACAGCCATAGGCTACGCAACGCAGCAAGTTACATTTTTGCTAGCTCTTATCAATATGTACCGGCTTATAGGAGCCATGTCCTTATTAGTCTATTTCAGTGCTATCCGACCAAATCGACCAATCAAACAAACATGGATAATGACTGGATTTGTATGGGGATGTTTAGTTATTATCCTGGCAATGTTTCTTCAAGGGCAAGAATATGTCAACAGTAATGTTTTAGAAGCTATTAGAGCCGTTACCGATCCAAATTACATTCGCTATGAAAATGATCTTAATCAGAAGTTTATTGTTCTTGGAATGTTTAGAGGCTCCTTAGGTATTTTAGGAGGTCTGGCTGTAGCTTTGTCCATAACCAAAAATCCAAAAGCAGAATTCCCCCCTTTTTTACGTTTAATCAGTGGTATTTCTGGCATTTTAATAATTTTTTTAACAGGTTCAAAAACAGCTTTGGTATCTGTTGTATTTATAGTATTATTAGTTATCTTAAGTAGGGGGTCTTTTTCATCTCGCATTACAGCTTTAGTGGTTTCATTAATTACGGCAGGAGCCGTTTTTTTTGTATTTACCTCTTCTGATGCATTTAAATATATTCCAGTAGGTATGCGTGACATAATTACCTCTAAAGGTTCATCAGCAGAAACTCTTGATTCTCGTATTATTAGATATATAGAATCTTTTAAAACTTTAAATGAACATCCTGAAATATTAACAGGTTTTATTTCCGAACTCCCTTTTTATTCAGGAACTAGAGAATTAAACTTAAGTTACTTTCATAATGAATATCTATCAATACTTATGCTAGGAGGAATTTGGAGCATTACTACATATGTAGTAGGTTTATGGAAAATGGGTCAGTTATTCTTCTTCCAAAAGAACCAGTATTTAGGGTTTCAAAATTTTGCTGGTCTATTATTTATTGAATCTATTGTACAGGGCTTATCTGTTGCCCATTTACAGCCAGCTCTTCTGTTTGTCACCCCTGTAGCTATTAGTTGCTGTATATATGGTTTTGGTAGTATCCCCGAGTATAAGCAGGTAAAAATTGCCGATGATCGAGCTTTAGTAAATACCAGAGAAAAAAGCAAGTTTAAATTTAATTAATTTATAAGGTGGAATAAACGAAGAAATGAATCTAGCTGATTCAGTAACCATTGGAATAACTACAAAAAATCGAAGTTGCGAACTTGATGAAACTCTTAATAGGTTAGTGGCGTTTAAGTTAAATGAGTTACCCATAATTATTTTTGATGATGCTTCTGATGAGCCTGTTGATACATTAGCAAAAACTTTAAGTCAATTTAAAAAGTTGACACTTATTAGGAATAAGCAAAGTAAGGGATTGGTTGTTAACCGAAATCGGATAATTGAAATGGCTAAAACTGCATACTTAATCAGCCTTGATGACGACTCTTGTTTTGCAGATGAGCCACCTTTAGAAAATTCTATTAAGTATCTAGAACGGTATCCACTTGTAGTAGCGTTAGAGTTTGCAAATATTGAAATTAATCAACCAAAGGCTCAAAATATAAAACCAGAAATTCATATAGTAAAAACCTATACAGGATGCGGACATATCCTACGCTGCTCTACCTTCCTTGAGCTAGGTGGTTATCGCGAGTATTTCTTCCAAATGGCCGAAGAAAGTGATTTTTGCCAACGAGCTTGGCGAAAAGGGTATGAAATCCATACATTTCCTAGTATAGTTGTGCATCATCGCCGCACTTCTACATCTCGATTGCCTGATAAAATAGCTTTTTACCAAGTTAGAAATATTGTTTTATACAATCTTTTAAACAAGCCGTTTCTAGTTGGGGTTAGGAATGCAATTGCCATCTATCCACTTTTAGTAACGAAAAATTTACGGTATCCAAAGTTGATTTTGCACACTACTCTAGGTTGGATAAATGGAATAATTTCTGTAGCAATCTATTGGAAAGACCGCACACCGATGTCTTGGACTCAATATTCTACTTATAAGAGTTTGCCTGTTCCAGTTGAACCTCAAAATAGTTTAAAAAGCTAAATATATATAGATATAATCGAAGTTGTTGATAGGGAAAATCAATGAACATAAATACAGTTGTCAATGCAAATAATAATGTTTATGCTGATGAAAAACTATCTTTCTCGGATATGCCAAAACGTTTTCCTCGACATAGAAATGAGGCACTGGTAAGTTTAGCCGGTTCCGGTCATCGAGTTTTAGAAATAGGATGTGGTGGAGGAAATGTTCTTTATAATCTTAAAAATCGTTTTGATGAACTTTATGGATTAGAAATTTCGCCAATTCGGGCTGAAAAAGTCAAAAAAGAATTGATGAGAAATGGCTTAAAAGACAATATACTTGTTGGCAACATTGAGGATAAATTAGAATTCTCAGAAGGTTTCTTCGATGTTATAGTATGGGCAGATGTCATAGAGCATATTGTAGATTTATGGTCAGCAATGGCTGAAATAAAAAGATTACTGGCTACTAATGGAAGGCTAGTAACCTGTACTCCCAATATTGCGGAACTACGTCGCCGATTACTCTTGTTAATAGGTCGATTTCCATCCACTGGAGGCACTGATGAAGGTTTGAATGTAAAGCCTAAAGACCTTTTTGATGGAGGTCATTTGCACTATTTCACGTTTTCGTCTTTGGCTAAGTTGTATCGACGATACGATATAGAGCCAACTGAATCTTTGGGTTTTGGAAGACTAGGGCGTTTTCATAATATATACCCACCTTTATTTTCTAGTGCTATCTGCCTGGTTGGGAGAAAACATACCGAAGAAGGAAAATAAAATGCCTACTTTAGCTATACTTTTCACTAACTATGGCCCCTACCATGTAGCTCGCCTGGAAGGCTGTCAACAAGTCTATAGGCAATCAAACTGGAATGTAGTTGGCTTAGAATTAGCGTGTTCCCAGGCTGCTTATGCTTGGAGACCTGAAAATAAAACTAATGTTGTCTCTATATTTCCGGACCAACAACTTGAGCAAATTAAGTTTGTTCGGCTTATACAACGATTTTTTACGGTTCTATCAGAGGTTTCTCCTGATGCTTTAGCAATCGCAGGGTACGCCAGACCTACTATGCTTTTAGCTTTACTGTGGTGCCTCTGGCATGGAAAAATCGCTATCTTGCTATCTGACTCTAAGGAAGATGATGCACCTCGTAGTTGGTGGCGGGAAACACTTAAAAGCTGGATACTTAAAGGGTATAAAGCGGCATTAGTAGCTGGACAAACACACAAGAGTTACTTAGTTAAATTAGGCATGGCTCCCAATACTATTTTCTTGGGGTATGACGTAGTAGCTAATGAAATATTTTCTCCTCAAAAGATTAAATGTCTTCCGAGACCTGTTGAAAAACCTTATTTTCTGGCCGTCAATCGTTTTATACCTGAGAAAAATATTTTTGGATTGATCTCATCTTATGCAGCCTATTACCAGAAAGCCGATTCTCGTGCCTGGGATTTAGTCCTGTGTGGGGACGGTCAACTTCGCTGCCAAATTGAACAGTATATTGCTGAATTAGCTTTACAAAACGTTGTCCATTTACCAGGCTTTCTTCAGCAGAATGAATTGCTTCCTTACTTAGCCCATGCCAGCTGCTTTGTTCATGCCAGTATTAAGGATACTTGGGGACTTGTCGTAAACGAAGCAATGGCAGCAGGGTTGCCGGTCTTAGTTTCCAAGCGCTGCGGTTGTTTTGAGGATTTAGTTATTGAGGGTAAGAACGGTTTTGGGTTTGCCCCTGAAAAGCCGGAGCAACTGACTGAGCTAATGAGAAAAATAAGTTCAAAAACAGTAGATTTAAAAGTAATGGGAGCAGCATCGTTTGAACATATTCAAAACTTTTCTCCAATCTATTTTGCAGAAAGTTTGATGCAAGCTGTTGAATCTGCGCTAGTGCATAATTAGCTTCCACGTACTAAATTGTATGTAGTATAATATTCCACTTTAAAAGCTTTTGCCTGGAGTTGAGAAAAGTGAAAGTTCTCCATATCATTCCCTCAATCGCTCCAGTGCGAGGTGGAGCTAGTCTGGTAGTTTTGGAACTGGTTAAGGCATTGCGAGAGCATGGAGTAGAGACTGAGATTGTTACGACAAATGACAACGGCTGTGCGTTATTAGATGTCCCATTAGGGGAGTCCGTTGAGTACGAACAAGTTCCGGTTTGGTTTTTCCCTAGGTTTTCTCCACCTATTAATGCTGTAAGGGAATTTGCGTTTTCCAGTCAACTAACTGCTTGGCTTTGGCGGCATATTTCTTCATACGATATTTTGCACATCCGTGGCACTTTTTCATATCCATCTACGGTGGCAATGGTGATAGCTCGCATTAAAGGCATTCCCTACATTTTTCAACCTCAGGGTCAACTTTGTGAATGGCCTTTGCAACAGGGTGCCTTCAAAAAACAAATTTTCCTTACCTTGATACAGTGGGCTAACCTTAATGACAGCAAAACCCTTCATTTTACTTCCCAGCAGGAGGAGCAAGAAACCTCTAAACTGAGTCTGAAGGCACCCAGTTTTGTTCTGCACAATGGCTTGTTCACAGCAGATCCCATTCCAGAAGCTCACTATCGACTGCGGCAATTGCTTCAGGTTCCGGAGGATGAACCAGTCATCTTGTTCTTGTCTCGTCTCCACGCCAAGAAGGGTTTAGACTATCTTATTCCCGCCTTGGGGCAACTGGCAGATCAACGCTTTACCTTCGTATTGGCAGGAAGCGGTTCTCCTGAGTACGAGCATACTATTGATGATCTCTTAGCCACGGCTGGCATTTGCGATCGCACTTATCGCGCTGGCTTCGTCTCCGGTGAAATAAAAGACTTGTTGCTGCAAGGCGCGGATTTATTTGCGCTGACTTCCTACTCGGAAAATTTTGGCATTGCGGTTTTAGAAGCAATGGCAGCGGGGAAGCCAGTTCTCGCCACCTCTGGCGTTGCTCTCGCTTCTGTAGTAGAACAGTATCAACTTGGTTATGTAGCAGAACTGGATGTGGAAGCGATCGCGTCTGCTATTGAACACTGCCTGCACCATCCACAAGAAGCTCAACAAATGGGTCAACGTGCCCGAAAACTGGTTCTTGAGCAGTACACGTGGAGTCCTGTAGCGACCAAGATGATTGAAATTTACACCTCTATTCTTAAGTAAGCAGCCAATCTCTTTCCTTCAATGAGTAGTTCTAATAAATTTATGGCAACAATTTTACAACGCTATCAATATCCTTATCAAGATAGTAATTTAACTAATGCCCATGGCTTTTTGATGCCTCCACTGCTATCAATAATTCAAAATAATAAGAATACTGATGATAAAAAAAAGCTTCGGATTCTGGATTTAGGTGCAGGAAATGGAAGCCTCAGTCATGCGATCGCCCAGAAAGGGTATGAAGTTGTGGGGGTCGAGGAATCCGAGCAGGGCTTTTCCATAGCTCAACATAACTTTTCAGATTGTCATTTTATCCAAGCTAGTATTTACGATTTACCTTATGCTGAATTAGAAAATTCTTTTGATATAGTTATATCGGTGGAAGTAATTGAGCATCTTCTATACCCTAGAGAGTTAGTAAAAGCAGCTAACAAATGTCTTAAACCCAATGGAACTTTAATTTTGACTACACCTTATCACGGCTATATAAAAAATATTGTGCTTTCTCTTTCAGGCAGAATGGATAAGCACTTTCATGTTCTTTGGGATGGGGGTCATATTAAATTTTTTTCCGTAAAAACTTTGACTGAATTATTGAAGTCAGAAGGGTATACAGATATTCATTTCAAGTTTGCTGGTAGATTTCCCTACGTTTGGAAATCAATGTTGTGTTCCTGTTCTCCGATGCGGCAAGAAACTTGATGCTGCTTTCTGTAATTATCTTAACAAAGGATGAAGAGGCAAACCTCCCTAAGTGTTTGGCTAGTCTGCAAAATCTAGGTGCAGAAGTTTTTGTAGTTGATGCTGGAAGTAGCGATCGCACAGTGGAAATCGCTAGAGAATCAGGTTGTCAAGTCTTCGAGCATCCTTTTGAGAATCATGCAGCTCAAATCAACTGGGCTATAGAGAATTTACCTATCAAAACTCCCTGGATTATGCGCCTCGATGCTGATGAGCGATTAACGCCAGAGTTAGTTGAAGAATTAAAACAAATCTTACCTTATACAGAGGAGAAAATAACTGGCTATCAAGTGAAACGCCGCGTGTTTTTCATGGGGCGTTGGATACGTCATGGCGGTTATTATCCGACTTGGTTACTGCGAATTTGGCGCACAGATTTTGGCGTTTGCGAACAGCGATGGATGGATGAACATATTGTTCTTAAACAGGGGAAAATTGCTAAATTTAAGGACGATATCATTGACGAAAACAAAAAAGGCTTGAGCTTCTGGATAGACAAGCACAACCGCTATGCAGATCGGGAAGTGAAAGATATGGTGAGCTTAGTAGCAGAAAAAGAAGACGATTTGTTAAAAAGCAGTCAATATTCTCAAGCTATTGGGCGACGCTGGATCAAAAAAAACCTCTACACGCGATCGCCTCTTTTCCTCCGCGCCTTTGTCTACTTCTTCATGCGATACATTATCGGCTTAGGTTTTCTAGATGGCGTAGAAGGTTTAATCTTCCATTTTTTACAAGGCTTTTGGTATCGCTTCTTAGTCGATGCCAAAATTTATGAAGAACAAAAGAAGCGATCGGCTCTTAGCTGAAAGTATACCGCTATTTCAGCACAAACGTAAAAAGTACCGTTTTTTGTGTTTAGCAATCTCAGCGCTGATCGTCCTGCCGATTGGGATTATTCCCGTGCGAATAGCGATCGCTTTCTCTCAAACACCGATACCTCAGGCTATCTTCACCCTCGGCGGTGGTCCAGCCAGAGAAAAGTTCACTGCCCAATTTGCCCAAACTCATTCTTCCCTGGAAATCTGGGTTTCTTCCGGTACGCGCCCTGACAAAGCTCGTGAGTTTTTTCGAGACGCTGGCATTCCAGATGAACGAGTACATCTCGACCGGCGTGCGGTTGATACGGTAACTAACTTTACCTCTCTGGTGGCTGACTTTAAAAGTTTAAATATTCAGCATCTCTATTTGATTACTTCTGACTTTCATATGCGTCGCGCTATTGCGATCGCTACCCTCGTTCTGGGTAGTCGAGGTATTGCTTTCACCCCTGTCTCCATTCCCTCCAATCAACCCCCCGAATCCTGGCTCCACATCCTCCGCGACTTTGGACGGGCGCTGTTTTGGATTTTTACTGGTCACACTGGTGCTAGTCTGAATAATCCAAAATTAAACATCAAATAATTTTAATATTTACTTTTGATAGTTCTAAATAGATTAAGCCTGTATTAGACCTCCTGCATGAATAGGAAAGCGTGTGACAGTTGATGATCGTAGGGAAGCAAAGCACGCTAGATTTTGGATAGGAACAAATATTCAGTTGCAGCAATGCAATATCGGGAGTTAGAGCATCTATCAAAGACTGAGTTCAAGCGCTGGTGTGGAGTGAGCCGGGGGACTTTCCGCGAGATGGTCGAGGTGGTACGTCCGCACTTAGATCGGCAAGGACGACGGGGTGGGCAAGCGAAACTAAGTGTCGAAGACCACGTATTAGTGGCCTTGGCATACTGGCGAGAGTATCGTAGTCAGTTTCACATCGGCGTGAGTTGGGGATTGCACGAAACCACAGTCGGACGAATTGTGAGAAAAGTGGAAGACCTGCTGGTTAAGAGCGGCAAGTTTCGCCTTCCGAGTCAGCGTCAGTTGTATCAGCCCGGATGGGAGTGGAAGGTAATGGTGGTCGATGTCGGCGAGGTAGAGATTGAACGTCCCCAAAAAAACAGAAACGCTACTACAGCGGTAAGCAGCATTGCCATACGCTAAAAGCACAGTTGGTAGTGGAGTTTGAAAGCGAACAAATCATTTGTACGGCTGTCGATACGGGTAGAACCCATGACTTCAAGCTGCTCAAGCGCAGTCGCTTGCCGTTTGTCTCATCCCAGTTGTGTTTAGCTGACCGAGGATACCAAGGATTTGCCAGACGTCATGCTGGCGCTTGTACCCCCGCCAAGAAGCGACGCCAGCAACCTTTAGTTGAAGAGGAAAAGCAGCATAATCGGGCTTTAGCTCGGCTACGAGTCAAAGTGGAGCATGTGATTCGTCGCTTCAAGATATTCCGCATTTTCTCAGGTCGGTATCGCAACCGCAGAAAACGGTTTGGCCTGCGCTTAAACCTAATTGCTGGGCTACTCAACTATGAACTGGCACACCCTTCATGATTCATGCAGGAGGTCTATTGTATGGGTCAATAAATTCTCATATCAGTAAGAGCGGATTTAAAACCCGCCCCTACTGATTATTGAGCGTGATAGTCCTTAAAAGACTGATAGTAAGAGTCTTCGGGATTGTACAGGTGACATTCATCTGTAATCTGCTTCATCAAAGACCAAGAGAAGCGACATTCACGAATTGAGTCTCCCCACTTTTCTTGGATACTGCGATGAGCTAGTCGCAAGTTATAGGAGGGAATTGCGGTAGAAATATGGTGGGGAATGTGAACGTTGATGTCGTGGCAGAGAAATTCTACCCAGCGCGGATAATCGCAATGGACGGTTCCAAACAGTTGCGCTTGAGCTTCATTCCATTGCTCAGCAGGAGTGAAGGGAATTTCCGGCGCTGTGTGGTGAACCAAGGTAAAGGTACTCATCCAGAAGTGGTACACCAGCCAGGGTAGAAGCCAAAATTTGACAAACCCCCAGATGCCGAGTGTGGTAATTAATAAGGGGAAGGCTACACTGGCAAATCCCAACACGACTAGCGCCGATAATTTCACTTTCTGGCGGTCTTTACCTTTAAATTGCCACCAACTAAAATGCATAGCACCCCAGTGGACAATCGAAGCCACCCACCAAAATCGACCCCGCAGTAAGCGATAGCCCCACTGTCCCAAGCTTTCTAAACTGTTATAAAACTCTGGTTGAAAGGGTTCCCAAGCATTGTCTTCATTGAGTTTATTGGTGTGGGCATGATGGTAATTGTGCAGAATCCGCCAACTGTGGAAAGGGTAAATTAGCGGCAGCATGAATAACTGTCCTACCAAATTGTTCACCCAGCGCCGATTGGCAAAGGAGCGATGTCCGCAGTCATGGGCAATGACAAAAAAACCAGTCAACGCAGTGCCAATAAAAATCCAGAGGGGAGGTAAAAGAAACCAGGGAGCGATCGCTAAACCCCAGTAGCCCAAGCCAACCATTAAAACGTTAATCAGCGCTGTGAGCCAAGCTTTGCGGCGATTCTTGGTAAAAACCTCACGCGGTAGACTTCTCAAAATGTCTCTTAGGTGCAGGCTGTCAGTGGTTGCATCCGAGTTCGGGAGCGTTGCTGGGATGGTCGATGTCATGCAGAGATTCAAGTTCTCGTGGTTTTCGTTGAGTGCAGTGCGTTTATACGCGCACAAAAATACTGCCCGATACAGATTTGTGGCAGGCAGTATTTTTGATCGGCGAATGATTTATAACTTCGGGCAAACGAAGCTAGCACCGAAGAGTTGCCGATAGAGTTACAAACAGCATTTCTAGGGATAAAAGCCTCTTCCTACGAACCTTACGGGTTAGCGGTGCTGGGTGTCGCCGCCATCTCGCGATCCGATGCTAACCGCTGCTGTTTGATTGTTTGCAGCTGTTGCAAGAGAATTTCAACTTCCGCCTGCAAATGCAGGAACTTAACTTGCTGGTCGGCTTGATAGACAGCTTTGGTCACAGGCTTCAGATGCTTGTCACCAGTTGGGGCTGTCAAAAGATTGCTCAGCGGCTCGGAATTGCCAACAGAGTCTTGCGGACGGGTCAGTGTAGATGAACGAGTGGACATCAGCTAAACAGATATTTCTGTGTACTCACACCATCCAGTAATTTTAGCCTGAAGTGGTAACTAAGTTAAATTTTATGTGTCGCTTTTCTAATTGGCTAAAAAAATGCTGTGTTCTGTAGAAGTTAGGTCGGTACTGCTACCTTTGTCGCTCTGGCGGACGCAGGCTGCGCCTACGGGTCGAATACGGCTCGCGTCGTTCCTTCAATAATGGACACAATCGAGGCACCGCCTCGATTGCGAACCAAATTTAAAATCGGTTTAATTTCGCCAAGGACGACTCACCTGTTCCAATTGGGCAACTTCCTCGCTGCTCAATTCCCAACCGAGCGCCCCGGCATTCTGCCGCGCCTGTTCGGCTGTCTTTGCGCCTGGAATCGCAATCACATCGTTCTGAGCGATTAACCAATTGAGGGCAACCTGAGCGGGGGTTTTTTGATACTTTTCCCCTAACTGACTCAGCAAGGATGTCACCGGGGAGATTTTCTCCAAGCCACTGCGGCTGAAGCGAGAGTCAAATCGGCGGGCACCCGTCGGTTCCTGGTACTTCTCAACGGTGTACTTACCAGTGAGTAACCCTTGTGCAAGAGGGCTGTAAGCCAGGATTGTCACCCCCAGTTGCCGCGCTGTGTCTAGAATGCCGTTGGTTTCGATTTGTCGCGTTAGCAGAGAATAGCGTACTTGGTTCACCGCTAAAGGCACACCCCTGGCTGCCAGCAGTTGGTGGGCTTCTTTCATTTGTTCGGCTGAATAATTGCTGACGCCGACTGTCGCAATTCTGCCTCGCTTCACCTCATCGGCTAGAGCATTCATCAGCGTCTCTTGACTCATTAAGAAGGTAAAAGGCCAATGCACTTGATAAAGGGCGACTTGCTCGACCCGCAGACGTTTTAAACTTTCTGTTAAAGCATCTGAGACAGATTGAGCCGTGAATCGCCAAGGGGCAGGGCCGTATTTGGTAGCAATTTGGGCAGGACACCCAGTTTCTTGCATGAATTTTCCCAAAAGTGACTCTGACTCTCCGAACCCGTAAATCTCAGCAGTGTCAAAAAAGGTAATGCCGGAATTTAGCGTGGCTTCAAAGGCTTCTCGTAGTTGGGCTTCCCCGTAATCGCTGCCATAATTCCAAAACAGCTTGTCCCCCCAAGCCCAAGTGCCGATACCGAGTTGGGTGACTGTGGGACCATCGCGTCCTAAAGTAATCGTTTGTAGGCTCAAAATTTCTACTCTTTACAAAACTTTATATTTTTCAGTTTAACGTCGCAGACAGTCGCAGATGAGTATGGTGAAATGAAAACAGCAAAAGATGCTTTCATTTGCTTTTAAAAAAAGATGGCAACAGGTGATATATCAAATTTGCAACCAGAAGACTCGAAACCCCGCGAGTCATTTCCTCCCAAGGTGAATTTATTCACCATGTTCCGACTCGGCTTATTTCAGATGGGATTGGGGATGATGTCCGTTTTGGCGCTGGGCATCCTCAACAGAGTCATGATTGGGGAGTTAGCAATTCCTGCCACAATTGCAGCGGGTGCCTTGGCGATGCACCAGTTTGTTGCCCCAGTGCGAGTGTGGTTTGGGCAAATGTCGGATGCAAAGCCGATATTGGGGTATCACCGCACGGGTTATGTGTGGATAGGTGCAACACTGTTTGCGATCGCATCCTTCCTCGCCGTACAAGTAATGTGGCGGCTGGGCAATGTGGTGCAAGCTGCCGGGGGTTGGTCGTGGACAACCCAAACCTACGGCTGGACTGGTTTGCTGGCACTTGTCTTCGTGTTTTATGGCGTGGCGCTGAGTATGAGTTCGACTCCCTTTGCCGCGATGTTGGTGGATGTTTCCGATGAAGATAATCGTTCTAAACTCGTCGGGATTGTCTGGTCTATGTTGATGGTGGGAATTGTTATCGGGGCAATTCTCGGCAGCAGTTTGCTCAAGCAAGTCGGCACAGACGCACCCCTATCAGCATTGCAAGCCTCGATCGACCGCTTGTTTATGATTGTACCGGCGACCGTGGTGGGTCTGGCATTGCTGGCGACGGTGGGCGTCGAGAAAAAATATTCCCGCTATACCTCTCGTTCCACTTTAGTAGAGCGAGAAGATAGCATTACCTTGGGTAAGGCATTGCGAGTGTTAACCGCTAACCGGCAAACGGGAATCTTTTTTACGTTTTTGCTGGTGATGACGATTAGTTTGTTTATGCAGGAAGCAGTCTTAGAACCTTATGGGGGCGAGGTTTTCCGAATGCCAGTTTCGGAAACAACCAAGCTGAATGCTTACTGGGGACTGGGCACCCTGATTGGAATTAGCAGCACTGGTTTTTTGATTGTGCCGCGCCTAGGTAAGCAAAAAACCGCTAAGCTAGGCTGTTTGTTAGTAGCCGCTTGTTTTGTGTTGATTATCCTGTCAGGATTTAGCCAAAATCAAAAGTTATTGCAGGGTGCGTTATTCTTGTTTGGTCTTGCCTCTGGTGTCACAACCACTGGCGCGATTAGCTTAATGCTGGATCTGACAGCAGCGGAAACGGCAGGTACGTTTATCGGTGCTTGGGGATTGGCGCAGGCAATGGCACGGGCACTAGCAACCGTAACGGGGGGTGCTGTTTTGGATGTGGGGAAAAAGCTATTTGCAAACCCGGTACTTTCTTATGGATTGGTCTTTGCGCTGCAATCCGTGGGGATGGTGCTAGCGGTTTGGTTCCTCAGTCGAGTAAATGTGGCAGAATTTCGCACAGATGCCAAGAAAGCGATCGCAACTGTCCTGGAAGGTGAATTAGACTAACGAATTGCGAATAGATCATCGCTAATGGTGAATTGTATTGCCATTAGCCATCAACCCCGAACCACGAACGCAGATGACAGATTTTTGGGAGAAGGTTCTCAGCTTTGCACAAGAGACGACTGTTAGACTCGGTGAGCAACTGCTGCAAGATTTTGGACAGATCCAGGCAGAACATAAAGCAGATGGGAGTTTGGTAACGCAGGCAGATAAGTGGGCGGATCGAGAAATTCGAGAAGCGATCGCGCGCACATTCCCCAGCCACGATGTTTTGAGTGAAGAGGCAGAACATACCTTTTTCGGTTCCGAATGGTGCTGGGTGATCGATCCGGTTGATGGCACCACCAATTTCACGCGGGGAATTCCAATCTGGGGAATTTCAATGGGGTTGCTTTATCAAGGCACTCCGGTATTCGGGTACGTGTATTTTCCCCCCACCAGACAATCTTTTCACGGCTTTTGGCACGGTGAAGGCGGTGAAAATGGTGCTTTTTTAAATAATCGCCCGATTCACACTAGTCCAGATGCTCCGAGTAATAGTCACTTCTTCTGCGTGTGTGCCAGAAGTACCTCTATTTTGCAGAAACCTTTCCCCTGCAAAATCCGGATGCTAGGCGTCACCACCTACAATTTCCTGGCAGTTGCTTCCGGTACCAGCTTGGGCGGGGTTGAATCTACCCCCAAAGTTTGGGATATTGCAGCAGTTTGGGCAATTTTGCAGGCGGCGGGTGGGGTTTGGATACCGCTGAATTCAAAACCTGTGTTTCCTTTGCAAAAAGGAGTGAATTATGGCAGTATTTCTTTCCCCACTTTAGTCGTGAGTCGTCCCGAACTCGTCCCAACTTTTCAACCTTTAGTGCAATTTTTGGGCAATAACAATTGACACTGCCGCTCTTTAAGGAAAGCTTCTTACATCTGGCTGAGGGTGGTTGAAATCAATCCTCTTCCCTCAGCCCTCTTCCCTGACTCCTCAGCCCTCACTCTTTTTCTCTCAGTCCTCAGTCCTCAGCCCTCAGCCCTCAGCCCTCAGCCCTCAGCCCTCAGTCCTCAGTCCTCTCTAATAACCGCTTGGGGCACCTTCCCCGCGAGGATCGGCAGCCCCTTCTAATAAGCCTTCAGGGGTGACGACGATCGCGTTCGCATTTCCCCAAGGCGATCGCTCTTCGATTTTGTGCCCTCGACGGCTCAGTTCTGCAAGCGTGGCGGCGTCTAAGCCGTAAGGTTCCACGTTGAGCTTGTCCGGAAGCCATTGATGATGGATACGGGGGGCGGAAACGGCGGCACCAGCATCCCTGCCGTATTCCAGGACGTTGAGGACAACTTGCATCACGGTAGTAATGATCGTGCTACCCCCAGGCGCACCGACAGCCATCCGCAGCTTGCCATTTTCGGTGACGATCGTTGGGGTCATACTGGAGAGGGGAATTTTGCCGGGAGCGATCGCATTCGCTTCACCGCCCACTAAGCCAAAAACGTTGGGGACTCCCGGTGCAGCGGCAAAATCGTCCATCTCGTCGTTTAGCAGAATCCCCGTTCCCGGCACCACCACACCCGATCCAAACCCGTAGTTAATCGTGAACGTGAGGCTGACGGTATTGCGATCCTCATCGACTACTGTTAAATGAGACGTATCTTGCGATTCTTTGGGCTTGCCAAAGCCCTGTAGCGTCTCCTGATTCCCTGCCTTTACCTCAGTAGAAGATCGCGCCCGTTCTAGACTAATTTCCTGGCGTCTTTTGGCGGCGTATGCCGGATTAATCAAGGCATTAACCGGGACTTTCACAAAAGCCGGATCGCCCAAATGTACGGCTCGATCTGCATAAGCGATCCGCATTGCTTCCACCATTAGATGCAGGGAGTCTGGGTGGTGCCATCCTTTGGATTTTAAGTCAGTTTCCCCAATAATATTTAAGATTTGCAGCAGGTGAACGCCTCCCGACGAAGGCGGCGGCATCGAGCAAATCCGAGCAGCGCGGAAATTGCCGCAGACGGGGGCACGCCAAGTCGTTTTGTAAGATTTTAAATCTTCAAGGGAAATCAAACCCCCATTTTTTGCCATATCGCTCGCGATCGCGCGGGCAATCTCGCCAGTATAGAAGTCTTGAGGATTGAGGGCGATCGCTTGTAAGGTTTTGGCTAAATCTTTTTGTACCAGCTTCTCTCCCGGTGCAAACAAAGTGCCGTTCGGCGCAAAAATTTGTCGGGCTGCGGGATTATTGAGAATGGCATCCTTGCGGTTTCCCGCAACTTGGGCAAAACGCGAGGTAGGGTTGATCGTAGAGCCTTCGTTGGCAAAACGAATCGCCGGTGCGATCGTTTCTTTCCAGGGAAGTTTGCCATACTGGCGATGGAGTTCGTACAGTCCCGCCACCGTTCCGGGCACTGCTACTGACAAATATCCATTGACACTGGCATTGGGACGCACTTTCCCCGCTGCATCCAGGTACATATCCCGCGTTGCCTTCAGGGGGGCGCGTTCGCGGAAGTCAAGCGCTTTGATTTCGCCAGTTTTCTCCAAGCGTACCAGGGCAAAACCCCCGCCGCCGATCCCAGCCGAAAAAGGCTCGACAACGGAAATGGCAAAAGCAGTTGCCACGGCTGCATCGACTGCATTGCCTCCCTTGCGTAACATACTCAACCCGGCATCACTTGCCAGTCGGTGGGCGGAGACAACCATCCCCCGTTTGCTTCGGAGGGGCTGTACAAATGCTGCGGGTGCTTTGTCGCACCAAGACACGGAGACAGAGACAAGAACTGTCACCAGTGCCAGGGAAAAACGCTTAGACCTTAGAGAAATAGGCATTATTGTGGCGCAACAGAGCGATCGCGATTGCCCCCTAACATATCACTTACTACTGGCGATGATTGTTTTTTTTCTTAAACCAATCCCTTTTCCTGACCACCATTTAAGAATGGGTGCGTCCGGTGAGGTTAGCGATCGCTGTCGCTATCTCCACGGGGTTGACTGGCTTAGAAATGTGTACCTGGAAACCTGCTTGGAGCGCCTTGATACGGTCTTCAGCTCTGGCGTAGGCAGTCAGCGCTACAGCCGGAATTGTTCTACCTTGTATATCCAGCGCCCTGACTTGACGAATCAGGTCGTAGCCATCTTCTTCCGGCATCCCAATATCGCTCACCAAGATATCCGGCTGCAAGCGGTGGAGGGCTTCCAGTGCTTCGCGGGCACTCGTCACAGCGGTGACTTGGGCGTGGTATTGCTCCAAGATGGCAGTTAGCACTTCGCGGGCGTCGGGTTCATCATCCACAATTAGCACTCGCAAGCCATCCAGCGTTACGGCACAGGAAGCGAAGTCGGCGGAGGAAGGAGGAAGGTGAGAATCTAATTCATCTTTCCGGTTTTCTGCTTCCTCCCTCCGGAGCGGTAAATTCACAATAAAGGTTGCGCCTAAGCCAAGTCCGGGGCTTTGGGCGCGGACGGTTCCCCCTTGCAATTCTACGAGGTGGCGCACGATCGCAAGTCCAAGTCCGAGTCCGCCATGCGATCGCGTCGTTGTACCATCGGCTTGACGGAAGCGTTCAAATACATAAGGGAGAAAGTCGGCACTAATCCCTTGTCCCGTGTCAGTTACTCTGATTTCGGCATAGTTGGGAATCGGGAATTGTTCGTTCCCATTCCCCCTGCCTACAGAAAGTTGTACCTCGATCCGCCCTCCCTTGGGGGTGAACTTGACGGCGTTAGAAAGCAGATTCCAGACGACTTGCTGCAAACGAGCGGAATCGCCCAAAATGAGTCCGACTGAGCGATCGCATCTAGAGTCAATTTGAATGTTTTTCGCTTCTGCTGCGGGTAGCACCGTATCGATAGCCGCCTCAATCACGGGTACAAGTTCGATGGGACGCACATTTAGGCGCAACTTGCCGGTAATAATCCGCGAGACATCTAGAACATCCTCAATCAATTGAGACAGTGACCTGGTATTGCGGTCGATGGTTTCCAGGGCGCGGGCGGCAGTGGCGGCGTCAAACTTCCGGGTACGCAGGAGTTGAGTCCATCCCAGCATGGCGTTGAGCGGCGTTCGCAGTTCGTGGGAAAGGGTCGCTAAAAACTCATCTTTGGTGCGGTTTGCTTCTTGGGCTTCCCGGTAAAGGCGTGCATTCTCAACCGCGACGGAAGCCATCTGTGCCAGTTGGACGAAGATGGCTTCATCTTGTTCGGTGAACTCACCCTCGTATTTATCCGACAGTTGAATCAAACCGATATTTTTCCCGTTGTGTCCCGTCAGGGGTGCAGCTAGCCAGCCTCGCATTGGTAGATTATCAACAGTTTTGTCAAATTCTTTCCAAGCCGGATGTGCCTCCAGCTCAGCTTGCGTCATCCGCATCGGGCGGTTCCTCTGCCAGACAAGCGAGTAGATGCTCGTCGTCACATCAAGTTCTTCAGGGGATTCGCGCCTGGCTGCATATTTGTCTGACACAGAGATGGCGTTGAGAGACTGCGCCCAGTCTTGATTAAAACTTAGTTTGGCGTGTGACTGGTGGGCACCGATGATGGTACGCGCTTGGTCAGCGATCGCTTGCAACCGCTCATCAATCGAGAGTGTAGAGTTGATGGCTAAAGCAGCATCCGCCAAGCCTCGAAGTTGGGTCGCCCGTTGTTGTTCGTTGAGCAAAAGTTGGTTGCGTTCTTGCTCTAACTGCTTGCGATCGCTAATATCGGCAACAATGGACATACAGCTAAGATTTCCCTGAGCGTCACGCACCGGACACGCCCAGACACTGATATCAACCAGTGAACCGTCCTTCTTTCGGCGACGTGTTTCTATAGCCGTTAATGTTCCGCCTTGCTCGATAGCATCAAGTTGTGCTATAAACTCGTCTCGTTTATCTTCTAGGATGCTAGGAAGAAAACAGCCGACTACCTCTTGTTCGCTCCAGCCGAAGATCCGCTCATCTGCTGGATTCCACAGTTTTACCGTTCCATCATCAATACTGAGAACTGTAATCCCCAGGGGACAAGCTTGAATCAGGCTGTCAAGAGTTTGGTTCGTTGCTTGCAGCGCTTCCTCAGCTCGCTTCCGTTCGCTGATGTCTTCAACCATGCCCAATCCATAGCAGGGGTTCCCTTCTCGATCGTAAATTGCCGTAGCTGTAAGATTAATCCATAAAATTTCCCCATTTTTCTTGATATAACGTTTTTCTACTTGATAGCGAGTTAGTTCACCTGTGAATAATTGCTCTGTATAGCGCCAATCTTTTTCAACATCTTCGGGGTGGGTAATCTCTGTAAAGGTCAATTGACTGAGTTCTTGCTCTGGGTATCCCAACATCTCACAGTAGGTTTTATTCATTTTGACCAAGCGACCGTTTATGTCAACCACGGAGATGCCAATGGGTGCCTCTTCAAAAAATTTCCGGAATCGTTCTTCGCTTTCTCGAAGTGCTTCCTCGGCTCGGACGCGCTCTGTAATATCTTCGTGTACCAAAACCACTTCGCGAATATTTCCGGTTTCATCTTTTACGGGATAGATGAAAGCCTGCGTCCAGCGTTCTTGCTTGTGGAAATCTCCTAGCTCCGAAACATAGTAGATGATGGGTGGCATGGCTGTCGCCTCGCCAGCAAATGCCTTTTGAATGTATGGCATGATGCCTTTAGCGACTAATTGCTCATCCTGCAACAGGTTGTATTCCGAAAGTTGGTCAAGCGTGATTCCCCAAAGTTTCTCCCAAGCCTGGTTGACCTGAAGAATCCGACCGTCGAGAGCCATAATTTGCGTACTCAATGGAGACTGATCTACCAAAGCTCGGAAGCGAGCTTCTGATATTCGCAATTCCTGCTCAGCGCGTTTGCGTAGCGTAGCGTGCCGCAGGCTTTCGCTTAAGTCAATCGCAAAACCCACGCCGATTTTGTTCGCTCCGCCCAGATAGCCTGTCCCCACTAGGACGGGAACCCTGGTGCCGTCTTTGCGGATGTATTCTTTCTCGAAAGGCGTATGGGTGCCTGTCTGCTGCATCTCCTCCATCGCCTGCACATCTAAATGCCGATATTCTGGCGGCGTCATTTCCGCCCAGTTCGCTTTTCCGGATAGCACTTCCTCCTGTGTATAACCGACGATGTTACAAAAGACATCGTTTGCCTCCAGGATATTGCCAGAAAAGTCCGCAATGATGACCCCGATAATATTTGACTCAATCAAGCGTCTCGCCCGTGCTTCACTTTCTCGCAGAGCCTCTTCAGCTTGCTTGCGCTGGGTGATGTCGCGGGAAATGACCACGATCCCCTTGATGCTTTTATCCTGATTGTGCAGGGGGGCGACGATATATTCGTAGTGTTGCAAGCCGCTAGCACCTAAGAACTCGTTCTCATTTCTGATCGGTTCTCCGGTAGAGATGACTTCTTGTCTGTGAGCATCAAATCGGCTCATAATTTCTTCTGGCAAGCCGATATCTCGCCAAGTTTTGCCTACCAGCTCGCTTGGCTGGAATCCCACCACTTGGGCACCGCCAGCGCTTACATATTGGTAGCGGCCTTCACGATCGAAGATGTAAATGTGATCGACAGATGCCGAAAGAATTGCATCCAGCGTACTGGCTTGTTCTTGAAGCTCGTTTGCAAGTTGCCGAGATTTTTCTTCCGCTTGTTTGCGTAGCGTAGCGTGCCGCAGGCTTTCGCTAATGTCCTGTTGAGTTCCCCACGCTCGTACTAAAAAACCATTTTCCACAATTCCTACGAGGTTATTTAAGAAATATTTGGGATTTCCTTCTTTATCCACCTCATAGGATTCTGCATCGCTGAGTCGGTAGCCAGACTGAATAAACGCCCGCAAATATTCAATATTATGTGGCTCCGAGGGAATTAAAAAATCTTCTAATCTTACTCCAATAATTTCTTCTACACTACTAAAACCATACATTTGAGCCATGACCCGATTGCATTCAGCTAAGTATCCATGTTGGTAAAAACGCTGAATCTGCTCATCTTCTGTCACTTCTATGGGAATCGGCTGCTCAAGTTCAAATCGCCAAATTCCCTCTGAACTCCGCTCAATAAAAGCGCGGTAGCGTTCTTCGCTGTTCCGCAACAAGGCTTCAGCTTGCTTGCGCTCAGTAATGTCTCGAATAATACTTAAAACTATTTTTTTATTGCCAATTACTAGGCTTTGGGCACTCACTTCTACCGGAAAGGAACTCCCGTCTTTGCGGTAGTGAATGGTTTCAAACAAAATCCCTTCTTTGTCTGCTTGTTCAATTTGCTGAGCGATTAAATCCCGAGTTTGTGGCGCTCGTAAATCGTTAATCTTTAGGGAAATCAACTCTGATTTAGAGTAACCATAAGCCTTAACAGCAGCTTGGTTTGCTTCAATAATTTGACCATCAAGCTGAATATATAAAACAATGTCACGACTGTGTTGAGAAAGAAGTTGATATCGTTTTAATTCTTCCTCAGCGGCTTTGCGCTCGGTGACATCAGTTAACATCGCGATCGCTTTCGGCATCGCTTCACCTTTCGCGTCGCTGACACCGCCTTCATGAAAAATAAGATTTGTGGAGACAATTGCCCAAAGCGTCGAACCGTCTTTGCGGCGGTAACGGAAGTCAAACTGCTCGTTGATACCCTGTTTTCCTCGCTCCAAAGATTGCTCTAACTGAATACGAGCCTCTTCATCCATGAAGTCAAAAATTGGACGACCGAGCATCTCTTCTACACCGTAACCGAACATCTCGGCTAACCGTTGATTGACATACTCTATCCGCAGTTGGGCATCCAATAACCAGATGCCCTCGTTAGCCGTCTCGACGATGCTACGATACCGCTCCTCGCTGGCTCGTACTTTTAATATGTTCTTCTCGGATCGATGCTTGGCAGCTTTTAATTCCGCGCTGAGCCAACTAATAAATAATGCCACCAACCCAAACACCGCCACTCGCAGGATGTCCCCTCCACCAAACAAAACTGAATGGAACGGCGGGATAAAAAAATAAGAAATCGTTAAAGTAGACAAAACAGTAGCTAACAGTCCCGGTTTCGAGCCGCCGTACCAGGAACTCAACATCACGGCAGCAAAAAAAAGTGGGGAAATGTGCGGCTGAATGTGCGGCAATAACCACAGCGTCAGTACCCCAGCACTAGCAACGGCGAGTACAGCAACACCGTAGCGCCGTAATCGAGGGTTGATTTTTTTTAACATATTCTGTTCTCCTGGCGGGTTCGGCATTTGGAGCGCTTCGCACTAATGCCAACACCGATTCTTAATGTAAAAAATGAAAAACGAATCTCCCGCGCCAGCGCGATCGCGTTGCGCTGACTTGTCAGTTCGCTGGTTCGCACATCTACCCTAATGGCTCCTCGATCCGTATCATAGCCAGATGTCAAGGTCTAGCGCCTCTATATTGCAAAATACTGATGATGCCAGTGTTAAACACAAAAATCGGCTCCAACTACGCTGTTGCACAATATTGCACCATACTGTAACAATTTTGTGAGGTTGGGTTGTAAGGTTAGGAGCATCTCTTTGCTACCCCCGATGCATTCATCCCTTAATTAGGGAAAGCTCCAATTACTGCAAGGGTTCAATCGCATTGTGCATTAAGTCTCCTAAAATTATCGGGGGATTAAGAATTTAAAAAAATAATGGCTCGTAGCCCTACTTTATCTTTTGATCGTGGCACTTTAATATTGCATCCGCCTCCTAGGGGCAAAGCTTGGGTGGAATATGCGACTTGGGACGATCGCGTGGAAAAGTTCCGCATTCCGGCGATGCACTATCGTCAACTGGTAGAAGCACTACAAGCGGAAGAAACAAATTTTATCGATGAGGCGAAGGGTTTTCAAGCGCTGGAACTCGTCGCCAGCATGGAAATGGAACCCTACCCGCATCAAACCGAGGCGCTAATGGCTTGGAAGCAAGCGGGACGTCAGGGAGTGGTGGTGCTGCCTACAGCGGCTGGGAAGACGTATCTGGCTCAATTGGCGATGCAGGCGACGCCGCGCAGTACGTTGATTGTGGTGCCGACACTGGATTTGATGCACCAGTGGTATGCTCACTTGACGGCGGCTTTTCCGGATGCAGAGGTGGGGTTGCTGGGAGGGGGTTCGCGGGATAGAACAGCAATTCTGGTTGCCACTTACGACAGTGCGGCAATTCATGCCGAAAACTTGGGCAATCGCTATGCCATGCTCGTGTTTGATGAGTGTCACCACTTACCGACTGATTTTAATCGGGTGATTGCCGAATATGCGATCGCGCCCTACCGACTGGGACTGAGTGCCACTCCAGAGCGTTCTGACGGCAAACACGCCGATCTAAATCTTCTCATTGGTTCCGAAGTTTACCGCAAAACGGCAGAGGAACTTTCGGGTTCGGCACTCGCTGAGCATGAGATCGTCCAGATTAAAGTCAAGTTATCGCAACTAGAGCGCGATCGCTACAACGAGTTAATTCAACTCCGCAACAACTTTTTGCGAGAGTCCAATATTTCTCTCGGCAGCATACAAGGCTGGCAGCAGTTTGTGATGAGAAGTGCCGGTTCGCCAGCAGGACGTCGGGCGATGCTAGCCCATCGGGAAGCGAAAGATATCGCCTTGGGTACAGACGGCAAACTGCGAATTCTCGCCAATTTGATTGCCGAACATCACCCAGAACGAATTCTGATTTTTACGGCTGATAACGCGACCGTTTATCGCATTTCCCAAGATTTCTTAATCCCAGCGATTACCCATCAAACGCCGGTGAAGGAACGCCACGAGATATTAACTCGGTTTCGGGAGGGAGAATACAAAACTCTGATCGCTTCCCACGTCCTGAATGAAGGGGTGGATGTCCCCGCCGCTAGTGTGGCAATTATCTTATCGGGCACGGGTTCCCAGCGTGAGTTTATTCAGCGGATGGGACGGGTTTTGCGAAAAAGTCAGGATAAAAATAAACGTGCCATTCTCTATGAGGTGGTGGCGGAAAATACGAGTGAGGAAGGTACGTCCCAGCGGCGGCGGGGAGATAAGAAAAACGAACCGCCAAGGCGCAGAGAACGCGAAGAAAGAGAGGAGAAGAAAGGTAAACAATTGGAGATTTTGCCGTCGAAACCGATTTATGGGGTAAATTCTAATGTCGCTAAGCGAGCAGCGGAGTCACCGGCAAAATGGGGAGAGGAGGATGAACCACCCATTAGCGATTAGCAATTAGCAATTAGCAATTATCTAAATCCAAATGTTACCTACCGACCTTTTAATCCATCGTCAAAATGGCGAAACAATAGTCCCGAAGCGCTTAAATATAGATGATAAGCATCTAGAGATTGCATCCGATCTGATTACCTGTTTTCAGGAAGCGCTTGGTTGTACGCAGGGAGAACTCGATCGCCAGTTGCTGGAATTAGAAGGAGATAGCCCAGATTATCGCCTGAAGCGGGGGCTTGCCCACATTCTCAAAAGCAGTTTGTGTACGTTTGAAATCGTTAGTCCCTTAGAACCGCAAGAATTGCGGGAACGAGTCTTTGCGCTGGCGGCTCAATCTGTTCCCAGCCCTCAAGCCTCGGCGCAGACACTAAGCTTATTAGCGGACAAACTCAGCCAGGAACTCGATCGAGAAGTGCTGGCAAGTCAAATCCGCATGGGACTTTACGCAGATTTAGCCGAAAATCGCATCCTCACCCAGTTTGACACTCCGACTCCCGAAAATTTGTTGCACCGCTACAATTTATCCCAGGTGCAGGGTGTCTTCTATCGGGCGAGTCAAATTACTCTGAATGCTCACCGCAACGTTCCGGGCGAATATAAGCTGTTATTCCGCTATCTCAAATTATTTCAATTGATGGCATATATTGAAGGCGATGCGGATCATGGCTTCACGATAACAGTGGATGGCCCTACCAGTTTATTTAAGCCGAGTACGCGCTATGGGTTAGCGATCGCTAAACTCCTCCCAGCTTTACTCCACGTCACTAAATGGAGTCTCAGCGCCACGCTGCAAAACCGCGATGCCTTCACTGGCAACTGGAAAACCGGACGCTTTACGCTGAATTCTGAATGTGGTTTAGTGTCCCACTATCCACCTGGCAAGCCTTATGACAGTATGTTAGAGGCGTCTTTTGCCGACCGCTGGGACGCGCTGAAAAGTGAATGGGTATTAGAAAGAGAAGTTGACCTTATCCCCATTCCAGGCAGTGTCATGATTCCTGACTTTCGCCTCGTGCATCCCGATGGTCGCACGTTCTTACTCGAAATTGTCGGCTACTGGCGTCCCGAATACTTGCAAAAGAAGTTTTCTCAGGTGCGTCGCGCTGAATGCGAGAACTTAATTTTAGCGATTTCTGAGCGGCTAAATTTGGAGAAAGCCGGTGTTAAATTGAACGATGTACCGGCAAGAATTGTTTGGTTTAAAGATAAATTAGCACCCAAGGCGGTGCTAGCGGCAATGGATTAATCTCTACTCGCTTTCACAAGAGTGCCTTCGTCGCTATGCTCATCATGACAGCTCACTTTGGCAATTTGTTTTGGCAATTTGTTATCAACGCTACCGAAATCCAGTTAATCTACTTTTAAATATTTTCTCGCTTCTACGTAACTTTCTGATTCCCTACTTGCATAGAAAACTATATAGCAATTTTCGTTTGGATGCAGTATAGTTTAAACTCCCTCCGGCTTCTCTCCGAAAGCCGAGTGGGGTTTGAGGTTCAATGTGGAGCGCACACTTAGCGAAAACCGCGATACCAACTCTCGAAAAAGAATTTTTTTACCGTAGGGACTGCCCCAATACTGCTCGTTGAAAAATAATAATTTTAGCTTAACTTTAGCAGCAAAAAAAACAACAAATACTAATTTTGGTGGTTTAGCTCTCGTCAAATCTTATTAAGGAGTGCCCACTACTTAAGCATTGAGTATACTTTACTTCTACTTCTATCGGAAGTAGGAAGACGATTACAGAGGAATGAGTTTTAATCAAGTGCATCCCGATTTTAGGAGAAACCAAGTAGATACCGATGAATAAAGATCTTAAAACTCAAATTAAAACGCGAATTGGCATGATGTTGGTTGTGAGTGCTGGAATTTTGCTGAGTTTTCCAGCTACTGCACTAATTAATAGTCCTAATAATCACTCCAATGCTGGTAGTGGCTCCGAGCAAGCTGATTTAACTGTGAGTAGCCAAGAGTTATTAGCTCAAGATGCGCCAGCCAGCCCCGAAGATAGTCCCGAAGATAGTCCCGAAGCCAGTCCTGAAGCCAGTCCCGAAGCTAGCCCTGAAGCCAGTCCTGAAGCTAGTCCTGAAGCCAGTCCTGAAGCTAGCCCCGCAGCTAGTCCTTCAACCACAAGTACTATGAACAACAACAACACCGACCTCATGCCAGGAATTTGGCTATGTTTAAATAATCCTAGCCCGCAGTGTGGTAATCCCCCCAGACCTTAAACTCTCCACCTGTCTGGAGTGCGAAGGGGGCGCGAAGGGAGCGCGATCGCACTCCAGCGACCAATAAAAAAGCCCCCAGAAATGGGGGCTTCTTCTTTATGTTTTAGTAGCGACGAGAGAAACTGTTGTTTCTGCGACCGCCACCATCGGACGAACTTCTGTCTTCGCGGGGCTTGGCTTTATTCACTTTCATGTCACGACCCATCCATTCAGCACCATCCAGGGCTTCAATGGCAGCTGTTTCTTCAGCCTCGGTAGACATTTCCACAAAACCAAAGCCGCGCGGACGACCTGTTTCGCGGTCAGTGGGTAGCTGAACCCGCTTTACAGAACCATATTCTGCAAAAACGCCGGTTAAATCGGCTTCGGTAACGTCGTAAGACAAATTACCTACATAAATAGACATAGATCGACTCCAAAATCATAGGAACGTGGAGATTTAGATTTCGGAGAGGAGTCTGTTAAGACCAAGACGAAAAAGCCAGTCAATAAAAACAAAACCTTGCAACCGAATCAACTCTCATTTGCGATGATAGCATTTTAGGATTTGATCTGGAAAAGAGCCATAAAAGTATTACAAAACGCAATATTGAGGATGATGTAGGGGCAAGAGGCGCTCGCATACTTGGATCGGCAGTTCTCTCCCCTTCTCTCCACTTAACCGAGGATAACGGTGCGCGATCGCATCAAAAGAGTCAGTACCCGCATGGGCGAGGAGACTCCATCCTGACAGCCCTATTTTCCAGTGAAATCCAAAGCGCTGAGTGCTGACAAAATGTATCTTCAAGAAGACGTTAAGCTGCATAGAAACTGTAAGTAAGTTTGGGTTGTTTGGAATCAGCAACCAGAAGCACAGAATTTGGACGGGTCTACGCGCTTAAACAACAAGCCATGTCTTCAGCCTTGCAGCCAGAATCGGATAGCTACTGACAACAGATGCGATAACCGCAAGCCTTCTACAACTCAAAATCTAAAATGGGATTAGTGTTGTGGATCAAAGCGATTGACGAAGGCGGCTACTGCAATCATTGGCAACCCCACCAACAGGCAAATGAGCCATTGATTTAAGTTCAGTGGTGTTGTGGAGAATAAGCCATTCATTAGGCTCCACTGACTGAAGATTACTTGCAAAAGCAAAGTGCAGGCAATCCCAATTGCCAGGGCTGGGGAATTGCGAATGCGTCCGATGCCACGAATTTTGGCGATGACAGCATTTCCAAAGTGGCTAATGCTTAAAAGATAAAAGATTCTCCCGACCACTAAAGCCTGGATTGCCATTGTGCGGGCTAAATCAATATTCCCGGTTGTTTGTTTCATCCATTCAAATACGCCAAAAATTACAATCCAGTTAAAAGCAGAAATTACTAAGATCCGCTTTAACAGACTGCCAGAAAGCAAGGGTTCATTCGGGTTGCGTGGAGGCTGTTGCATCACCTGCTGAGATTTAGGCTCAAAGGCTAAGGGGACGGTCATGGCAATAGAATTAACCATATTGAGCCAGAGAACTTGTAAAGATAAGATGGGCAATTCTCTAGCGAGTAACACGCTAATCAAAATCGTCATCGATTCGCCACCATTAACGGGGAGAATGAAGGCGATCGCTTTCAGGAGATTTCGGTAAACGGTACGACCTTCCTCAACAGCCGCTTCTATCGAGGCAAAGTTATCATCGGTCAAAATCATATCGGCGGCTTCTTTTGCCACCTCAGTACCCGCACCTCCCATTGCAATCCCAATATCTGCTTGCTTGAGTGCAGGCGCATCGTTCACCCCATCCCCCGTCATCGCGACAACTTCGCCTTTAAGTTGTAAAGCTTCGACAAGACGGAGTTTCTGTTCCGGTGCAACACGGGCAAACACGACTCCATCTTCTACCGCTGTTGCCAGTTCTTGTTCATTCATTTGAGCAAGTTCTTGCCCGGTAAAGGCCAGAACTTCCCCATGCCTTTTCAATTCCATGCGAGAAGCGATCGCTGCGGCGGTGACAGCATGATCGCCCGTAATCATTTTGACTTGAATCCCCGCTTCCTGACAGGCTTGCACGGCAGCGATCGCTTCTTTTCGCGGCGGATCGATCATCCCCTGCAATCCGATGAAAATCAGATTCTTTGCAATATCACCATGATCTACTGATTGTTGCTCGGCTGACACGGGCTTCTTCGCCAACGCCAACACCCGTAGCCCCTGTTCTGCCATTGCATCGACTTCCCGATGCACCGTTTGTCCATCCACAGGGATCAAACTCCCATCAGCATCTAGCATCTGCTGACAGCGCTGGAGAATTGCCTCTACCGAACCCTTCACGTAAATCGTCGTACCGGGGTTTCCCCGCCCGTCCCCATCGCTTTTACCTTCATGCAACGCTGCCATGTACTGAAATTCAGACTCAAACGGAATAACATCCAACCTAGGCATTTCTCGCTCTAAGTTTGACTGCTTTAATCCCACTTTATTGGCAACAGCAATTAAAGCTCCCTCTGTCGGATCGCCAATCACAACCCATTGCTCGTCCTTGACTTCTAGATGGGAGTCATTGCATAACAATCCGGCTTTTAAACACTCTAGAAGAACGGGGAAATTGTTCAGGTTAATCGGCTTTTCTTCTAACAGGATTTCCCCTGCCGGATTGTAGCCGCTACCGCTGGCTGTATAGTGCTGACCTCCGGCATAAATGGCTTGTACCGTCATCTGGTTTTCAGTCAAGGTGCCGGTTTTGTCAGAACAAATGACTGTGGCACCACCCAGAGTTTCAACGGCTGGCAACTTGCGGACAATAGCATGACGACGAGCCATGCGGGAAACGCCAATCGCCAACGTCACCGTCACAACGGCGGGTAATCCTTCGGGAATCGCACTCACTGCTAAGGCTACGGCAGCTTCAAACATTTTTACCCAGGAATTGCCGTACCCCCATCCCACTGCAAACGTCAGCGCGGCGACTCCTAGAATGACGTACAGCAACTTTCGACTGAATTTGTCAAATTTGCGAGTTAAGGGGGTTGTCAGGCTGCTTCCCCGATCCATTAACTGGGAGATTCGCCCGGTTTCAGTCGCTTCCCCAATTGCGACGACAACGCCCCTGGCAGTACCAAATGTCACGAAGCTGCCAGCATAAGCCATATTGGTTCGCTCCGCCAAGGGTGCGTCTAGGTGCAAAAGCGGGGCTTCTGTTTCCGCCTCTTTTTGTACTGCAACCGACTCGCCGGTGAGTGCAGATTCGTTCACTTGCAAGTTACGCACCTTCACCAGTCGCAAATCGGCAGGTACTTTGTCTCCAGAAGTGAGGAGTACGAGATCGCCCGGTACTAACTCAGTCGAAGGAACTTGTACTTTTTGACCCTCGCGCAGTACATTTGCATCTGTTTGGACAGAAGAAGCTAAGGCAGCGATCGCGCTTTCGGCTTTTGATTCTTGGACAAATCCGATAATGGCGTTAATTAGCGTCACGCCCCAAATTACCCACGCATTCACCCATTCCCCTAGAAATGCCTTGACTGCACCAGCAATTAACAAAATATACAGGAGCGGTTGATTAAATTGCTGGAGAAATCGCACTAAGGGACTTTTTCCGGCTTTACCCTTGAGTTCGTTCGCTCCAAAACGTTCCTGTCGCTTTGTTACTTCAGCAGATGTCAAACCTGTTTCTATGTTGCTGTCTAAATTCTGAGCAACTTCTCCCACAGGTAGATGATGCCACTGATTTCCCACTGATTTCTCTTTCGCTGTTGCTGTCATTTTGTTGGCTCCTCTAGAGGCAAGAAGTCTATCTGTTGCAGACAAAAAACCAAAAAGTATGAGTTTCTTGCATAGATTCTGTTTTCTTTAGTGTTAGTAACAAATGTGACTAGAAAGTGACAGCGATCGCAAACAAAGTCGAATGTGCCGATTGTCGTCCAGCACAGCCATCTCGGTTCTCGCTAAGCTGAGAATACTAGCTCAACATGATGGCTGATGCCAGCAGCGATGAATCACAAAAGGATTTTTCGATTGATTCAAATTCAACAAACTAAAACAGCAACCAGCAGAAGCATACCCGCGCAAAATTTAAAGGCAACCATCAGGCGTCAGCGACGACCAAGGATAGCTTGGATATTCTGGATACCGATGGCTCTAGGATTGGTAGGGTGCGAACCTGCCGCAGAGTTATTGCGGCAATTGCCTGGACAGGATGTACCCGAAGCGCCGAAATTGCCTAACAGCGCCGCTCAATCCCCCACCAGTGCCCAGATGGAAGCTTCTGTCCGTCAGCGGATCAATGAAGTCCGCCAAAAGAATGGCTTAAATCCACTTCAAAACAACGAAAAATTAGCACGGGTTGCTCGCAATTACAGTCAGAAGATGGCTCGTGAGAACTTCTTCAGCCACGATAGTCCAGATGGCAGCACTTTGACTAAACGGGTTCGTGCGGGGGGAATCTCCTACTGGATGGTTGGGGAGAATTTGTTTAAAAGTGTGAATGCTCCCCAACCCGTACCGTTAGCTGTTGAGGGATGGATGAATAGTCCCGGACATCGTGCAAATATTTTGCAAGCCGAATACGCCGAGACGGGTATCGGAGTTTGGCGGCAAGGAAACACTTGTTACATTACGCAGTTATTCTTGCGATCGCAATTTTCACCCAAAGATTTATTCAAGTAATTGTGATGACAATTGCTTGACGACGATCTGGAACTGCTGTCATTAAAGAAAAAGCCCTCTTGCTGTTGAACGAGAGGGCTGTATTTTATGGTGTGAGGAGTAGAACTTTGCAGTTCTTACTATCAGCCTAGTCAGCGAATGTGACGTTTTGGTGACTATCCGATGACATTTCTTACACCATCAGCATTGGCTGCCATCCATCAATTAGAAGAGGCATCGCTGCCGCTGCATTCCCAGATTTAGAACGACAATGCATGGCTAAGTGTTTAGAAAGCTGCCTGTGTCGGGTTAGCCGAAAAACCTATTGCATCATTCAGGCACTCGCCAAGGCAGCGGATAGAGATATAGAGAACGGCTTAATCTTTTTCGGAGCATACGCCGGACGCGCAGACCGAATTATGTCTGTCGCTGAGGTGATGGCGGAGTTAACCGGAACGTGTTGAGATCGAATCGGGTGCGTACCTGCCTGTGGCGGGATCTCTTTTAGCGATCGCATTTCCTGACAAGTTCCTCAAACTGCGTTTCTATAATGAGACTGGGGAATAATACCTAGCTTGAACGGTGATGGCTGAGCGAACCTCTTTTCAAGAGAACCCCCTACAGTTGCAACACTTAAAGGCAACAGAGATGACTATTGAAGAGATCCTGAATCGGTATGCCGAAGGCAAACGAAGCTTTCAAAGGGTCAACCTGCGAGAGGTTGATTTGCAGAATGCTCACTTTCATGGTGTGAACTTCAATCAGGCAGATTTACGGCAAGCGCGATTGGGTAAAACGGACTTTAGCCGAGCCAGCTTCCGGGAGGCAGACCTCAGCGAAGCGCTCTTGTGCGGAACTGATTTGAGCGAAGCTGATTTGGAGCGAGCCATTCTACGAGAGGCAGACTTGAGTGGTGCCGAGCTGAGTTACGCCAATCTGGAGCGAGCGAACTTGAGTAAAGCAACCTTAGGAGGTGCGAATTTAGTCCGCGCCAGATTATTTCGTGCCAATTTGTTTGACGCCAATTTGCGTCCTACGTCCGACCAAGCGACGGATCTGAGTCATGCGATTTTAAGCGATGCAGACCTATGCTACGCCAATTTAAGTGGAGCTGTTTTATATAGGGCAAATCTAAATGGTGCAAAGCTTTGCCGCGCTCATTTAAATCGAACGCCACAACAAGGAATGAAATCAACCGATTTGAGCGCAGCCAACTTGCGAGGAGCTGACTTGAGTTATGCCGATCTCACAGGAGCAATTTTACACAAGGCAAATTTGAGAGATGCTGATTTGACAGGCGCTGTGCTGACGGATGCAGAGTTGCAGGGAGCAATCATGCCCGATGGATCGGTACAGTGAGGGGTTACTAACCCCTCACGCGGAGAGAGCAGTGAAGTTAATGGCTAGACTGGTTATTTCACAAGTGTTCATAGAACTTTATGGCATAGCTTTGGTTTAAGTCGTTCCATATTCTTCGTTTTGTAGCCTGGTTTGCAGGGGCTATAGTTAGCCATTTCTGCTAGTGCCCTTTAACCTTACCTGCCTTGTGTGTTAAAAACCTAACTTCTATATATGTTTTGTTCAGCGTCCATCATTGGAGTAGTTCATGTCAGTCGTACTCAAGCAACATGTACAAAAAACCGTGGCGGCCAAAGAACAGCAGCACGTGGTAGAAATTGCAGAAAAGTTGTTGATGTATCTTAATTTGAATGAGGTACAACAAGCAATAGAAAATGCCAACCAACCAGGTGCAAGTAGTGCTAAGGTACAAAGTACCTTTAATGAGTTCGCTACTAAAAAGCTTGGCTTTCGTAGTGAGGCACGAGGATTATTCAATAATTATTTAACCGCAGGTTTACGGCCTGACTACTACTTATCCTTAGGTGAAACACTTAACACAGGCATTTTGCTAGAAGTTGAACGGGGCAAGACAACCATGAATAATATGGATATTCTCGACTTTTGGAAATGCCATATCTGCGAACATGCTCATTATCTATTCTTACTCGTACCACAAGAACTTCGTCAGAAGGAATCTGCAACAGTTCGACGCGAGTTTGAGACTGTTAATCGAAGGCTTAGGCCGTTCTTCGATCTTGAAGAAAACTACACAAATGTTCGAGGGCTATTCCTGTTTGGTTATTAGCGAAGAGGGCTAACAATACGATAGAGTGGGCAGAACGAAAAAGCTTGGCGGGGAATGTAGAAGTTGTTTACCGCCGTTCATCTTAGCCGTTATGATGACGAATATTGGTAGTAGCTCATTGCTAACCAAGGAATGAGCGCTCTGTGGAGTAAAGGTGATAGCCTCTCAATTCCCAAACCGTTCCTCGCAGAGCTTCAGCATCAACTGGTTTGAAAAGTTAATTCGCAGGTGATGACTGCGATCGCAAGATGGAACGGTAATTTGTTTGGTGCTTTCAACCACTTGGATTGAGATGTGCAAGAAGCCAACCAAGCGGAGCGAAGCTAGGTTGCGAGGAAGTTTCTGTCTATCTCCCTGAACTAGCATCCGACCCGGAATATTTCTACCGATTCATCTGATTTGGTCTGATACCAGGAATGCAGCAATCTATCAATCTGATGCGAGAGTATTAGGCAGAAGCTTTCAGTCTAATAAGGCTTAAGCTGGTGTACCATCTTCCAAGATGGTTTCATTTTCAATCAATTCATAAAATTGCGAAATTTGTTCGGTATATCTGATGTGATAAACCCTTTTAGTATTTTGCGCCTGCTCGATATACCCACGATATTTGGGGGTCAAATATTTGTAACATAACCAAAGCACGCGGTAGCTATTCAGCGAACTCTTTAATATTGGACTTTTTTCGGGCCAGCCTTCTGGGGGTTTAAAAAAACCTGCGATCATTCGTTTAGTTACCCACCAAAAATGCACATAGATTGGTAGATCCACAAAAACCAAAGTATCCGCTTCATCAAGTCGCAGCCAGACGGTTTCCTTGCAACCAAAACCGTCAATAATCCATCGGTCAGTAACTAAAATTTGCTGATGGGCGTGCTTATAGACTTCATGGGGAACTGGCGTGCCCCCCGCTTGATATTGAATCTTGTCCAAGACGTGAAGTGGCAAACCCGTGATTTCGGATAGTCTCTTGCTTAGAGTTGATTTACCGCCTCCAGCATTGCCAAATACTGCTACTTTTTTCATCGCCATTCTCCTTTTAGTCCTTTTCTGTCACCTCGTAGACTAGATTGAGTGATGAAACCGAGCAATTCCAGTCCTTTGAATACCTAAAAAAACGCTTGCACCGGACGGTCGGTATATACTTATGCTGAATTATATTTTACTTGCCGCCTGTGAAGCGCAAGCCGTTATGAGGATGAAGATTGGTAGTAGTCCATTACTAGCTGACGAGCGATCGCCCTCTCGCCACAGAGCGCTCGTCTGACCATGTAGTATCAGTATAGACATCTATCTTTAGATGTATTAAAGTGCCACTTCGCCGGGTGGCATTATAGCCTTGAGTAAGGGCTGCCGATCCCCATTCACGAGATATTGCTATGAATAGTTCTCTTAAGTCTGAAACATCCATGAAGGGACTCGAAATTCCTTTAGAGCGGGATATATTTTTACGTACCTTAATTCGAGAGTTGGCAGGTACATTACAGGATGTCGTGGGCTTAGAGGAAGCCTCCGGGTTTATTAGTGTCGTGGGTCAAAACATGGGGAGGCAAATCGACCGGGACTATAAAGCGGCTCTAGAGGTATCCCATCTAACGCGAGAGCAAGTTGCTGATGTTTTGGTAGATTTGAAGAAGCGAATCCAAGGTGACTTTTATATTATTGAACAAACGGATGAAAAGATTGTCTTAGGGAACCGGGCGTGCCCGTTTGCCGAAAAAGTCATCGATCGCCCCGCTATGTGTATGATGACCTCCAATGTTTTTGGCTCCATTGCAGCGGACAATCTGGGGTACGCCAAAGTAGAACTGCAAGAGACGATCGCAATGGGTGCGCCTGGATGCCGTGTGGTTGTTTATTTGAAACCCACCCCAGAGGCAGAAGAAAGTCACGGCAGAGAATACTTCAAAGGAGAGAGTGAGGGAGATAACGAGGGGTGACGCCCGAACAGTTTCTCGAATTCGCTAGACCTTTACCCGAACCCATGCTCCTAATTGCCGGAAATGGTCAGCTTCTGGCTGCCAATCCGCCATTTTCCAAGATGCTGGGGCTACCCCGTCAGCTCCTGCAAGAGAAAATGCTCTTTGAGATGGTCGTCGATCCTGCTGATAAGGTTAAACAGTATCTGCGTGCTTGTTCCAGCAGTCGAGAAATGGTGATTGGCTCATTAACCTTCAATGCCAACAATGGAGAGACTTGCTTGTGTCGCTGTGAAGGAGCGGTCATCCGACCGCGATCGCCTGAATCCCCGGCACTTATTCTCTTACGCTTGAAAAACAAGGAATCTGCCAGTAGCCGATTCACCCTGCTGAACAAGAAGATCGATGAATTAGCCAAAGAGATTCGGCAGCGTCAACGAGCGGAAGAAGAGCGAGCTAAACTTCTGGTGCAGGAACAGAAAGCACGAGTAGAAGCTGAGAAGCTGAATCGATTGAAGGATGAATTTCTATCTACCGTATCCCACGAACTGCGAACCCCTCTCAATGCCATCCTTGGCTGGTCTAATATCCTGAGAACTAGCAAGGTAGACGCAGCCAAGATGCATCGGGCGCTGGAAACGATAGAGCGCAATGCCAGATCCCAGGCACAGTTGGTTGACGATCTCCTGGATATTTCCCGCATCATTACAGGCAAGATTCGCCTCAATGTGCAAACAGTTGACCTATTGCCCGCGATTCAGGCAGCAATCGATACGGTGCGTCCTGCCGCTGATGCCAAGAACATTCGCTTGCAGTCGGTGCTCGATCCAGCAGCAGGCCCTGTTTTAGGAGACTCCGAGCGATTACAACAGATTGTCTGGAATTTGCTCAGCAATGCGATCAAGTTCACACCGAAACAGGGGCGGGTTCAGATTGGTCTGCAACGGATTAATTCTCATATTGAGATTGTGGTGGCAGATACGGGTCAAGGCATCAGTGCAGAATTCCTCCCCTACGTCTTTGAGCGCTTTCGTCAGGCAGATGGTTCCATCACTCGTTCCTTTGGCGGATTGGGGCTGGGTTTAGCGATCGTTCGCCAATTGGTAGAACTGCATGGCGGAACGGTGCATGCTCAAAGCCCTGGAGAAGGACAAGGTGCAACATTTACCGTCAAACTACCCCTGCTTGCCGTTGGGCCAACAGCGATTGAACCAGAACGGGTGCATCCAACCGTGGGAGACAGTGTCCCATTTGACTGCTCCTCTCAACTAGAGGGATTGAAGATACTGATCGTGGATGATGACCCGGATATGCGGGATTTGCTCGCCTACACGCTGGAAGTTTGTGGGGCAGAAGTCATCGCCGCCGCTTCAGCAGACGAAGCAATCTCAGCACTGACCCAATCTTCACCACCGATGGATATATTAATCAGTGATATTGGGATGCCAGATGAAGACGGTTATGCTTTGTTGCGTCGCGTCAGAGCTTTGGAGTCAAACAATAAAGGCAGAATTTCCGCGATCGCCCTGACCGCCTATGCTAGAACTCAAGACCGCACGGCTGCGCTTTTAGCAGGCTTTCAATCCCATATTGCCAAACCCGTTCAACCTGCTGAATTAATTGCAGTAATTGCCAATTTAACTGGACGAATCAGCGGTATCTAGAATATTACCGAACCGTTCCTCGCAATGACTCAGCATCAATCAGTTTGACAGGTAAATTCGCAGGAGATGACCGCGATCGCAAGCTGGAGCGGTAATTTGTGTCATGCTTTCAACCACTTGGGTTGAGATGTGCGCTCGCAGAAAACTTTAAATTGAGATCGCAACAGCAATGTAAACGGCGGAAAAACTGTGGATGTTCCGTAGAAAAAAGCGGCTCCACAAGCGAGATTTCCAGGTTTACCGGAGTTGAGGATGCGATCGCAAGCTCCCTGCTCACCCACCGCTCCCCTGAATTCCCACCGCCAAACGAATCTTCTCCGGCAAAAAATTCAAATCGTCTCAATTACAAAAATTTACTTAAAACTCTCTCACTTCAAGCGCAAGCGGGGGAAGATAAGGAGGAGTTTTTCTTCGCGACGGTTTGGATTGGGTTCGGGACTCCCGGAATGGAGAACCCAATTAATTCGGTTTTTCCCGGCGAGATTTGCTTGTTTCCAAGGCTGGTTATTCAGCTAATTCTGAATTCCAAGGTTACTGTCACTTTCTGGTCACATTTATTGATGACCCTGAAGATGGAAACTTACCCGACCCTGTAACAAAACGATTGATGATAAGGAGTTTTGGTTATGGTTGGAATCCTCATCACCTGGTTAGTCACTACTATCAGTTTTTTAATTATTTCCCGGCTGCCGATTGGCGTAGAAATCGACACTTTTGGAAAAGCCGCAATTTCCGCAGCAGTTTTTGGAATTTTGAATGCTCTGTTAAAACCCATCTTAGGGTTCTTCACCTTTCCATTCATTCTTTTGTCATTTGGTTTATTCCTGTTTGTCTTAAATGCAGTTATTTTCGGTTTAGCCGCTTGGTTAGTGACAGGATTTCGGTTACGGTGGGGTTTTTGGAGTGCTTTGCTTGGCTCATTAGCACTGAGTATTGTTAATTCTTTACTTTTCCATCTGCTAGCATCGCTCAGATTGTAAGCGCAGGTTTGTTCTGAGCGGGGAAAGAAAACCGGAAGTAGAGGGTTCAGACAGTTCGGATTGAGTGAGAGTAACTGTCTAGAAGGATCGGTTTTTCAATTGGTAACGCACTAGCGTCCTAACATTTTCAGCAGACAGTCCTAATTCTTGCGCGATCGCAGCTTCCACCTGACTGAATTCTGTTACTGGAAACTCAAATTCTAACTTTTTGAGTGTCGAATCTGTCGTTTTGACCTGTACTTTGGTAAATCCCTGCTCTTTGTCAATTTCTGCTTTGATGACTAGCAAGGTGACTGAAAGTTGCACTTCCAACTGTGTATCAGCTTGAAGCTTATCAACCGTATCGTAGGAGCGACTTAATGCTTGGTCTGTTACCAGTCCACCCCCAACCCAAAAAATAATTCCTAGCAGGGGTAGAGGTAGCCAAAATTCTAGCCCTAAAAAATGTAATCTTTGTAACCAACGGGGAGAGGACATAGGGAGAGGTAAGGAATTTTAGCTTCACAGCTAATTGAGTTTAAGGGAAAAAAACAATCAAATTCGACATCAAAAGTCAAAATTTAAAAGATAAAAAAAGAGAAGATTCACTTTTGACTCTTGATTTTCTTCGGTACTCGATAAAAAACTGACTGGTGGAAGACGTGCGATCGCTTTAGGCTTCTCTACTATGAGCAGCGCGATCGACGATTCTCCGGAAAAGAGGTTTCACTAAAGCGTCTTATGAGAATTTTACTGGTAGAAGACGACCCCGAACAATTAGAGCCACTAAACGCAGCTTTGTTGCAAGCCGGACATATTGTCGATGGCATTGAGGATGGGGAAACTGCCCAATGGCTGATCTCTCAAAAAGACTATGACTTGTTAATTTTAGACTGGATGTTGCCGACAGTCAGCGGGTTGAGCCTTTGTCGCCAGTATCGACAAGCAGGGAAAACCTCGCCGGTGTTGATGCTGACTGCCAAAGACACGACTGTGGATAAAGTTACGAGTTTGGATGCCGGTGCTGATGATTATCTGGTTAAACCGACTGATATTATCGAACTTTTGGCACGGGTGCGGGCATTGGGAAGGCGATCGCCTCTATGGCAGGGAGATATCCTCCGCATAGAAGATTTACAACTACACTTGAATAGCTTGACTGTTGAACGGGAACAGACAACTATCCAATTGTCCGCCCGCGAGTTTCAGCTATTAGAATACTTCCTGCGCCACCCTCATCAGGTCTTAACCCGCGATCAAATTGAACAAGCCTTGTGGGAGTGGGGTGCAGAACCAGAGAGCAATGCCGTAACTACCCTTGTCCGGAGGCTGCGGCAGCGTTTGCAGTTAGTCGGTGCGGCAGATTGGATTGAAACAGTCTATGGCATGGGATATCGCCTCAATCCTTCGGGAAGTCAAAAGTAAAAAGAGAAGAAATTCAAAAGAGAAATGAATCAAAATGACAGAATAAATCTTTCTTTTGCTTTTTGCCTGTCTTGCTCCAAGATTCGGGGAAGCAAAGATACACCCGAATTTGGGGCGCTTTTTAACTTTGCTTTTTTCCATGTTTGGTCGTAGCCGTCGCAATCTGGCTCGCTGGTTCACCCTATCAATGGGAAGTATTTTGGTGATTTTTGCAGGAGTCGTCTACTACGTAGAAGTTGCAGACGCGCTCTTAGCATTGGATCGATTACTCTACCAACAAACCAAGGTAATGGCAGCGAGCGTGAATTATGAGCGTCGCAATGGTCAGTGGCAGGTAGAGCTGGACAATGTGCCACTTTTGGGAAATAACCCACAGCCGTTGGATAGTGGGCTGGCGTATGGGCGTTGGTACGATGCCAAAGGGCAATTGGTGCAATTTTTTGGTACGCTTCCCCCAGAGAAGCTGACGGTGACAGATGGATTTCAAACCATCAAAACTGCCAATGGCTCTGCACGTTGGCTGCGTCAGGTAACGCTGCCTGTCTACGAGAAGAGTGTATTAATTGGTTATCTCCAGGTTGCGACTTCCCTGACATCCACTCAAGAGGCTTTGTCTGAATTGCGGCTGGTTCTGACGCTCTTGGTGCCAGTCACCTTGGGGGTAATTAGCCTGACTGGGTGGTTTTTGGGGGGGCTAGCGATGCAACCGATTCGTCATGCTTACGAGCAACTGCATCGCTTCACCGCAGATGCTTCCCATGAATTGCGGACACCATTGGCGGCGATTCTTAGCAATGCACAAGTCGGGTTGCTGTCTGACGATCATTCACAGCAACGGCTTCGGCTAGACAAGATTGTGAATGTTGCTAAGTCAATGAATTCGCTGGTGAGTAATCTGCTGTTTTTGGCTCGGAATGATGGGTCATTATCTCCTGAATCTTTGAGAAAGATTAATCTAACTCTTTTGCTACAGGAGCTAGCAGAGAATTATGCAACGCAAGCAGCCACCAAAAATCTAAATTTTGTTAGTAATCTGCCGACTGAGAGCTTGGAGGTGAAGGCCGATCCAGAGTTGCTCCGTCTGGCGGTGATGAACCTGCTGAGTAATGCTTGCAAATATACCCTGGAGGGCGGTGAAGTTCAACTGCGATTGTTTACGCGATCGCATCTGGCTATTATTCAAGTTTCAGACACTGGGATGGGGATTGCGGCGACTGATTTGCCCCATATTTTTGAACGGTTTTATCGGGTGAATCGCGATCGCTCTCGCACTACAGGGGGTTTTGGTTTGGGATTAGCGATCGCTGAGCAAATCGTCAAAGCTCATGGAGGTGGGATCGAAGTCACCAGTGTAGTCGGTCAAGGATCAACTTTTCAAATTGAGCTGCCACTCCAGTAGCAAAAATAACCTGGCGATTGGAAATCGCGGCTACGCCAACCCCCCTTACCCCCCTTCAAGAAGAAGAGGGGACATAAGTTGCTTCGCTTCTATTCAACCAAGTCCGCCTGCGCGGAATCAATTCAGCCTGCGGAGGCAGGCTTTGTTTGTGTAGCCCCAGACTTCCAGTCTGTGGGGGATTTGCAAATACGGGATGCTCCCACTGTCACTTTCTAGTCACATTTGTTGCCAACACTGAAGATAGCAGGAGCAGAAGGTTATCACTCCTAAATCATTTTTCTTTAGTTTGTTTTCAACACTTTTTTTCATGGAGTTAGTGTAAATCCGATGTTGTTCAGAGGTACTTCTTCTCTACTCTGCCTTGCCGCTCTGGCTGTTGTTTGTAGTGGTTTATCAGCTCAAGCTGAAACTGACGACTTCACCCCTAAGACAGATGCGTTTGCCAGAGTACCTAATCATAATTTTGAATCAAATAAGACTCCAATTCAATCTGACCAAGTTACAACTTTCTTTGTACAAGAACAAGTGAATGTAGCGAATTCAGGTTCACCTGATTCTGTTGTAAAGGTACTGACAGAATCAACAATTCAAGAGCAAGATTTTTCAGAAATAAAATTGCCAACTGCCACTGCATCAGCCGGGGCGAATCAATCTCCATCTAACCTTTCTAGCGAGACAAAGCAGGAAATTCCTGAGAAAACAGCGATCGCAACCTCCGATGCGGTAAACCCAGAGCAGATTGTAGACAAAAGGGTGAAAACGTCTGCGTCGGCTTTGACTGTTGAACCTTCAACACCTCAACTCCCAGAAGCAGCGACGACTGAAACCACAGCGCCGGAAATCGCTCAAGTGGATGTAATACCTGGTAGAGCCACTCGCTCTGGCCCAAGTTATATCGGGGTTGCAGGCAACATTGGATTAGGTGGCGATACGACTTTAAGTGAAGGTGCCTTTGCAGTCATTAGCAAAATTGGACTCACCAGAAATTTATCTGTGCGACCCGCTGCTTTATTTGGCGATAATACAGTTTTTCTGGTTCCACTTACTTACGATTTCCCCTCTCAAGGAGTGGAACAAATCAGATACCGTGTAGCCCCTTATATTGGAGGCGGAGTGGCGATTTCAACGGGTGACGATAGCACTATTGGCGCACTGATTACGGGCGGGGTCGATGTTCCATTATCATCCCAATTCACCGCAACCGCTGGCGTGAATGTCGGTTTTGTTGATGAAACAGAGGTGGGATTATTAATCGGAGTTGGTTACACTTTCTCAGGACTTTAAACCGACTTTGCTTTAATCTTTTCACATCGCAACTCAAAGAAATTACGATCGCAACGGTGAAGGTGCCAGAATGAGCAGACGGGTAAACGACAGTCTCCCAAATCAAGTCTTCGCGGTAAGCAAAACAGCAGCACCCAAGCCAGCGCTGGCTTTCATAGACGCGATCGCCCTAATTGTTGGCATCGTGATTGGTGCCGGAATTTTCGAGACACCGTCCCTAGTCGCTGCTGCTTCTGGGAGTGAAGCGGTTGCACTTTCCCTGTGGATTCTGGGTGGCGGGATGTCCTTAGTCGGCGCATTGTGCTACGCAGAATTGGCAACAGCATATCCCCACGCTGGGGGGAATTACTATTACTTGATGCGTGCTTTCGGCAAAAACACCGCCTTCTTTTTTGCTTGGGCGCGAATGACGGTGATTCAAACAGGTTCGATTGCCCTGTTGGCGTTCGTATTCGGAGACTATGCCTCGCAATTACTGCGCCTTGGGAATTATTCATCCTCACTTTACGCTGGGATTGCGATCGCCCTGTTGACAGGTTTAAATATCATCGGCGTTCAGCAAGGAAAGTGGGCGCAGAATTGGCTAACAGTCGCCAAAGTGGGTGGCTTGCTGTTGGTGGTAATTGGGGGTTTAGCCTTTGCCGTTCCCAGTCTCCCGGAGGTGCCTGCTGCACCAGCAACATCCCAAACAAACTTTGGGATGGCAATGCTTTTCGTGCTGTTGTCCTATGGCGGCTGGAATGAAGCGGCTTATATCTCAGCCGAGTTACGCAACGTCAACCGAAACATGGTGCGATCGCTGCTAGTGAGTATCGGCATCATCACGGCAATTTACTTAGCGATAAACTTCGCGTACATCCACGGTTTAGGATTGGCGAATATGGCAGCCTCAGAAGCCGTAGCAGCGGATTTGATGCGTCGTGCAGTTGGCGAACCCGGTGCTTGGTTTATCAGCTTCCTGATTGCCATTTCTACCTTGGGTGCGATCAACGCCACGATTTTCACCGGCGCACGTACCAATTACGCCCTCGGACAAGATTTTTCCTTGTTCAGCTTCCTCGGACGCTGGCACCATCGCGCCAGTACGCCAGCCAATGCCTTGCTAGTGCAGGGTGCGATCGCGTTAGCCCTCGTGTTTCTGGGAACTCTCACCCGCGAAGGCTTTAAAACGATGGTGGACTACACTGCGCCGGTGTTCTGGTTCTTCTTCCTGCTATCGGGTATCTCGCTGTTAGTGTTACGAGTTCGAGAACCGCAAGTAGTGCGACCCTTCCGCGTCCCTCTCTATCCTCTAACGCCCCTACTTTTTTGTGCAATCTGTGCTTATTTACTCTACTCCAGCGTTGCCTATACAGGGGTTGGGGCGCTTGTCGGAGTGGCTGTCGCGATCGCTGGCGCACCGCTATTGCTGTTATCTCGTCGTCGGCAAATTTGAACAAAACGTTAACAACTCAAAAGGAGAAGATGCAATGCAATTACAACAAATTAAGCTGTTGCTGGTTGCTAGTTTGAGTGCGGGTAGCTTCTTGTTCGCAGGCTGCACCCAACAACGCCAGTTTGAGGCACAAACTCAACCCGATCTTCAAGCCCAAGCGCCCACCGCACCGACCGCACCGAGTGTTCAAGTCGAAGCACCCGCAACCGACGTTCAAACCCAACAACAGCCAGCGGATGTGCCCTTTGTACCAACCCCCGAAGTCGTCGTCGCCGAAATGCTCAAACAGGGGCAGGTAAAAGGGAACGATGTACTCTACGACCTCGGTAGTGGCGATGGACGAATCGTGATTACCGCTGCAAAACAATTCGGCACTCGCGGCACTGGTGTAGATATTAATCCGCAGCTGGTTCAGGAAAGTCGAGAAAATGCCCAAAAAGCCGGTGTAAGCGATCGCGTGCGGTTTTTACAACAAGACCTATTTGCCACTGACCTCAGCGATGCCACGGTGGTGACACTTTACTTGCTTCCTGAGGTGAACTTGCGGCTGCGACCGAAGCTACTCAAGGAACTTAAACCAGGCACTCGCATTGTTTCGCACAACTACGACATGGGTGAATGGAAACCTGAGAAAGTAGTGCAGGTAGAAAGTAGCCCCGGTCGCCAGCATACTATTTACTCCTGGGTTGTGCCTGAAACTGTCCCGGATAATTTGAAATAACCGGGATATCCTGTTGCAAGTTCCATCCAGCCGAACTAATCTTGCTGATACTATTTCACCAATAATCTGCAACAGCTCCCCTAACAGCATCTTAAAAGGGAGAAGTTAGCCTCCCTTTTAAGATGCTGTTGGCGAATTCCAAAAAATTAATCTTAGGGGCGCTTATTTAGGGGCGCACCGATAAGCGCCCCTAAGCGATTAAACACTTTCTAAAACAGAATAGGAGTGCTGTTATTCTCACCATTTCCAGCGTTCACGAAATTATCCTTAAGCCAGAATAGGTTGGTTTTACTGTTAGAAAGGCGGCATAGAAAATTTTATGCGATCGCGCCGAAATACTAAAGGTATTGGGGTCAATGCTATGGGGCTGGGTGCCACAGTTACGCGCATCTACATGACTTAGAAGCAAAGGCTGAGGTAGAAAGTTTATATCCCAAGGTTTCGGGCAAGTCCGCCGGAATAAATGGCAGCATCGGTGGCATTTTTGGCATCTGACGAAGCTACTTACATCACAAGCCAAACTCGGTTTTTTGACGGTGGGTTGACGCATTATCCCGCCTTTGGCGAGTCTTGGTTATAAGAAAATAGGAGGTATTCACGATGAATTTCAAAAACATTGTACAGCTATATACAGCCGGAAAAAGGAACTTTAGAAAAGCAGATTTATATAAGGCAAAATTAGCTTTTGTCTGCTTAAATGAAGCAAATTTTAGCAAAGCGAATCTATGTTTGGCGAACTTGAGAGGGTCAGATTTGCGCGGAGTCAATTTCAGCGAAGCAGACTTAACAGGGGCAAACTTACGTCAAGCAGACCTCACTGAAGCTAACTTGGGGGCAGCGAATTTAAGTAAGGTAAATCTTCGGGGAGCAAATCTAACCAGAGCAAATTTGAAAGGGGCAAATTTGGAAGAAGCCGTGTTAGGTGAGGCAAACCTGAACCAAACAAACCTGAGATACGCCAACTTATCTAAAGCCAAGCTAATGGGTGCCATCCTTACTGGGGCAATTTTACTAGGAACAAACCTAAGTAAAGCTATTTTACTCAGGGCAAATTTAACGCAAGCAAGTTTAATTGAAACCAACCTCAGTGAAGCTGTCTTAACTGAAGCCAGAATGCCTGACGGAAAAGTTCACGACTACGCTTAAGTACGCAAGGAAAACCTATATTCCTTGCAAAATCATCAACATACAGTGGTTAGTTGGATCTAAAATTATTTTCAACTGTGGTTGTTTCTAGCTGTTTAGGTGTAAAACTGGCGAAGCAATCAAACAGTAACTCCCGTTTCAGCGAGTTGTACTTGGTTTGACCTTCTTTTCGGATCTGGATTAACCCCGCTTCCGCCAGTGTCTTGGAGTGGTGACAGAAGAGAGCTAAACTAATCCCTAAATAATTGGCTATTTCGCTGCCACTCATTTCCTCGCAAGAAGCTAACATCTCCACAATCCTCAAACGTGTTGGATCGGAGAGAGCTGCAAAGATTTTAGCCCGAAGTTCTATGTCTTGAACGGCAGCTTGAGACGCAGAGGGCAGTTGAACGCTATGGTTGTTATCGATCATGGGAAGTAGGGGTTACTAAAAGAAGCCACGAGAAAGCCCCAACAAGACTCTGCATTACTCCTGATGTCAACGCTAAAAGAAGGTTGAACGACGGTATAGGCGTGTCTGACGTGGATGTATGCCGTTGGCGAAAACTCACCGTCTTACTTCTATTTTACGTCTTGGCGCTCAGTATTGAAATAGTTAAACAACCACTTGACTATTGGGGAAAGATTGTTCTAGTATTTAGTCAAATGGTTGTTTAACTACTAAACCCTTTAGGGGATTGAAACCAGATTGGTAACTTTTAGCAGCGAGTTGAGTGGATGCGATCGCATGAAATGATGCAATGCGCTTTCTGCAACAGCTGCTGATACTCTCCTCACCTTGATCTACAGCCTGAAGGAGGCTGGAAACCATGTCAGACAACGCGAAATATGTCACCTTGACCGAAGACAACTTTGAAACCGAAGTCCTCGCAAGTTCAGTTCCAGTTGTGGTAGATTTCTGGGCGGCTTGGTGTGGTCCTTGCCGGATGCTCAACCCATTAGTTGCAGAATTAGCTGCCAATTTTGAAGGAATTGCTAAGGTTGGCAAGCTGAATATTGACGCCTATGGACACATCGCTACACAATACAACATCCAAGCCGTGCCAACGCTGCTGTTCTTCAAAGATGGTGTGGTGGTGGATCGAACCACTGGCGTAGCTCCTTTGGAAGTGCTGTCTGACAAGCTTCAAGCTTTACTTCCACAGAACAACTTAACCACAAAGCCAGTAGCGATTAACTAACTATCTAGTTTGTTGGCGGTGCGGGTAACTCTTATCCGCACTGCTCATACACTAGCTAGCTAGAGTTCCTGATGTCTGCGTTGTGCAATCAAAACTGTAATGTCATTCCAATGGAGATTAAGTCAATGAGCGAGAATATCAATCTTTTCTCAACTGTTCAGCTGGGTTCTTTAGAACTTCCCAATCGAATCGTGATGGCTCCCTTAACCCGGATGCGTGCGGGAGCGGGAAATGTTCCTAGAGCGATGAATGCGACTTATTATGCACAACGGGCATCGGCGGGGTTAATTATCGCAGAAGCCACTCAAGTATCGCCTCAAGGACAGGGATATGCGAATACCCCAGGCATTCACTCAGCAGAACAGGTGGCAGGATGGCAACTGGTGACAGATGCAGTTCATGCTCGTGGGGGGCGGATTTTCTTACAGTTGTGGCACGTTGGGCGGATTTCTCACCCATTACTGCAACCAGGAGGAGAACTGCCAGTAGCGCCCAGCGCGATCGCACCCGAAGGTGAAGCAATGACGAATGAAGGGCCAAAACCCTTCGTCACACCTCGTGCCCTAGAAACTGAAGAAATTCCAGGAATCGTCGAACAATACCGCAAAGGGGCAGAAAATGCCTTAGCTGCTGGATTTGACGGGGTGGAAATTCATAGTGCCAACGGTTATCTCCTTGACCAGTTTCTTGAGGATGGGACGAACAAACGAACCGACCAATATGGCGGTTCAATTGAGAACCGTGCCCGACTTTTGATGGAAGTGACTGAAGCGGTCGTCAGTGTTTGGGGTGGACAACGGGTAGGAATTCGCCTCTCCCCAAGCGGCACTTTCAACAGTATGTCTGACTCCAATCCATCTGCTTTGTTCAGTTATGTAGCTGATTCACTCAACCGTTTCAACCTCGCTTATCTCCACATCGTTGAGCCAAGAACCGATGGCAATACTAGCCTCGATAACTCTACAGGAGGCTTGTTTACCGAATACTTCCGTCCTATCTTCAAAGGGACTTTAATCGCCGCAGGAGGATATGACCGCGACTTAGGGAATGCTGTTTTGGCTTCTGGTAATGCAGATTTGGTGGCTTATGGCAGACTGTATATTGCCAATCCAGATTTGCCAGAACGTTTTGCACTCAATGCTTCCCTAAATAAGCCTGATCGCTCCACCTTTTATGGTGGCGATGAGAAGGGATATATCGACTATCCAAGCCTTGAATTACAGACGGCTTGAGTTGATTTGTTTCCTCACAGAGAACCTCCTCCCCACCCTCTTTCCTTTAAAGAGCTACGGTCTACACACAAGTGACTTGTTTTGCTCATCAAAGCGCTCCCAGACCTAACAAGAACTATGAAGAAATGAGAGCCATGCTCAAAGCCCCTCTCCGTTCACGGAGAGGGGTTGGGGGTGAGGTTCCTTATTTCTGTCTTTAATTCTCGTTCATAGATTAACCGCATAGAAAGGTTATGAAGGAACTGTCAGCGACACACCATTGTCTTTTGGTGTTATTTGCAATAAAAACGGAACCGCTTTTTTAACCCAATCTTTTACTGCTGTGTAAGCAGCCGCTTCTTCTCCAAAACAAGTCTCTAACATATCGGTATGAATAATGCCTGGGTTGAGGGGAATCGCCGCCATTCCCGAAGGTAATTCTTGAGCCAACGACTGAGTTAATCCTTCAATTGCCCACTTGGAAGCACAGTAAGGTGCAAATTCAGGCGAGGTGGAGCGACCCCAAGTTGAACTCAAGTTGACAATGATGCCATTGTTCTTTTTAATCATAGCTGGAACAAAGGAGCGGATTACATTCACGACTCCTTTAATATTGACATCAATGAGTCGAGAAAATTCCGTGCTATCAACTTTCCAAAGCGGGGCGGGTTGATTGATTAATGCGGCATTATTAATTAATAAATCAGGGGATGAGTATTTATTTAAAAGTTGCTCAGCCCAGGCTTTCACTTGATGTTCGTCCGCAACATCTACGCTGGAAAAATGATGGGGCGTTCCAATTTTTCGCTCAAGCTTCTGTGTTGCTTCTGTGGAACGGGCGCACCCACAAACTGTATGACCTTGCTCAATAAATTTTTCAGTCATGGCAAGACCGAGACCCCGACTTACCCCTATAATTACAATCAGTTTTTTCATGAGTTAGACTAATTTAGGATTTTAGATTTGGGATTTTTGAAGGGTCTGGCGGGAAGAAGCCATGAATCGCATTTCTACAACCCAAAATTTAATTGCCAGCTAAGGGTGAATTGTGCCATCAGGCATGATTGCTTTTTGGAGTATCGTCCGCGTCAGGTTAACGCTGGTGAGGTTAGCGCCGGTAAGATTCGCCGCAGTGAGGTTAGCGCCGGTGAGATTAGCACCCCTCAAGTTCGCTTTGTTCAAATTAGCGCCGGAGAGGTTCGATTTGCTGAGGTTAGTCCACCTGAAATCAGCCTGTGTCAGGTTCGCTTCGCTCAGGTTAGACCTAAAGAGATAAGCACCGTTGAAGTGAGCCTCGATTAAGTTTGCTTTGTGTAGGTCAGCTTTGTAAAGGTAAGCTCCTAGTAGTTCAGCGTCGTAAAGATTAGCATTACTGAGATCGACGGCTATTAGGTTCGCTGCCATCAAGTTAGCTTCGCTGAGGTTCGTTCTAGCCAGCTTTGCTGCACCGAGATCGGCTTTGTGAAGATTAGCGCTTCTGAGATCGGTGCCGATCAGGTTCGCGTTAGTTAGATTCGCTCTTCTTAGGTTAGCTCCTCTGAGGTCAGCCCCGATCAGGTTCGCATCGCCCAGATCGGCATCGCTGAGGTTGGCTTTGCTGAGGTTCGCAATGCTGAGGTTCGCTTCACTCAGGTTTGCCTCCATTAGGGAAGCGGAGTGGAGATTTGCATCGCTGAGGGTAGCATGGCTGAGGTTAGCGGCGATGAGTAAACTATTGCCCAGATCCGCCCTTCTCAGGTTAGCGCCTGTGAGGATTGCGCCTCTGAGGTTGACCCCTCTGAGGTTGGCTTCGCTCAAATCAGGTTCTATTTGTCGGTTTTTTCTTCTCCACTCAATCCATTTCACTGCACCGTTCTGAAGTAGTGCAAGATGCTCTAGATTTGCCATTTGGATTTCCTTTGCTTAACCCACCAGTGCTAACGCATTGACTTTAATCTGAAGTGGCTTTCTTTGAAAGCAAGCGATCGCCCATTTGTAAAGAGCGATCGCATTCCCCTTCTCTCCCTCGTCATCCCCATCCTTTCGCTATTCTTGACGCCAACTAGCAGGATTTTCACGACCAGGCACGCCTTCTAGCGCCACCAACGCCGCCGCAGAACCCGCCAGAATATCCTGTTCTGCTCCGCCCAAATAGAGGCGTCCGAAGCTTCCCACAGCTTGCACTTCCAAGATGTTAATTGCCGCCGCTTTCTCCGCCGCATTCGCCGCCAGTGCTGCATAAGCAGCAGGTTGAACTTCTAATACATAAAGCGTTTGCCCTGCCAGAAGTAGCTGTCCTCGCCGCGTGCGATTGATTAGCTGCGTTTGGTGAGCATCAATGTTGCGGATAATCTGGCTAGAAACGACGTGCGGCTTGAGACATTCATTTCGATGCACTCCCAGCGCCTCCAAAATGGCTTTACCCGCCGCCCGCGTCTCCCCTTGGCGGCTGGAATGCACTTCTAGTAGCCCGTATAGTCGTTCGACCACCTGCACCCCTGGACGTACAGAGGCAGCTTTGAGGGCGACATCAGTAATCCGGTTAATTTCAATGCCCGGTGAGATTTCAATCCACAGCGACGTATCTCCTGGCAATGGCAAGAACCCTAGTGCTACCGTCCCCATGTAAGCTGCGTGCTGAGGCTGCAAGCTGTCTAGAAATACGTAACTGCGTAGTTCTATGCCCAAGGTAATTAACTCCGGAAGTTAGAAAAAAGGAATCGGGTGCAACATCTGAGTTTACCGCGATCTCAGATCGCCAGAAGCTGCATCTGGTCAGCCGATAAGAGAAGCGATCGCTTCCCGCCGAAGGACTCTCCCATTTAGGGATTTGAAGACTCACGCAACCAGGGTTCTACCTATTTATAGACAATCGGGTTCTACCCCTTTATAGACACAACCACCCAGACAGGCGCGTTAGCTTAATTCACATAAGTTAACAATAAAAGAATACACCTTTAAGTTATGATGCCTAACCTGTTTGAAGCAACCAAAGAATATTGGCGCAAATTAGATCAGTTAGAAGCTGCCTATGAAAAGGGCGAAGTCTCGATTGAAGAGGTAGATGCTAAAGTTCAATTGCTGATGGCTGAACTCGGACGAGAACGCCGTGCAGCCTTTACCTATGTTTTTTATGGCTTGCGCCGTCTTTGGGATGAGCAACGGGAAACCATTGTTGGGGTGGCAATTCTCGGAGTTCTCGCGGTTTTCCTTCAAATTGAATACACCTAAAATTCCTAAATCGGGTCTGATACTCAGGGATGGCGTCGGTTGTTCTAGATGAATCCCGATCGGGGATTGTAAAGATGACCGACGCTTCGGAAACCTGGAATGTGTTGGGTGTGTCACGTTACAAAAGAGCGATCGCCCAGAGACCAGCTCCCAGAGACCAGCTTAATATTGTAGCCGCCGAGCGATTTTCCTCCGTCTGGGCGCTCATCAACCATAATGTAAAGATTTTTATCTAGCGCGTGTCAGTTGATCAAGTGTCACGTATTAGAGTATTGGCTCGATTGAACAAGCGATATTCTTTAGTTGTGTGAGGAGCAAGTTTAGAAGAAAAAGCGTCTGGGGTCGAAACACGGCAAGACTCCCAGGCGCTTTTTCATATCTGTCAAAATCCTTCAACAACGAACTACAGCCCAGATTCATGGCTTATCTTGTCTCCAGAAACGACACATTTAGACTGATAAGCAGGTAGGCAATACTTTGAGATCGGGAATGGATGGAGCGTTTTACCTCTTCCCAAACCCTCTCCAATCCCCAGAGGAACTGTGAAAATGGCTCTGGCTCCCGTTCCCTGCATGGGAACGGGTTGGGGGTTAGGTTTGTCAGAGCCAAAAAATATTGGACTAGATGATTTATTACATTTTGTTTATTCCGAGATGCAGATACGCTGCTGAGTGATGAGCGTCTAGAGTAACCAGTATCAGCACACTTCTTGAGATTAAGCACTATGACAGACGAGCCACGCCTAGAGGAGCAGGCCCTCTCCCAGGCTGTCGAAATGGGGTTATCTAGCCAGATGGATAGCGTAGAGAACATCAATGTAGATGTCCGAACCGATTTGCTGAAGATGGCTCAAGGAAAGGCTAATTCAGTTTCGGTTGAAGGTCGGGGTCTGGCGATTCAGAAAGATATTCGCGTGCAGGAAATGGAATTGCACGCCGATAATATTGCGATCAATCTCTTTGACGCGATTTTCGGGCAGATTAAGCTGAACCATCCGCTAGACGCGACTGCCCGTGTTGTCCTCACCGAACAAGATATCAACCGCGCTTTAAACTCAGACTACATCCGCAGCAAGTTTCAAAGCATGGAGTTGAATGCGGATGGTCAAATCGTGACCTTGGAACCGCAAGAACTGGAAATGCATCTGCCGGGTGAGGGCAAGATGGAATTCAGTGGAAAAATGCTACTGCATGACGTGGATAAGGCTCGACAAGTCGGTTTCGCCGCCGTAGTGCGTCCGCGTACTTCTTCAACGCCAATCTTGTTGGAGGGGTTTAGCTGTAATCCTGGACAAGGCATTTCACTGGAACTCACGATCGCCTTGATGGAGAAGTTAGGAGAACTGGCAAACTTGCCCTATTTTGACCTCCAGGGGATGGCAATCCGCATTAAGGAGATGGATGTACAAGAGGGTAGTTTAACCCTTTATACCGAAGCCTACATCAAGCAAATTCCCGATCAATGATCGAGGATGAAGGGCGCGATAGCGAAGCGCTGCTGCTTTCAGCAGATCGCATCAATCAAGCGGTTCTCCCTTCAACCCATTAGCGTACCGTAGGCTTAGCCCCGACAAAACCGCGATAACCCCAGCTTCTAGGAGGAAACCATGACAGAGTTTCAAGATTTTTTAAAGCACAAATTTGCCTATGTTGCGATTGGAGAATTCAAACCTGGCAAATTTGATGAGGCTGAGCAACTCTATGAAAAAGCTGTCTCAACGTACACGCACGGCTTTAAGGGGTCGTACTTACTGCAAGAACCGGGGACTGACCGAGGAATCGCTATTATTCTTTGGGAGAGTATCGAAGATATGCAAGCCAATCAAAGCGAGGCATACCAAGCCATCTTAAATCAGATGAATCCTTTGTTTGAGGAAGCGCCGACCACTGCTTTCTATGAAATCGTCAGTGAAATTCAGCCTACAAATGCAAGTGGTGAATCTCCATCCATATAATCAACCCGAAAAAGCGATCGCTCTATCCGGTCGGAGAAATTTGAGTCATTTGATGTCAAAGGCTTTCTCGCGGGCACTCCTGACTCCAACTTGATGGCGAGATCGATGAGGAATCGCACATGACCAATGGTTGAAGCAAGGCTAGCTTCGTTTACAGGACACCCAAACCGGGGGAAGGATTCTTGGGGATGTTGCCAACGCAACCATAGCTTTCCATCAATCACTTTTGTGCTAATTGACCAGCCTTTATATTGGCTGGGAACTTCTTTAACGTCAGTATCAAGGATGTTGGATGTTACTGAGGGTTGGGGTTGACTCGGTGGGATCATCATTAGGGCACGGGAACTTAATGCCCTAAATATCGGTGAAAATACTATGGCGAATCGTGATTCAACCCGCAAGCAAAAGTGATTGTTTAAAAAGATTTAGGTGACAGAACTTTGGAACCCCTCGTGATGCACCTCGGATGGTGAGTGTGAGGTGCATCACATTCGCAAGCAGGAGAGCGGTTTGGGAGAATTCAGCGGGTGGCGTCGCCAGGTCAAAATCTACGGCTAGCGATCGCTTGAAACGTGCAAGTATTGAAAAGTGTATCCACGCAACCGGCTCAACACCCCCCGATTTGTTGACGCACCTTACTCAACCCGTACCAGGTTTTTTCGCCCACAATTCCGTCTGCTAATAGACCACTACGCAGTTGAAAGGATCTCACAGCAGCTTCAGTGTGGGGTCCGAAGATTCCATTCACTTCTTCATCAAAATCACCAGATAAAGACAGTACACTCTGAAGCGTGATGACTATCTCACCTTTAGCGCCTCGTTTCAGCACTGGCATATTTACGGGAGCGCCGCTGTAGAGAGCTTGCCAGGTCATTTGACCCACGACGCCATCTTCTTTGAGAAACATCCAATTTTGAAAAACAAGAACGGCAAATTCGACTTCTTCATTAAAGTTTCCGTTGATAGCTCCGTTATAAGCAAACCTTTTAGTTAATAGTTGTTGTAATTCTTTTACTGCGGCTCCAGAGTTCCCTATTTGCAGTACGGGCTTATTGAGTTGAGCTGGTTTGACTGATATTTGAGTTGATTCTTTAGCAAGCATGGCTTAAGTCTCTTGGAATTCCTGTGTTTGACTATTCCAAACTAACCAAAGCGTTCTCCCTTCCACCTCGCACGCTCAGTTCATGCAACTGGATATTTCAATATCCCGCTTGTTGGTCACCCATTAGCAGGAGGTGGTAAAAACTACTGAGTGGCTCCTTGATTCGCTCCCAGGAACCAGAGACAGCTTGGTCGAGAAGGTTTGTCCCAACTTAAGTTGGCAGTCTTATGATGGGTTTATGGCGCGTCAAGACATCGACTTGCGTCGAGTTGGGAAGTGGGATTTTTGCTTTTTATGATTCGTGGCAGCAGTTTTGGTTATTCTTGTCAGGCGTGACCTATGACAGTAGCAAGAGCAAATCTGCTCTTGAGGTGCGATCGCATCCACAGCTAAACCGATGAAGGTAATTCAGCAAACTTTTACATTACTCACCCTGCGAGAACGCCCAGTTGGCATTTGGATACTGAGTAGTTTTACCGCTGTTTTAGGGCTTCTCGTTTTTATCTCTTCCAATTGGCCGATTGATTTTTTTGGATTGTTCTGCATTTTTTGCGCTAACTTGATGATGTTTGGAAGTCCGGTGAAGACTTGCCGGTTTGATAAACATCTCAATCGAGTAATTCTCAAACAAAAAGGTTGGCTGGGAACTCAAGTAACGGGTTATTCAATTGACAAGATTACGGACGTTCAAGTAGAAGAATCTAACTTAGGAGGAATTCGCTTTTACCGGCTTACTCTGACGCTTTTATCAGGACAGCGATTTTATTTAACTCCGATTCCTAGCACTGACTGGCAATTACAACAAAGTTTGGCTAGCTACATCCAGCAATTTCTCAGCCATTAAAGTGGCGGCAAAAACGCTATGAGCGACTCTTTTGGGTAGACGCGATCGCGTGTCTTCAAAGCGAGGCGTTCGCCTACCCCTGACAAGTCTGTGCTATTTACCAATCCACCTCATCCGCATCAATCCGTTGGAGCTGGGAATGATGAGGAAAGTCATACCACCCATCATCCGTTGTGTAGCCTATGCGATCGCCCGCCTCGTATTTCACCACTACCCCTTCCGTACAAAAGTCCAAGCGCCTGACTCGACACCCAACCGGAAACTGCTCAACCAGTTTGGGTGAGATGCAGGGTTTGAGAGCGACCGCGCTAGTGTTCACCATTTTCAGACCTCGGCGCGAAGAGTGCTGCCACGAGCAATGCTAGTTTGAGTGTAGCCCCTTCACTCCACTACTGCTAGTGTTGCTAATTCTAGTAAAGTGTGTTTAACCCTACCAGTGGGGCTGGGATCAACTAAAGGAAAGGTAGAGGATCGTTGCGGGACGCTGATTTCACAAGCTTTTCCGGGGAAAAACGGTATCAAATTAAACAATCTTCACGGTAGGTAATTGGCGATCGCAGCATTGCTATGTAGTTGTCACCCTGATGTCACATTTGCATGAGTAAACTTTATGTAGGCATAGGGTAATTGCTTCTGACATATCCATCAGTTAAAGAACGATGTCCTCTCAGCAGAAGGAATGAGAGGGCATTTTTTTATGGATAGCGATCGCGACTGGGATTGGCAACGATACCCGGGTTGGGAAAGCTAGTCCTCGGCTACCAAACAAGCAAAGCGCTAGACCAGTTGCTCTTTGGCATTCCTGCCCAGTCTCGACTAATTTGGTCGAAGAGTATCATCTGCACCTCTGATAATGGAGGAACTGGTAGTCATAGCCCGAACCGCAAGGAGAGCTAAACATCCAGGCTTCGCTGGTCAAGAAGTGCTGCATTCTGGCAACAAAAACAGGTTGGGACTGGTGTATGTTTTACAAAATTCTCGTGGCAATGGATAGCTCTGAAATCGGCAAGCAAGTCTTTGATGAAGCCGTATCCTTAGCGAAAGCGTTCCATGCCAGTCTGATGCTATTGCACGTCCTATCTGCGAATGAAGAGGGCAGTCCGGGGATTCCAGGAATGCCGGGTCTGGATTACTATCCTTGGCGACGCGATGATGTCCCAAGCGACTATCGACAGCAGTGGGATGCATTTGAAAGTCAATACTTGGCGCTACTGCGATCGCGTGCAGATGAAGCAACGAAGGCAGGAATTAGTACCGAATTCACCCAAAGCCTTGGCAGTCGGGGTGAAAACATCTGTGACTTAGCCCAAACTTGGGGTGCCGATCTCATCGTAATGGGGCGTCGGGGTCGTTCTGCAATTGGTGAGTTAGTTCTCGGTAGCGTCAGCAATTACGTCCTCCATCATGCCCCCTGCTCGGTTCTGGTTGTCCATCGTTGAGTTTGTAAATAACACGGTTTGGTTGTTTTAGAGGAACGAGGGCAAGACGAGCAACAGCGATCGCAGCATTGCTATTTACTTGTCATACCCCTGTCACATTGCCGACTTATGCTTGTTTTTAAGAAGCATGGTGAAAACCCTTCTCACACCCATCAGTTAGACGATGCCCTTTCAGCGGAAGAGATGAGAGGGCATTTTTTTTACTAAGCGATCGCGTAAGTGAATGTCACTCATTTGAGCTACCTCAAATAAGGTTCGCTCAAAAAAGCGACTGGAAACCCACCTTGAACAATCGCTATACATAAATCTATCTACCACTCAAGAACTGCTTACTCATCAGTGAGATTCTGCCTTCTTTATAGAAGGCTTTTTTGTGAAATTGCGATTCATCCCAATGAGCGTAGGGACACGGCATTGCCATTGGGACATGGCAATGCATCTGGCTCATCTTGGCATCTCATAGAGGCGAGGCATTGGGTAATAATTCCTCCCCGACTAAAAAATTGGCTGAGTTTGTCAGTTCATCTGAAAATGCCCCGGAAACAGCTCAATTTGTAAAGCATAGTGGTAAGAAATCACTGAAATACTTATCTTTTTCGCACAATGATGAGTAAGACACACTGCCGTAGGAATCGGTAAAACCAGAAGCCGGGAAGTGATCGCTGTAAAACCATGCCAACAACGATTGGCTTTCCCCATCAAGGAGGCGGACATGGCATCCCGTTATGGATTGGTTGATAGGAGTCAATTAAACTGGCTCATTCTTTATCGTCTAGGGATGATTGCCTGTGCGCCACTCGCTGCCGAGTTGATTGGCAGTGCATTTAATATCTGGTACAACCTGACCCAGATTCAATCGCTGCTGACTCCCGCGCAGAATAGAGTCTTTGTCAATACTCTGTTGGTTTACAACGTTGTCGTCTACCCAGTCGCGCTGTTCCTGTGGGTGCAGATTGTGCTGTCGCTACAGCACCCTTTACAGCAGATTCTGCACCACCAACCCTTGAGAGCCGAGCATCTGATTAAAGCGAGACAACTAGCGATTAATCTGCCGTGGTGGGGAATGCTTCTGGCGGGAATCGGTTGGCTGTTGTGCATTCCCGTATTTCTACTTCCCCTGCATTATGCTCCGGGAACGCTCGACCCGCGCGTATTCTTGCACCTGCCAATTTCGGTGATAATTGCAGCGCTGATTGCCATCCCTCAAGGTTTTTTCACCGTTGAGCTGTTATAGCAACCGCCAAGATGGTTAGGACGTAGAATGAAGGTGTAATTGTGACTTGTTACCGTTTGCTCTGCCGTGCCTAAACCTTACAGTTACGACTTTCGTCAGAAAGTGATC